>NZ_NUOW01000023.1:0-74313 GCF_002584635.1 Bacillus sp. AFS031507
TGTTACGTTGGCTTAGTTTCTTAGTTGAAACTAAAAATTTTTGTTTGTTTGCACGATTTTGTTTGTTTAGTTTTCAAAGAACAATTTATTCATTCGCTCAAAAGCGACTTTATTAATATATCACCCACAAAACGTAATGTCAACAACTTTTTTTAAGTGTTTTTTACGTCAGCAGCGACGTTTATTAATATACCAAGATACTATATAATTGTCAACGAACTTTGCACAAAAAATATGAAGTTTTTTCTTACCCCTTTTTCCTATCCTTCTTTCCCCTCCTCATATACTTTAAACAATCATGGGGAGAAGCAACCCGTCTAAATAATGTAAATAAAACTTTATATCGTTCTTCCATTGCACGTTTAACAATATGATCGATTCGATCATCTCTTAAATCAAATAATATTTCATCCATTTCTCTTTTAATAAGGTATTCCATTTCTTTTACTTCTTTATCGTTTATTAGAAGTCCAAACATTGAATAACCTCCAGCGAAATATCTAGTTATAGTAGTCTTTTCCAATTATTGAAATTTTATGATTAAATTTTTCTAATCATATTTTTAAAATTACGGTCATAGGTTGAGACAAGGACAGTATTGGACGAGGTGGGGACGATGAAATTCTTTTTTGTATTTAACGGGAAGACTTTGAAGAATATTTCACTCATATTAATTGCTGCATTTTTTACTGCTTGGTTTCTCTACATAGAGAATCTTGCACAAATTCCTGTCTTTTCAACAAAAGATGGACCGAAAGCCGTTTATAGAGGGGAAAAGGATCTTGCTCTTACTTTCAATATCGGCTGGGGTGACGAAAAGGCAGAGCCGATTTTAGATACGCTAAATAAGGAGGGCGTAAAGGCAGCCACTTTTTTCTTAGCAGGTTCATGGGCTGAAAGACATCCGGATCTTGTCAGTCGGATTGTAAAGGATGGTTATGAAATCGGCATTCTTGGTTACGAATACAAAGACTATCGGGATTTGGAAGATGTAAAAATCGGCCAAGATATCTCAAAAGCACAAGTGGCCTTCACGAAGTTAAATGTAAAGAATATTAAATTACTCCGTGCTCCAACTGGCCATTTTGATGAGAGAACCTTGAAAATAGCCAACAGATATGGATATACGGTTGTCCATTGGAGTGTGGATTCAAAGGATTGGAATAATCCTGGCGTACCAACCATTGTTAAAAATGTTAATAAGGCTGAAAAAGGTGATATTATTCTGCTCCATGCTTCGGACTCGGCAAAGCAAACAGCAAAAGCACTGCCGCTGATTTTGAAGAATATTCAGCAAAAAGGGTTAAAACTTATTTCAGTATCAGAATTAATCGCAAATGGAGAGGCAAGTTCCAGAGAAATCAAATAGTTATACGCTAAAAAACCGTCCAATATATTAAATGGACGGTTTTTTTGTCTTTTTCATATTTGCTTGGTTATTATTTTTTGATTTACCAGGCGATTGACTCGCTCTTTTTTGTCTTTCCTGCTCAGATTGTAGGTTTAATTTATGAAGAATTAATAATTGATAGGCATTACACGCAAGCAACGCCAACATCATCAGGTAAAGCCAGCTCTTTTCATTGACACGCAGAACTGGAACCCACTCAACTAATGTAACCACGATCATAAAGAACATGGCAGGTATAAACGCCTCTTGATTTGTCTGTTTCGTTTTGTACCACGCAACGATTAGACCAACGACTAAAAGAATGATAGCTGGAACAAAATAAGGCAGGAGCACATCCTTTGATCCAGCAAAATTTTCGTATCGTAAATAAACTAAATCAAATAAACCAAATAGAATCAGGACAATTTGAACAGCATTCCAAAGTGAGACAGATTTAAAGATTCCTAAACCAAAACGGTGAACCGTTAAATATGCAAAAAAGCCCATTTGGCTGATGACACTAAACAGAAAGCCCATGACAATTAACCAAATTAATGTTGATAAAATATCAAAGAGTTTAAATTCAGTAAAATAGGGCTGAAACTCATTCCAGCGAACAATAAAGCCCACAATAGCCGTTGTGAGTCCGCCAACTAATAATGTGTTTAAAAATAGTTTTACCCAATTACGGCTCGTCACACTACAAACCTCCATACTAAGAAAAATAAATAACATTATGATTGTACCAAGCCGAATTTGAAAAATCCATATTTTATGATTCCTTACGAATAATCTTTCAGCAGTTACTACATGCTAAACTTAAGGATTTTTATGTGAAAGGGGCTTATTAATGAAAGCAAAAAGCATGTTGCTCCTCCTGCCCATCATGGTGTTCCTGACAAGTTGTTCTTCCAATGACGCCAGCAGCGGAGGACAAATTGATTACGAAGAAACGAAGAAAATGGTCGTTGATATTCTCAAAACCGATGATGGTAAGAAAGCAATCCAAGATGTGATGTCAAGTGATAGTATGAAGGAAAAGCTTGTGATGGATCAAAAAGTTGTCTCTGACACCATCCAGCAAACACTAACCTCAGATAAAGCCAAACAATACTGGAAAGAAACATTTAGTGATCCTAAATTTGCACAAAGCATTTCTAAAAATTTGAAATCTGAAAATAAAACGTTACTAAAGGAATTAATGAATGACCCTGAATATAGAGGAATGATGATTGAAGTTTTTAAAGAGCCTGAAATACAAAAGGAATTGGCAGATGCTCTAAAAAGCAAAGAATACCGCGAGCATCTCCAGAAAGTAATTACGGAAACGGTCGATAGTCCTTTATTTAAGGCAAAAATACAAGAATTACTCTTAAAGGCAGCTGAAGAAGCAAATAGCAAATCATCCGGAGGAAAGAGCAGCAGCGATCAATCGGGCGGCAGCAAAAGCGACCAAGGTAGCTGAAGCTAGACCTTGATACATTCCTATCAAAAAATAGAAGCCTCTCCACATCGGAAGAGGCTTCTATTTTCATTAATTTACTTTTTTAGCAAGCCAGTTACTTTTTCAGCTATTTCTAGATAAACTTTTCCAATCTGATGGTCTACTTGATAGACCGATGGGGCAAAGTCTTCCTCGTTCCAATCAGGCTGATTTAGCGGCAGACGGCCAAGAACTTCTGTATTTAATTCTTCCGCTAATTTATCGCCGCCGCCTTGGCCGAATACATATTCTTTTTCCCCGGTCAGCTTGCTTTCAAAATAAGCCATGTTTTCAATGACACCAAGAACTTCATGGTCAGTTTTCAGAGCCATTGCCCCAGCACGCGCTGCGACAAAAGCGGCCGTTGGATGCGGTGTTGTTACAATAACTTCTTTACATGCCGGAAGCATCGTATGAACGTCTAATGCGACATCCCCAGTTCCAGGTGGTAAATCTAAAAGTAAATACTCAATGTCGCCCCATTCTACTTCATTAAAGAAGCTGTTTAACATTTTCCCTAACATCGGCCCGCGCCAGATAATAGGTGAATTATCCTCAACAAAGAAGCCCATTGAAATGACTTGTACTCCAAACCGTTCAACAGGAATTATTTTTTCTCCTCTAACAACCGGTCTTTCTGTTATTCCCATCATATCTGGAACACTAAATCCATAGATATCCGCGTCAATTAGTCCAACCTTTTTGCCTAGACGTGCTAGTGCAACGGCGAGGTTAACCGAAACCGTTGATTTACCAACTCCGCCTTTTCCACTTGCGATCGCAATGAAGTTGGTATTATTTGAATGAAGCAGGTTGGTATCATTACTTTCTGGTTGTGCATGACGGTTTGCTGCTAACACTTCTTCAGGAAGTTCACTAAAACGGATTCCAACCGATGCCGCTCCTGCTTCTTTTAACAAATTGACAATTTGTGTTTGCAGTTGGAGCTGTTCAGCTGTACCTGTCTTTGCGATGGCTACCTTTACACTGACATGATTTTTTTCTTCTTTTACTTTTATTTCAACAATAGCATTTAATTCAGCTAATGTTTTATGTAAAAATGGTTCTTTGAGGCTGCCTAGAACCTCATGGACTCTTTCTTCTGTTAACATAAAAAAGCACCTCACATTTTGAATTCGTTTCCATCTCTTAGTATATCATAACCACACCCGGAAACAGTTAATTGAATCACACGTACTTTATAGGTTGAATCCAACTTTTCGCAAAAAAATAGAAGGGGTTTTCCCGCCTTCAATAATCTGGTTCAACTAATTCTTTTTCATTCGTGTAATAACGAGTAATTCCTTGATAGATGGATATCGCAATTTTTTCCTGGTAAGAATCCTTCTTTAAATTTTCCTTTTCTGCTGGATTGGACAAAAAGCCCACCTCAACTAAAATACCCGGCTTCTTTGCATTCTTTAATATATACACATTATTGATTGGTTTGGCTCTACGAGTGGTGTTCTCTAAGTTTTTCCGAAGTTCTTCCTGAACAAATTTTGCTGCCTTAGCATTTTCCTTAAAATGTGGAGCATAAAAGGTCTGTGCTCCGCTCCACCTGGCAGAAGGAATCGCATTTAAATGAATGCTGACAAAAAAATCGTTATCACCGTTATTGATCATTTTTAGTCTATTTTTTAAATCTTCAACTTTTCTCCTACTATAACCCCTTGTATCCGAAGCGGCTAAGTCTGTATCTGTTTCTCTCGTCATAATCACAAGGGCACCTTGCATTTGCAGGTAATCCTTGACCTTCTTTGTAATCTTTAAGGCAATGTCTTTTTCCAATGTTTGACCCGTTCCAGCACCGCCATCTGGACCGCCATGGCCCGGGTCAAGTAAGATGATTTTTCCCGACAATGGAAGATTCCACGCATTTAACGAGTCATCTTCAGCAAAATCGTATTGTAAAACGAAAAATAAGACAAATAGCCCCACAATAAAACTTATGATTTTTAATCTTCGTTTTGACACCCAGATCATTCCTTCCCGCTCGTCCCGATTCACTAAACTATATGGGACAAAGGGGGGATTTAGAACAGGAAGAAATGATGGACATTAGTGGAGACGGAGCTTGTGGCGCCTTTGCCCCTTTTCATAGCCTTCTCTCCACCAGATACGGATATATTGCTCACACAGGTAATAAAGTGATTCACTCATGGTGCCCTCTTCACCGCTTCCCCAATAAAGGAAAAAATTATATAGGGTATCAATTAAATGTTTTTCTTCTCGATAGCAGCGTTTGCGAACCTCATCTAAGTCTTCTCCATAATAACCAAACTTGCTGAATTTTGCCCCCAATAAAAAGGCTTCAAGGGCAATGTCATAGCATGCTTCTTCTATGCCTGTATTCATTATTAGGCTGGAGGCAATTTTTGTAGAGCCAAAGTATTGTTGGACTCGTTCTTTTAATGTATTGATCGATAACTCCCGAAGGACGGAACGCTCATATTTTATTTGTTTTTCCCGTTTTTTTTCTTTAAAGGTCGTAATTACTGTCACTACTTTTCACCTCTTAGAACTATTCTTTATCTGGGGTTCAGAAGAAATGCAAAGTTCTGACCGTTATAAGTTGCCAATTTTTATCCGATGGATTTTGCTGATAAAAACATAATTGTTAACAAAGTATTCAAACAATATTTATGTTACTTTTTGTAAAATTAAGGTGAGTTTCTTTAAAAGTTGGGAGAGGAAGAGAATATGATCGTAAAGCCCCGTACGATGTCAAAAGAGTATAGAACACTGTTATCTTTAAATGCACGTATGGATTTATCGCCAAAAGATAAGAAACATTTAGTGTACCTAGAAAAGGGCTACCAGGGAGAGTTGAAATTTGACCGGTTAACAATGAAATTGGAAAATGAACTTTATATAATAAATGATTTGTGCCTCGAGCAGAATAAATCATTTATTCAAATTGATACATTAATCATTTCTCAGCATACCGTCTACCCGTACGAAGTAAAAAACTATGAGGGAGATTATAGGTATGAATTAGGAAATTTCTATCCTAAATTATCTAAGGATGAAATAAGAAATCCATTACACCAATTAAATCGCAGTAAATCACTCCTCCGCCCTTTACTTAAAAATCTCGGCTTTTATTTACCTATTGAAGGTGACGTGGCCTTTGTCAACAAAAATTTCACCTTATATCAAGCCCCATTAAACGAACCCATTATACATCCCACTCAGCTTAATAGCCTGATGAAAAAATTAAACGGAATCCCATCAAAACTAACGAACCGCCACAAAATGCTTACTGACCAATCAATCTCACTGCATCAAACCGACTCTCCGTATACTCGTTTTCCGCCTTATAGCTATGGTCAATTGCAAAAGGGGCCTCTTTGCGCAGATTGTCATTCGTTAATATTTTCAGTTGAGGATAATAAGATCATTTTGGTGTGTGATAAATGCGGGCACGAGGAGTTGGTCGATTCAGTTGTCTTACGGTGCGCGGAAGAGTTAGTGCTGCTTTTCCCTGATTTAAAAATTACAACGAATCTGGTTCATGACTGGTGTAGGGTGGTTGGGTCTAGAAAAACGATACGAAGAATTCTAATGCAAAACTATAAGTCAGTTGGAGAAAGGCAGCATAGATATTTTGAATAATAATTGATTAAAGCCATCTCCTACTTCATTTTTGTCCAACTATACGCCCTTCCATTTGTCGTGGAGTGGCCTTGTTTTTTATTAAGGATGGAACCCTCTTTCATTTACCGGCGAGGCGCTTTTTCCCCTTTCCTCGGTAAATGGAGACCTTTTTCATTTACCGGCGAGGTGCTTTTTCCCCTTTTCTCGGTAAATGGAGACCTTTTTCATTTACCGGCGAGGCGCTTTTTCCCCTTTCCTCGGTAAATGGAGACTCTTTTCATTTACCGGCGAGGTGCTTTTTCCCCTTTCCTCGGTAAATGGAGACCTTTTTCATTTACCGATGGGACCCCTTTTTTCCCTTTCTCCGGTAAATGGAACCTCCCCCTCTTTAAAAGAGGTTAATACCACTTTTCCTGGTTGTTTCGATAACTCCCCGAACAAGTAAATTCGTCTTTTCTCATCCTAAAGTTGTAGATAAACTTCAAGCTTTTTTCCGAAGGATGATTTTCCAGAACCCTGTATGCTTAAAACATCAAGGAACAAAGGGGAGAGACAAATATGAAAAATAAAGTAGTAATGATCACTGGAGCCTCAAAAGGATTGGGTAGAGCGTTAACACTATCTTTTGCTAAGGAAGGAGCTAAACTTGCGATTTGCTCCAGGTCAGCAAAAGTCCTGCTAACTGTGAAAGAGGAAGCTGAAAATTTAGGTGCTGAGGTACTGGCGGTTACCGCTGATATTTCCAAATCACGGGATGTGGAAAGGCTCGTTGCGATGACAGAGGAAGCCTATGGCCATATTGATGTCCTGATTAATAATGCATCTATCCTAGGGCCTAGTCCAATGCCCATGCTGCTCGATTATCCGGAAGAAGATTTTGCTGAGGTGCTAAGGGTGAATGCAGTTTCGCCATTTCTGGTTACCAGAAGAGTGATTCCAGGGATGCTTGAGCGGAATGTAGGATCGATTATTAATGTTACATCTGAAGCTGGCCATACCGGTTATGCGGGCTGGGGTGCATACGGGATTTCAAAATTTGCAGTTGAGGGTCTTACCCAAACCTGGGCTGATGAATTAAGTGAAACAAATGTACGGGTAAACATGGTTGATCCCGGCGAAATGGACACAGAAATGCACCAGTTAGCTGTTCCCAATTGCGATTACCCATTGGCTAAACCGGAGGATGTGGTCGACATCTTTTTATATCTAGCATCCGATAAGTCTGCAGGAATTAATGGCCAGCGGTTTGAGGCCCAATCAGAGGAGGAATTGTGATGGCGACGAAAGCGTTGGATTTTTATCTGCCAGATGAATTAAATGCTTCCCATCCTCCTGAAAAACGCGGCTTAAGGCGGGATCATGTCAGGATGATGGTACTGGACCGGTCAACGGGAGAAGTCCGGCATGACCAGTTCTTCCACTTGGCAGATTACCTTCAGCCTGGGGATCTGGTCATAGCCAATAATAGCCGAACCATACCCGCGGTATTACATGGTAAATGGTCAAGAAACAACGTAACAATCGCACCCAAAGTGGAAGTCAGGTTGGCAAGGCGCCGTTGCGAAGAATTGTGGGATGCGCTAATTGTAGCTAACCCTGTTAAAACAGGTGATCGACTAGACTTTTCCCTGGAATTGTCAGCAATCGTAATCGGCGAGAAAGAGAATTCGCCACTTAAGACCATAAAATTTACGAAAAAAGGCACAGAGTTATTTAATAGCATCTATGACCTGGGTGAACCGATCCGATATGAATATATTGAACAGCCATGGGACTTGGATTACTATCAAACCGTTTTTGCCTCCCATCCCGGTTCCGTCGAGATGCCCTCGGCAGGCAGAGCCTTTAGCTGGGAGCTCATCTTTAAAATGAAGCACAAAGGCATCCATGTTGATTTTATCCAATTGCATACCGGGTTAAGCTATTTACTTGATGATAGGTGGCATCAGTCACCCGAAGAGAATGAAGAGGAGTATCAAATCTCTAAACGAATTATGGAACGGATCCTCCAAACGAAAGCATCTGGCAAAAGAGTCATTGCCGTCGGTACAACAGTAGTTCGGGCGCTCGAGACGGCCGCTAAAAACGGGGTCCTTTCAGGAGTGACAAATCTCTATATCGATCCACACTATCCTTTACAAATAGCTGACGGAATCATTACGGGGCTTCATGAGCCACAAGCAAGTCACCTCGATATGTTGTCCGCCTTTGTATCAGAGCACCATTTACTACAGGCATATGATTATGCAATTAAAGCCGGCTATTTATGGCATGAGTTTGGGGATATGAATCTTATTTTATAAGCGGGGAGGTACTTATATGCGGTTCCACCATTATGGCCTAGTAGTAGATCGTCTCGAGGAGTCCGTAGCTTTTTACAAAAAGCACTTTCGACTTCAGGAAGAAAGCCGCTTCTCTTTCATGGAGGAAGATATTGTGTTCCTGGCTGCCAAGGAGTTCAGGCTTGAGCTAATTTCTAGTCAATCCGCGGAAAATAATACACATTTATGCTTTGAGGTAGATGACCTCTATGAATTGATGAAACGGTTTGATTCCAACCGAAGAATAGAAGGGCCATACAAGCTTGAAAACGGCTGGGAAACAATTTTTTATGAAGGACCCAATAAAGAGGTCATTGAGTTTTTGCAGATTAAACCTATGTTATGATACTCAAAAATAAGCCGTCAGAAGTGCAGCTTTTTGACATCAAATGAAGAGAAACCATCCACCAATAAGCTATAATAACAGTAAATGCAGGACGCTGGAGGAGAATGTATGTCGGAAGAGAATAAAGATATCGGCGTTTTAAAGGAAATCGCTGAATTATTAAATGAAGGAACCGATACAAATGACGTATTGTCTGGAGTGTTGAAAAGGCTTCTTCAAGTGACGGGACTTCAAACAGGATGGATATTTTTAATGGATGAACATGGAACGCATCATCTTGCAGCCGACGAAGCCCTGCCGCCTGCTTTGGCGAATAACGATAAGCAGAGGATGTGTCAGGGTGGATGCTGGTGCGTCAATAAATATAACAATAAAAAATTAACGAAAGCAACCAATATTATGGAATGTAAACGGATTGAAGATGCGATCGACGAAAATGCAGGGGAAACATGCGGTCTCACCCATCACGCTACCGTCCCGCTCGGAGCTGGAAATGAACGATTCGGGATCTTAAACGTAGGTTCCCCCTACAAAACACATTTTCAAAAAAATGAGCTCGCCTTACTCGAAGCCGTTGCCTATCAAATCGGCACAGCGCTGAAACGGATCAAACTTACCCAGAGGGAACAGGAGACTGCGCTGGTCGCTGAGCGGAATCGGCTTGCAAGAGATCTTCATGATTCTGTTAATCAGCTGTTATTTTCCTTAAGCCTTACAGCGAGGGCCGGAGTGGAAATGACAGAGCAAGATGAAGTGAAACAAACGTTTGGCTATATACAGGATTTAGCGCAGGATGCGCTTGGCGAAATGAGAGCATTAATCTGGCAGCTGCGGCCGCTTGGATTGGAGAATGGAGTAGTAAGTGCTCTGAAAAGTTATGCGGAAATGCTTGGACTGTCCATTGAAGCAAACATCACAGGCGCAGCTAGCATTCCAGTAACGGTCGAGGAAGCATTGTGGCGCATCGGCCAAGAGGCTCTGGCCAATTGTAAAAAGCACTCCCAGACCACAGAAACCAGCCTCACCTTTCATACTGCCAAAGATGAGGTTGTCATGTCCGTCAAGGATCGCGGCTGCGGCTTCCACTCCGGAGAAAATCTAGAAATCCCCTCATTGGGATTAAAAAGTATGAAAACACGGACAGAAGCATTAAATGGCCAATTTCATTTAAAAAGTAAACCAGGAAGTGGGACAGAAATAGAAATTCATATTCCGTATTAAGGAGGAGAACTCAGTGAGTATCCGCGTACTAATCGCCGATGACCATCACGTCGTCAGAAGAGGTCTAGTCTTTTTTCTTCGGACCCAAAAAGACCTTGAAATTATCGGGGAAGCCGCCAACGGCAAGGAAGCGGTTGAACAGGCAAAATTACTGAAGCCAGATATTATTTTAATGGATCTGGTGATGCCGGAAATGGACGGAATCCAAGCCACAAAGATTATTAAACAAGAACAGCCAGACATTAAAATCATGATGTTAACGAGCTTTTCCGACCAGGATCATGTCATTCCAGCGCTCAAAGCCGGTGCTTCAGGGTTCCAGTTAAAAGATATCCAGCCCGATGAACTGGTCACATCCATTAAAAAAATAATTGGCGGGGAAAACCAGCTCCACCCAAAGGCTACCTCTCATTTACTAGCCAATTTGTCCAATAAAAACAAGCAAGAAAAGAATTTACTAGCGGAATTAACGAAAAGAGAGTTGGATGTTTTAAAAGAAATAGCCAACGGAAAAAGCAATAAAGAAATTGCCGCCTCGTTATTCATCACCGAAAAAACAGTAAAAACCCATGTATCAAACCTTTTGTCGAAACTCGAATTGGCTGACCGGACACAAGCCGCCTTGTATGCAGTAAGAAATCAATTAGTAGACTAAAACGGATTTGAGCTGAGCTTACATCCGTTTCATTTTTAAACAAATAAAAAACACAACCAATTGGTTGAGAGCTTAATTTTGTCGAAATCTACTCAGAATATGTAGATATTTCCCGGGAATTTGTTGAAGTTTGAAAAATATTGAATCCGAATAGTCGAAACAAAGGAATTTATACTTTTGATTCGGTGCCTGGGTTTAAATGGTGATTTATGCAAATTTGATCCTTCCTTGGAGGAGAGGATGCTCTTCTATTCTCCTGTATATCATGTAGCATAACGACCTCTTTTCCCTTTCTATGGTTCTGGGTATATATATTTGTGTTATATCGCCCAGCGATACGAAAACAAAAAATAGCCGATCTGCACCTTTCTTGAGGAACACTATAGTTATATCGCCCATCGATACAAACCAAAAAAAAGCAAAAAAAAGCCTTAAAAAGGTACCTTATTTTCGGAATAAGGAGAGGAGTCCTCCCCATTTTTCTTTAGGTTTTTGTATTTATTCTTCTAAACGTTTATTAAAATCATTTTGTGAAAGCCATTCACTTCATGTGTGGCCGCGAGTTCATTATTTACAAGTTATATCGCCAAGCGATACATACTTTCACACGTGTGGGAGAGCTATTAGCTCTTCATGAGATATATTTATTTTGATACTTATCGATACACCTAGAGAAAATACTTGGAATCACTCTTTCTATCCCAGGCTCCTATTCACATTCTAATATTCCTCATCTACCAGCTGTTTTGCTTCAAAATACAAAACCTGAATAAACTTCTTGGCATTAATCCGCGTATGCGTTGATGAAGTTAAAGATGCTTGTTTCAATTCCGTCATTCGTTGACGCACTGTTGTAAAATCAAAAAACTTCGACGCGTAATTCTCAAATTTCTGATTCGCAAAATCAGCGAGGCCAAGAGATGCCAAATGGTTCAATGATTGGTAAATTGCTCGGCGAACACGCTGTTCTGACGCTTTTCTCTCCCTGTCAACCTCATCTTGCGAAGCAACCGTTCCTAATTTTTTCAAGCTGATATGGGTGAAGATATCCTTTAAAATAGGAAATCCCGTCTCAGATGCTAGTCTTGTCTCATAATGGTATAAATAATCGATGATTTCCAGCAAGTCCTTGCTTCCATTTTCACCGGCTATGCCGAGTTCGGATAAAAGAACTTGCCCCCAGTCTGTAATTTTCTTTTCCCCGGAGGAAGACTTTTGTTCCTTGGCGGAATTCCAATCAAATACATTGCTGAGTGATTTTTGAATGTCTTGTATAGATCGCTCCAAACGAATGCGTTCCATGACCTTCTGTATAACCGATAATACTTCATTTCTGTTCAGCGGCTTTGTGATGTAATATTCGATTCCAAGTGAATATGCTTCTCCGATCAGTTCTTTTGATTCCACTTGGGAAATCATAATGATTTTCCCTTTAAATGACGGCGCAATGTGACGAATGGTTTCAATTCCGTCCCGGATCGGCATCAGTAAATCAATGAATAAAATATCGACATGCTTCATTGCCAGCGTATGTGCATCTAGGAAAGAACCATCTTCCACTTCCCCTACAACGTCACCCAATTCTTCATCCTCTATAATTTGTGACAGCATAGATCGAAAGACTTCATCATCATCCGTAATATAAAAAAACATAAACTCACCCTTTCTCGGCAAGACAGAGGATCGGCAGCCGGATAATGAAAATGCATCCTTTCCCACTCGTTTGGAGTGTTACCTCGCCTCCCAATTCCTCTGACATTTCTTTTATATAAGATAGCCCGATTCCCGTGGACGGTGTTCCATCTTCTCCATATTTAGAGGTAAACCCCGGTTTAAAAATGAGATGATTATATTTTGAAGGAACGCCTGGACCGTCGTCAATCACTTTACACTCGATCCAATTATCCTCTTTATCTATTGAAACGGTGATTGTGCCTGTATTTTCAATCGCTTCTACTGCGTTCGCGACTAAATTGTTGATAAAAGACAGCATAAGGTAAATGTGATATTTCGGATGCTCTCCCCTAATCTGCGAAACAAATTCAATTTTCTTCCCTAACAGCGCAGCATATTTCTGATTGATTCGAACTATTATGTCCGCTAGTTCATGTACATTCATATATTCCGGCAGACTTTCGCTTGAAATGAGCTTTGATAGGCCCGCAAAGA
Organism: Bacillus sp. AFS031507; assembly: GCF_002584635.1. NCBI lineage: Bacteria > Bacillati > Bacillota > Bacilli > Caryophanales > Bacillaceae > Bacillus > Bacillus sp. AFS031507. The sequence continues at coordinate 13,186 of NZ_NUOW01000023.1, forward strand.
TTCTTTGGTTATCCTTTTTTATTTCATGCACCTCTCCGGCTATCCGTAAAGCTTTTTTTCCCCAATTTTCAATTGGAAGTCCATGGTCTTTTTTAAAATCAATCATGTTTCGATATAAATTGTAGGATTCTTTTGTGATGGTTTCTGCATTTTGCAGCGTCTTTTTCAAATAAACAGACTCTACATACAAATTGGAAAGGTGCATGAGCATATTCTCATTCTCCCTCCGGGTTTGCGATTCTTTCAGTCGTAGTTCGTACAGCTTCATCATATTGATGAAGGCCAAAACAAAAAAGCTTCGAAACACCGCGATAATAATGATTTTATTCAATGCCCCTATCGTCACAGCCGTTCCCAATACAAAAAGATGAAAAAACATTAACTCAATAAGACTGGATGTGATTTCAATTGTAATACCGAAACATCCAATCAGCAAAGGATGTTGAAAACGATTCACCCTCATCAAATAAAACAGGAAGGCATATGTAAAATAGTAGAAGAACGTCGGATACCGTTCGGTAAGAGATACTGCCAGGCTAAAGTCTGCCGACACCATCCAATCCAATAAAACACGGAACCCCGAAACTGACGTTCCTACTAACAGCCCCATGACAACAGGTGAAATTTTACGAAAGAACAATAAAGAAAAGAAGAAAATAGGAGTTCCGAAACTTACACGAAATACATTATCGAATGGATGAAAGTTCAATTCACCCGCGATTGGTACTATAACCATAAGAGCAATAACGATCCAGAAATCTTTGCTTTGCAGTTGATCCGCTCTCAAATCCGCCACTTCCTGATTTTTGCTACTAACAAACCGCCGCCTTGTAGTTATAAACACAATTGCCCCCCATACACTACTAGTTATATATATATATGAAGATACAGCTTGTTTATCAAAACAAGCTCGATTTTCTCCCATTATACCAGAACAGTTTCCTTTGCCGCTTTTATAGGCCGATACACCGGTTCCCACATTGCGTTTCGAACTGCTTGCTTAATATCGTCATGTTTTATTCGTGCCACACCATCGGCAACAGCCGCCTTTGCCACTTCTATCGCGACAATTTCTGAAATGGCACGTAGATTCTCAATCTGCGGAAGTAAAGGCGCACCTGGATTGCTTACATCAATCATTCCCGCCACAGCTTCTGCTGCCGCAGCAAACATGCCGTCAGTGATGATACTTGCACGGGACACGTTCGTTCCAAGTCCAAGCCCCGGAAAAATAAGAGCGTTATTGGATTGTCCGATTACATATACTGTTTTGTTATATGTTACAGGAGAAAACGGACTTCCTGTTGCTACTAGGGCTCTTCCCTCTGTCCAATGGATTAGATCAGCAGGCTTTGCTTCCGCAAGGGGAGTGGGATTGGACATAGGCAAAATTACCGGTCTTTCAACGTGAGCTGCCATGTCTTTCACAATATCCTCGGTGAATGCCCCCGCCACAGTTGAAGTTCCGATCAAAATAGTTGGATGTACTTGACGAACGACTTCAGCTAATCCCAATCCTGCATTGTTTTCTTCAGAAGGACGCGCATATGGGCGCTGGAAGTCGTACAATTCGTCCATATCATCTTCCAGTAAACCATTCCGGTCAATGCACCAAAATCTGCGGTTCGCCGATTCCCATGAAAGCCCCTCGCGTACCATGGCATCACGCACCTGATCAGCAATTCCAATACCCGCTGTACCCGCCCCGAATATGACAACACGATGCTCACTGAGCGGAATATCGGAAGCACGCACTGCCGCCAGCACAGCAGCAAGCGATACGGCTCCTGTACCTTGTATATCGTCATTAAATGTACACACTTTATCTCGATACTTGTCTAAAATGCTCCGCGCATTATGGGAGCTGAAATCCTCCCAATGGAGCAAGGCATTAGGAAACATTCTCGCCGCCGTACTTACAAACTGCTCAATGAATGCATCATACTGTCCATACCGAACACGGGGATGGCAATTTCCGATGTAGAACGGGTTGTTCAGAAGCTCATCACGATCTGTGCCTACATCTAAAATTACAGGCATGACGCGGGCGGGATCGATTCCAGCTGCGGCTGTATAAACGGCTAATTTGCCAATCGCGATATTAATACCGCCAACACCCCAGTCACCGATTCCTAAAATGCCTTCCCCATCGGTAATAACGATTAAATCGATATCTTCCGCACTCGCCCCAAAGTTTTCAAATGCTTGTTCAATGCCGTTTGCATCATTAATAGATAAATACACCCCGCGCGGTCGGCGGTATTCGAGACTGTAACGCTGGATTGCTAACCCGACTGTTGGTGTATATATGATTGGAAGCATTTCTGGTAAATGGTCCGTCAGAACCCGGTAAAACAATACCTCGTTTCGGTCACGCAATGCCGATAACGCTACATTTTTATGCAAATCATTCGGCTGCGAGGAGAATTGTTCATAAGCGCGGCGTGCCTGCTCATCAAGCGTCAGTACTGCCGGCGGCAATAATCCTGTTAAATCCAGCTCCTGTCTCTCCTCCTCCGTGAATGCAACCCCCTTATTCAACAACGGTATAGCCATTAATTCCGAACCTCGTAAGTCAGTTTCCACATCCCCATTCGGACCAACCTTGAATTTATACATATAATCCCTTCCTTTTCCAATCGACTTCTGCTATTGATTCTCAATAGAAATAGTGCACCCGGCTCGTTTAGGCGCAGAACCAGAGGTTCTCCCCCTAAAAAGCGCTTTTGCTTTTTTGTGGTGAAGGCTCTCTGGTAGAGCGCCTTGCCGGCGGAGTTTTACCCCTTATGTCAAGCAAAAAAGGGCCTCTCCGCCCTCCTTTGCTTGACATGTACAAGTTTACTGTCTATCTAAAAGAACTGCACCTGCGATACCTGGGTGAGTCATTTCATAAGGGTCCAAAATTAGATCGAGCTCTTCTTCTGATAATACGTCATATTTCAAGCATAATTCGCGAATCGGCTGACCTGTTAAAATCGCTTCTCTCGCTATACGTGCAGCAACCTCATAGCCGATATGCGGATTTACCGCCGTAATAATGCCGGCACTCTTTTCTACATATTCCTTCATTCTTTCTTCATTTGCTTCAATTCCCTTTAAACAATAGTCTGTAAATGCACGAAATGCATTATTCATAATACTGATGGATTGAAGTAAATTAAATACGAGAACAGGCTCCATAACATTCAGTTCCAGCTGCCCTGCTTCAGAAGCAAGACAAATCGTATGGTCGTTTCCAATAACTTGAAACGCCACCTGATTAATGACCTCAGCCATTACAGGGTTCACTTTCCCCGGCATAATGGAAGAACCAGGCTGACGTGCAGGTAATATTATCTCACCGAGTCCCGTGCGAGGACCGGAAGCCATCAATCTCAAATCATTGGCAATTTTGGACATGTTCATCATGCATACTTTAAGTGCTGCCGATACTTCCGTGTAAACATCTGTGTTTTGGGTTGCATCCACAAGGTGCTCAGCACCCACAAGCGATAAGCCGCTAATATCGGCAAGATGCTCGACTACACGCTCAATATAGCGAGGGTCTGCGTTCAAGCCAGTTCCCACAGCTGTCGCGCCCATATTCACCTCATATAAATGCTGCCGTGATTGTTTGATGCGCTTGATATCGCGGGCAATTACGCGGGAGTATGCTTCAAACTCTTGACCTAATCGAATCGGTACAGCATCCTGCAGATGAGTACGGCCCATTTTAATGACCCGGTCAAATTCCTTTGCTTTTTGCTCGAATACGCAATGCATATATTCCATTGTGTCTAATAATTTTTCTAACATATTCAATGTTGCGATGTGAATCGCAGTCGGAAAAGCATCATTTGTAGACTGTGCCATATTCACATGGCTGTTCGGACTAATATGAAAGTAGTCTCCTCTTTCTTTTCCGATTAATTCAAGCGCACGATTGGCAATGACCTCATTCGCATTCATGTTCATTGATGTACCTGCGCCGCCTTGAATCGGGTCGACAATGAAATGATCGTGCCACTTGCCGTCGATGATTTCTTCAGCAGCTTCTATTATGGCTTTGCCTGCCCCTTCATAAAGGCGCTTTGTTTCCATATTGGCAAGAGCAGCCGCTTTCTTGACAATGGCCAAAGCTTTAATTAGTTCTTCATGAATTATATATCCTGTAATAGGAAAGTTCTCGACAGCGCGCAATGTTTGTATGCCGTAATAGGCATTTACAGGCACCTCTTTTTCCCCTAAAAAATCCTTTTCAATCCGAACATTTGCTTTTATTTTAGTTACTGTCATTACATTCTCCTCCTATCCCTTTATGCAGCCTTTGTTTCTTTAACAGAATCCAAATAGTCCTGCGCTTTTTCTTTATCAAATTCGCCCTCCCATTTCGCCATTGAGATGGCAGCCAATGAGTTTCCTAAAACGTTTACAGCCGAGCGAATCATATCTAAAATACGATCGATGCCAGCAATCAAAGCAATTCCCTCTAACGGTAATCCCATAGAGCCAAGTGTCGCCAGCACAACGACAAACGATGCACCTGGGACGCCTGCCATACCTTTTGAAGTCATCATAAGTACAAATAACAATGTAATTTGCTGCATCAACGACATGTGTACATTATACATTTGCGCAACAAACAGCGAAGCAAGCGCCTGATAAATTGCTGATCCTGTCAGATTGAATGTGTATCCTGTCGGAATGACGAAAGAAACAATCGCCTTCGGACAACCGAATTGCTCCATCTTTTTCATGATGTTCGGGAGCACTGCCTCAGAACTCGCTGTTGTAAAAGAAATGATAAGTTCTTCCTTTAAAATCTTAATAAGTGTAAAAATATTTGTTCCTGTCATTTTCGCGTTTATACCTAAAATCACAATAGCGAAAAACAATACAGTTACATACACAGCCAATACAAGCTTTCCAAGCGGAAGCAATGTGCTCACTCCGAAATGGGCCACCGTCACCGCAATAAGAGCGAATACTCCAAACGGAGCAGCCTTCATTACTTGATTTGTTACCCAAAACATTGCTTCTAAAACACCTTCAAAGAAATGAAGCACCGGCTTTCCTTTGTCCCCGATTGCTGCGACCCCTAGGCCGAATAGAACACTGAAGAAAATAATCGGCAATAGATCCCCTTGCGCCATTGATTCAAACACATTTTTTGGAACGATGTGAACGATTGTTTCCGCAAAGCCTTTGTTTTGTGTAGCGCTTGCAGTTTGTTCGTATGCTGAGATATCTCCTTTTGCCAGATGGCTCATATCTACACCAGAACCTGGATGGAATACGTTTGCAGCCAGCAAGCCAATCCCCAGCGCAATCGTTGTAATGATTTCAAAATAAAGAATCGTCTTGCCGCCAAGCTTACCTAATTTTTTTATATCACCTACACCCGCCACAGCAACAACAAGTGCGGCTATTACAATCGGCATAACGATCATTTTAATTAAATGAATGAAAATATCACCGATTGGCGCAATGTAGGAAATTGCTGTATTGTTCCCATAAGTAGCAGCCCCAACCACTATACCTAAAATAAGTGCAATAAAAATTTGCGTAGCTAATCCAAATTTTTTCATGTCCATCCTCCTTGTTAACGCTTTCAATTTATTTGAATACTTAAGTAATTTTAAAAGCAAAACAACAAAACCCTACAAAAACCTACAAAACGAATAAAAAAATTTTTAAATGAACAAACCGCTACGAGGATCCAGGTACCATGAACAATGATTTGTGGAAGGAAAATATTTTCGTGGTCAAAAGCTTTTTGTGGACAGAAAAAAGACCCTCAACCAAAATGGTTGAGAGCCTTGGAAATGTTGATAATTAACGTTTTGAAAACTGAGGTTTGATTTGGTAAAAACCAGATTTAAATGTCCTCTTCTAATGAGTTAATTACACCACGTTCATGTGAAGCTGATATATAGAAAAAAGTTACCATTAATAATACCGCCAATGTTACCCATCCTATAAAGGAATAACATATTTGGAGGTAATTTCATGGCACAATTAAGAGATATCATGACATCAAATGTTCTTACAGTTAACGAAACACAGACCGTACAGGAAGCTGCAGCGTTAATGAGCGAATATAATATTGGAGCTATCCCAGTAATAAATAACAACAGACAAATGGTTGGAATTGTAACGGATCGTGATATTACCCTTCGTACGACAGCACAAGGAGAAGATCCACAAACACCAGTATCTCAAGTAATGACTGCACAGCAGATCGTACAAGGTACACCTGATATGGATGTCCATCAAGCAGCAAATTTGATGGCACAGCAGCAAATTCGCCGATTGCCGGTAATCGAAAATGGACAAATAGTAGGAATGGTTGCTTTAGGTGATCTAGCAGTAGAAAATCAATATGCAAACGAGGCAGAACAGGCATTACAAAGTATCTCAACTCCTTCCGCACCTCAACAATAGTAAGGGGTTACCTTTATTGTCATAAGATAATTATTAGCACAGATCAGCCCTTGGTCTGTGCTAGCATTTTTTATAATAGAAGTGAATAAATAAGTGGAAAAAAACGAAGATTTACCTCTTCGTTTTTTTATTTGTTATTCACCGCTCAAAAGTTTCAAAATGAGCTATGATATCTGGTCAAAAAAACTTTTCGTGATCAAAAGCCTTTTTTCTATATAAAAAAGACCCCCAACCAAATTGGTTGAGAGCCTTTGAAACGCCATAAAATTAACGTTTTGAGAACTGAGGCGCACGACGAGCACCTTTAAGACCGTATTTTTTACGTTCTTTCATACGTGCATCACGAGTTAATAATCCAGCGCGCTTTAATGTTGGACGGAATTCAGGGTCAGCTTGAAGTAATGCGCGAGCAATACCGTGGCGGATTGCGCCAGCTTGACCAGTGTATCCACCGCCGCTTACGTTTACAAGAACATCATAGCTTCCAACTGTTTCAGTAGCTACTAATGGTTGTCTTACAACAACACGTAATGCTTCAAATGGGATATAATCTTCAATTTCACGACTATTTACAATAATTTTACCTGTGCCTGGTACTAAACGTACACGTGCAACAGAACTTTTACGGCGACCTGTACCGATATATTGAACTTGTGCCAAGTTAATTCCCTCCCTCTTTATTAACCGCGAAGTTCGTAAACTTCAGGTTGTTGTGCTTGGTGCGGATGTTCGCTGCCAGCATATACATGTAATTTTTTAAACATTTGACGGCCAAGAGAATTCTTTGGAAGCATACCTTTAACAGCAAGCTCGATCATTTTCTCAGCATAGTTAGTACGCATTTCTAAAGCAGTTCTTGTTTTTAAACCACCTGGATGCATTGTGTGACGGTAGTAAATCTTGTCAGTTAATTTCTTTCCAGTAAGTTCTACCTTTGAAGCATTAAGAATAATTACATTATCACCAGTGTCAACATGTGGTGTAAAAGTTGGTTTGTTTTTACCACGTAAAATTGATGCTACTTCAGAAGCAAGACGTCCAAGAGTTTTGCCCTCTGCATCAATTACGTACCATTTACGCTCGATAGTGTTGGCATTTGCCATAAACGTTGTACGCATGAGTTTCCCTCCTAAATTAAATCCATAAAAGATTATTGTTTTCGCACTTTTAAAGTAATTAGAGTCCGATTCTGTTCCGGGAATCAACATCTAATACCCTTGTGCGGTTAAGTTTGTATTCATATATTTTCAATCACGATGAAGACTTTCCGGGGCTTTATCGTGGGATTAAAAACACGCACATCTAATATAATAAAACCTACAGGTCAATATGTCAAGAAAATGTTACACCAGGTTAGGTTGTTTTCAGAAAAGCGGAAGCGACTTGCACAGGGGCGACAGGCATAAGACGAACCGGCGAGAAGGTTGCTCTTTAACCTTTTTGACGGATTGGCTTATGACCCGAGCCCCTAGGCGCTGCAGCTAGACATTATCACATTTTAATCATAAAAGACTTCCCAAAGATACAATCCATGACCTGGAGCTGTCTTTCCTGATAGCCTCCGGTCTTTATGGGCTAATATTATCGGAATATCCTCAGGGCTGCGTTCACCCGATCCGACCTCTAATAAAGTTCCAACTAAAATACGAACCATATTATACAAAAAGCCATTTCCAACAAAACGGATCGTCAGTAACTCATCCATACGTGTAAAGTCAATCGATTCAATCGTTCGAACTTTATCAACTACTTCCGTCTTTGCCGCACAAAAACTAGTAAAGTCATGTGTACCAAGGACAAGTTTACTTGCCTGCTCCATCGCCTGTAAATTTAAACGGTATGGATATTGATAAGCAAATTTCCGCTGAAAGGGATCTCTTTTTTGAGATAAATGAAGAACATAGCGATATTCCTTCCCTTTCGCGTCGAAGCGGGCATGAAAGGACTCGGTGACAGGAACAACCTTTAGAACGGAAATATCTTCAGGCAGCATGGAATTCAATGCTTTCTCCCACTTGTCAGCTGGAATCAGTAGTGGTGAATCAAAATGAATGACTTGTCCTTTTGCGTGGACACCGGCATCCGTTCGTCCTGAGCCGACGACTTTGACCGTATCACCCTTATGCATTTTTGATAAAACAGCTTCTAATACAGACTGTACGGTTCGCTTATTTGGTTGGACTTGATAGCCGGAAAAGCCCGACCCGTCATAGGAAATAATACATTTATACCTTGCCATGGTTTCGCTCCATTATGATCGTAATAAAAGTAGTAGGATCGATAGAAGGACTAATACCCCCATCTGTAAGGAATCAGCTATTTTCCAGGATAATTCCCGGTATTTTGTTCTTCCTTCCCCACCTTGATACCCTCTAGCCTCCATCGCGATCGCCAATTCCTCCGCTCGTTTAAAGGAACTGACAAACAATGGGATAAGCAGTGGAATGACGGCTTTAATGCGTTCCTTAAAAGGGCCGCTTGCAAACTCAACGCCACGGGCTATTTGCGCCTTCATTATTTTATCCGTTTCCTGCATAAGTGTTGGAATGAACCTTAAGGAAATAGACATCATTAATGCCATTTCGTGGACAGGGAAACGGACCTTATTTAAAGGATGTAACAACGTTTCAAGGCCATCGGTAATCTCAATTGGGGTGGTGGTTAACGTCAACAGTGACGTCATTAAAATTAAGAAAAAGAATCGTAAGGAAATAAAAATCCCCTGCCTGACTCCTTCCTCATAAATTTTTACAGGACCTAGTTCAAATAAAAGGGTACCCTCTTTTGTGAAAAACAGTTGCAGCACTAGGGTAAAAAGAACGAGCCAGATGACTGGTTTAAGACCCCCATATAAAAAGCGCACCGGGACCCGCGACAATCCAAGCATTAAAAAAGTATAAATTCCAATAAGTGCATAGGTTACGACATTGTTTGCTAAAAAAATAACACAAACAAAAAGAAAGATAATCATTAATTTTGAACGAGGGTCCATTTTATGAATAATAGAATCTGACGGGACATAGCGCCCAAAAATCATTTTTTCCATCATGAGTGAACACCTCTACTTAATACCTTAGTAACAGCAGTAGACAACTCATCAATGGTTAGAAAAATTTTCTCAAATTTCATGCCAAGTTTCTCCTCAAGCTTCAGTTGAAACCGAACGACTTCAGGAACATCAAGTCCCATTTCAACCAGCTCAGTCGGTGCGGAGAAAATCTCTTCTGCTGTCCCTTTTTTGGCAACTTTCCCTTGCTGCATAATCACAATTTGGTCTGCGTATCTAGCAGCATCCTCCATACTATGTGTAACAAGAATGGTAGAGAGCTTTCTTTCCTTATGGAGAGAAAAGAACATGTCCATAACTTCTTTTCGGCCTCTTGGGTCTAAACCCGCAGTAGGCTCGTCCAGGACAATAACATCGGGCTCCATTGCAAGTACTCCTGCAATTGCGACGCGGCGCATTTGTCCACCAGAGAGGTCAAACGGTGATTTATTTAGAATATCTTCCTCTAAACCCACTTGTTTTAAAGCAATCCGTGCCCTTTCCTTTGCTTCTGTTTCAGAAACCCCAAAATTCATAGGCCCAAAAATAATATCTTTTTCGACCGTCTCTTCAAATAATTGGTGTTCAGGAAATTGAAAGACGATGCCAACTTTTTGGCGGACTTTTTTTAAGTTCTTATTTTTTTGCAAAGCTTTAATTTCATGTTCACCAATTGCTACTGTTCCTTTTGTTGGTTGAAGGAGAGCGTTTAAATGCTGCAGGACTGTTGATTTCCCTGAACCGGTATGACCAATAATCGCCATATACACACCTGAAGGAATATCAATAGACACATCCTCAATGGCCAGTCGTTCAAAAGGAGTATTGACTTGATAACGATAATCTACATGTTTGAGCGAGATGTCCATAACTCTTTCACCAACTCTTCTTCCGATAAATAGTGCCTAGATAGATCGATTCCATGATTCCTTAAAGCTTTCGTCATTTTCACTGAAAAAGGAATATCTAACCCTAACTGAACCAATTGTTCATCCATAGAGAAAATCTCTTCAGGTGTACCCTCCCGGAAGACCTCCCCTTTGTTCATGACGATGATTCGATCCGCCTTAGCCGCCTCTTCTAAATCATGTGTAATCGAGATAACGGTCAATGATTTCTCTTCTTTTAATAATCGGACGGTCTCTAATACCTCTTCGCGTCCTCTTGGATCAAGCATGGAAGTTGCCTCATCAAGTATGATGATCGATGGCCGTAATGCTAGCACACCGGCTATTGCCACACGTTGCTTTTGTCCGCCTGATAGATGGTGGGGCTCTTGATATAGAAACTTATCCATCTTAACTCTCTTTAACGAATCCTCGACCCTTGTGACCATTTCGTCTCTAGGTATGCCGTTATTTTCTAGACCAAAAGCCACATCATCCTGTACTGTCGTTCCAACAAATTGATTGTCAGGGTTTTGAAAGACCATCCCTAATTTTTTACGGATATCCCAAATTGACTCTTCATCCAACTTTATTCCGCAAACTGTAATCTCACCTGTTTGTGGAAATTGCAGCCCATTTAAGAGTTTTGCCATCGTGGATTTACCTGACCCATTATGACCGACAATAGCAAGCCATTCTCCCTCATTTATATCAAATGAGACATTGTTCAAAGCATAACGTTCTTGTGCGTCATATTGAAAAGATACTCCATTAAGAGATACAATCGAGTTTTTCACAGATAATTCCTCCTCTCAGCTATACTATTCTCCGCTCATTATTTCTTTTACATATAAAAAAAAGCCTGCACCTCGTCCCTATGCAGTTTCGCTGTAAACTGCAGTTTAAGGAATTTCTATAAAAGAAATGAGAGGAGGTGCATGAGCTAGACGAGACGTATTTAATTCAATCTGCACAACAATAGCGCGAGATGATAAAAGATACAAGAAATCAAGTCACATAAAAAGTTACAAGAAATCAAGTAGGACTTTTAGATTGTCTCCAATGAATTGGAGTTACGCTCATCGTAACACTCTTTTTGGCTTGGGTCATCTTGATATAAGATTCACTTACAGAAAAAGGGCAAAGAACAAGTTTGTTTGTAAACTGTCCAGCGCCCTTGTTGTCTGTTAAAGCTATATTAAACTAACTCGATAATAACCATTGGTGCACCGTCACCGCGGCGTGGTCCAAGTTTCATAATACGAGTGTATCCACCTTGACGCTCTTGATAACGCGGAGCGATATCAGCGAAAAGTTTTTGTACTGCACTTGTATTATTTTCAGCATCAGCAACTTCGTTACGAACATATGAAGCAGCTTGACGACGAGCGTGTAAATCACCACGTTTACCTAAAGTGATCATTTTTTCAACAGTCACACGAATTTCCTTCGCACGAGTTTCTGTTGTTTCAATGCGCTCATTGATAATTAAATCTGTAGTTAAATCACGTAGCATAGCTTTACGCTGTGCACTTGTGCGTCCTAACTTTCTGTATGCCATGAAGGGTTCCCTCCTTTGTTGAAGTCATTAAACGGATTAACGCATGTGTATTACGATTAACAAATCAGTCGTCTTTACGCAAGCCTAATCCAAGCTCTTCTAGTTTTGCCTTCACTTCTTCAAGTGATTTACGGCCTAAGTTACGAACTTTCATCATATCTTCTTCAGTCTTATTAGCTAATTCCTGAACAGTGTTGATTCCAGCACGTTTTAAGCAATTGTAAGAACGAACAGAAAGATCTAGTTCTTCAATAGTCATTTCAAGAACTTTTTCTTTTTGGTCTTCTTCTTTTTCAATCATGATTTCAGCATTTTGAGCTTCATCAGTTAAACCAACGAAAATATTCAAATGCTCGGTCAAAATTTTGGATCCAAGAGCGATCGCTTCTTTTGGCCCAGTGCTTCCATCTGTCCAAACATCAAGTGTGAGCTTGTCGAAATTAGACATTTGACCAACACGTGTGTTTTCTACTTGAAATTGTACACGAGAAACTGGTGTGAAAATGGAATCAATGGGTATAACACCTATTGGTTGATCTTCTCTTTTGTTTTGAACAGCCGGTGTATATCCACGTCCACGTCTAGCAGTCAAACGCATGCGAAGATGACCATTTGCAGCTAATGTTGCAATATGAAGCTCAGGATTTAAAACCTCAACATCACTATCATGAGTGATATTGCCAGCTAAAACTGGACCCTCACCTTGTACATCAAACTCAAGCGTCTTCTCTTCATCAGAGTAGATTTTTAAAGCTAATTTTTTAATGTTTAAAATGATGGATGTTACATCCTCTACGACGCCTTCAATTGTTGAGAACTCATGAAGTACCCCATCGATTTGAATCGATGTAACCGCGGCACCTGGGAGTGAAGATAATAGGATACGACGTAAGGAGTTACCCAAAGTGGTACCATATCCACGCTCAAGTGGCTCTACGATGAATTTGCCATACTTAGCATCATCGTTGATCTCAATCGTTTCGATTTTTGGTTTTTCTATTTCGATCATCAAATAACCCTCCTTCAAAACGTCGAAACTCTAAATCAGCATATTTGCTAATTAAAAGTCCCCATGTATACGTTCCCGTTTTGTGCACAACAACTGGAATAAATCTTCTGTAAGAGTGCAAAAAATTAGTATCATATCCCATTATAGACGCATGATACAAAATCTATACAGAAAAATTAAACACGACGACGTTTTGGTGGACGGCATCCATTATGAGGAACAGGTGTAACGTCTTTAATTGCAGTTACTTCTAGACCAGCAGCTTGAAGAGCACGGATTGCAGCTTCACGTCCTGCACCAGGTCCTTTAACAGTAACTTCTAAAGTTTTCATACCATGTTCAATGGAAGTCTTAGCTGCTGTTTCAGCCGCCATTTGTGCAGCAAATGGTGTAGATTTACGAGAACCTCTAAATCCAAGCGCACCTGCACTTGACCATGAAATTGCATTACCATGTACATCAGTAATTGTTACAATCGTATTGTTAAATGTTGAACGGATATGAGCGATACCAGCTTCAATATTCTTTTTAACACGACGTTTACGTGTATTCGTTTTACGTGCCATTTAAATTAACCTCCTTTACCGATTACTTCTTCTTGTTCGCTACAGTCTTACGAGGACCTTTGCGTGTACGAGCGTTGTTTTTCGTATTTTGTCCACGAACTGGTAAACCACGACGATGACGTAATCCGCGGTAGCAGCCGATTTCCATTAAACGCTTAATGTTAAGAGAAATTTCACGGCGAAGGTCACCTTCAACTTTTAATTTGTCGATGATGTCACGGATTTTGTTTAATTCGTCTTCTGTTAAATCACGTACACGTGTATCTTCAGAAACACCAGCTTCTGCTAGTACTTTTTGTGCAGTATTTTTACCAATTCCATAAATGTAAGTTAAAGAGATAACTACACGTTTTTCACGTGGAATATCTACACCAGCAATACGTGCCATAGAAAATGCGCACCTCCTTCAAAATTAACCTTGTTTTTGTTTATGTTTAGGGTTTTCACAGATAACCATAACTTTTCCGCGTCTACGGATAACTTTACATTTTTCGCAGATGGGTTTAACAGATGGTCTTACTTTCATTATTATCCTAACCTCCTTAGTAGTACGGAGTGCAAGCATTATTTAAAGCGGTAAGTAATTCTTCCGCGTGTTAAGTCATATGGAGAAAGCTCAACAGTCACTTTGTCACCCGGAAGGATCCGAATGAAATGCATTCGTATTTTACCAGAAACATGCGCTAGCACGGTATGACCGTTTTCTAATTCTACCTTAAACATTGCATTTGGCAATGTTTCAATGACTTTACCTTCAATTTCAATTACATCATCTTTGGCCATCGATCTCGTCTCCCTTCTCTTTTCAGGATTGCGTTTATTCAAACTAGGTAGACCAAGCAAAGCTATTCGCTCGTATGTCGTCCTGCAACCTTTCAATTCTAACATATTGAGCAGCATTCTGTCCTCAGTAAATATTACAAATTACCTAAAAACGGACCAGAATTGATAACAACTATTGAAATCCATACAAAATTTATAATTTGGTTAGGATTTCAAATCCTGCATCAGTGATCGCAACCGTATGCTCGAAATGCGCACAACGCCTGCCGTCAACAGTTACAACTGTCCAATTGTCAGTCAATGTTCTCACATATCGGCTTCCGGCATTTACCATCGGTTCAATAGCAAGTACCATTCCAGGCATAAGACGCGGACCATTGTTTGGTGGACCAAAATGTGGAATTTGAGGTTCCTCATGTAAGTCTTGCCCTACTCCGTGTCCTACATACTCGCGTACAATAGAAAAGCCATTTGCTTCCACATACGTTTGAATCGCATGGGAGATGTTCGAGAGTCGCTCGCCCGGTTTTGCTTCGTTTATGCCTAGATAAAGAGATTCCTCTGTTACCTTCAGCAAATGCTGGGAAATATCATCAATCTTTCCTACAGCATAGGTCCAAGCTGAATCACCGTGATAACCATCATACTTAGCACCGATATCGATGCTAATAATGTCTCCTTCATTGAGAACATGATTACCAGGAATTCCATGAACAAGTTCTTCGTTCACACTTGTACAAATGCTGCCGCGAAAACCATTATACCCTTTAAACGAAGGAAATGCATCTTGTGAGAGAATAAATTCTTCAGCAATCATGTCTAATTCCTTTGTGGTAATCCCAGGAGCTACGTGTTTTTGTAACTCTTGGTGGGTAAGGGCCACAATCCGCCCGGCCGCGCGCATGATTTCAATTTCCCTAGGGGTTTTGCAAATGATCATTATAAGCCCCCAAGTAATTGCTCGATATCAGCGAATACCTTGTTAATATCCTGCTGACCATCAATCGTGCGAAGATAACCTTTTGTTTCATAAAAAGTTAATAATGGTTCTTGTTGTTTGATATTAACGTCTAATCGATTTTGAACAGTTTCTTCATTATCATCCGCTCTTTGGTATAACTCACCGCCGCAACGATCGCATACGCCATCTTGTTTTGGAGGATTAAAAACTAAATGATACGTAGAACCACATTCTTTACAAATACGACGCCCTGTCAAACGTTCCATTAATAAATCCTTAACCACGTTAATATTAATTACATAGTCAATTTTTTTATTTAAATCAACTAAAAGATTTTCCAACGCTTCTGCTTGAGGTACAGTTCTAGGAAAGCCATCTAAAAGGAATCCCTTTTGACAATCTTCCTTGCTTAATCGTTCACGAACAATTCCGATTGTTACTTCATCAGGAACAAGTTCGCCCTTATCCATGAATGATTTCGCTTGTAAACCTAGTTCTGTTCCTTCTTTCATCGCTGCACGGAACATATCTCCAGTAGAGATATG
The DNA here is from genome assembly GCF_002584635.1 of Bacillus sp. AFS031507. Lineage (NCBI taxonomy): Bacteria > Bacillati > Bacillota > Bacilli > Caryophanales > Bacillaceae > Bacillus > Bacillus sp. AFS031507. Next base: position 28,967 of record NZ_NUOW01000023.1, read on the forward strand.
AGGGATGCCGTAATTTTCGACGATTCTTTCAGCTTGAGTACCTTTTCCGGCACCCGGAAGCCCCATTAATACTAAATTCACACGTGTTCCCCCCTCGTGCTATAAATTGGTTTTAGGGAGCAGTGGCCCCCAAAACCTTTAATTTATAAAGCCTTTATAGTGACGTTTAACTAATTGTGCTTCAAGTTGTTTCATCGTATCTAATGCTACACCGACAACGATTAGCAAACTTGTTCCACCGATTTGAGCCGATTGCGGCAGATTGGCTAAATTAATAAATAACATAGGCAATACAGCAATCACTGCTAGGAAGAGTGCACCAACAAAAGTTAAACGATATAAGACGCGTGTTAAGTATTCTTGCGTGCTCTTTCCTGGACGGATCCCTGGAATATAGCCGCTTTGCTTTTGCAAGTTTTCCGCTGCTTGTTCAGGGTTAACTTGGATAAATGCATAGAAATAAGTAAACGCGATAATTAACGCAGCATATAACGTCATCCCAATTGGATGAGAATAATCAAATACTTTTGTAATCCAAAGTGTTACATCATTAGTTGGAAAAAATGATGCGACCGTTCTTGGTGTTACAATGAATGAAACAGCAAAGATTACAGGAATTACACCCGCAGCATTAACTTTTAATGGCATGTGAGTGGATTGTCCTCCGACAGGATTACGTCCAGCAACCACACGTTTAGCATATTGAATAGGTATCTTACGATTTGCTTGTTGGATAAAAATAACTCCAACTACGATAGCCACAACAGCAAGTGCTATTAACACTACAGTAACAATACGTAAGAATAATGCCTCTCCTGCATTCTCAAATTGCTGTACATAAATTTGATTAATAGTTGATGGCATTCCAGCAACGATACCGGCAAAGATGATAATGGAAATTCCATTACCAACACCTTTTTCAGTAATCTGCTCCCCTAACCACATTAAAAATGCTGTACCTGCAGTTAAGACAACTGCAATAAGCAGATACGTAGCTATTCCGGGATTTTCAATCAGTTGACCGCTGGCTAAATTATTAAAGCCATAGGACATACCTAATGCTTGGATAAAACCAAGCACAATTGTGAAATATCGAGTGATTTGAGCAATCTTACGACGACCTGATTCACCCTGCTTAGACCATTCCGTAAATTTCGGTACAACGTCCATTTGCAGGAGTTGTATAATGATCGAAGCAGTGATATATGGCATGATACCCATTGCAAAGATGGAGAATTGTTTTAATGCTCCACCGCCAAAAGTATTTAAAATTCCGAAAACACTAAGCTTATCTTGATTAGCAAGTACATCTGCATTTACATTGGGTACTGGGATAAATGTACCTAATCGAAATACGACTAACATTAAAAGGGTGAATATGATCTTCCGTCGTATCTCACCCACGCGCATAAAATTGGAGATTGTCTGGAACATTAGATCACCTCAGTGTTTCCACCAGCAGCTTCGATCGCTTCCTTAGCAGCAGAGGAGAATTTGTGAGCTTTGACAGTCAACTTTTTCTCTACGTTCCCTTTTGCAAGAATTTTGATTCCTGCTTTTTCGTTGCTTACTACACCTGATTCGATAAGAAGTTCTGGAGTAACTTCTGTACCTTCAGCAAAGCGGTTTAAAGCATCAAGATTTACAACTGCATATTCCTTACGGCTGAAGTTTGTAAATCCGCGTTTTGGTAAACGACGATATAAAGGTGTTTGACCACCTTCAAATCCTAGACGTACACCGCCACCCGAACGAGCGTTTTGACCTTTATGACCTTTACCGGCAGTTTTTCCTTGACCAGAACCGATACCGCGTCCTAGACGCTTACGTTCTTTACGAGAACCCTCAGCAGGTTTTAGTTCATGAAGTTTCATATTGGCACCTCCTTATGAAAGAAAACAATCAATTATTGTTCTTTAACTGTTACAAGGTGAGCAACTTTGGTAATCATACCGCGAATAGCAGCGTTATCTTGATGCTCAACTGTTTGATTCAATTTACGTAATCCTAAAGCTTTAACTGTTTCACGTTGGTCGCCAGGACGGCCAATTACGCTGCGAGTGAGGGTAACTAATAGTTTATTCGCCATTTTATTTCCCCCCGTATCCTAACAGTTCTTCTACTGATTTTCCACGTAGTTTAGCTACGTCTTCAGCACGTTTTAATTGTTTTAAACCATCAATTGTTGCACGAACCATGTTAATAGGAGTATTTGTTCCTAATGACTTAGAAAGGATGTCAGCTACTCCGCCTAACTCAAGAACAGCACGAACTGGACCGCCAGCGATAACTCCTGTACCTTCTGAAGCAGGTTTTAGAAGAATTTCACCAGCACCAAAACGTCCGATTACTTGGTGAGGAATGGTAGTTCCAACCATAGCAACTTCTATTAAGTTTTTCTTTGCATCTTCGATGGCTTTACGAATAGCATCAGGTACTTCTTGAGCTTTACCAGTACCGAAACCAACGTGACCGTTTTTATCGCCTACAACAACAAGGGCTGTAAAGCGGAAACGACGTCCACCTTTAACAACTTTCGCAACACGGTTAACCGTGACTACGCGTTCTTCTAGTTCAAGTTTGTTTGGATCAATACGACGCATCTTTTTGTGTCCCTCCTTTGTCTTTTAGAATTGTAAGCCGTTTTCACGGGCAGCATCAGCTAATACTTGAATACGTCCATGGTATAGGTATCCGCCACGATCAAAGACAATAGAAGTGATACCTTTTTCTACCGCACGTTTAGCAACTAACTCACCGATCATCTTAGCAGCTTCAACATTATTAGTTGATTCTAAAGTAAAGTCTTTATCTAAAGTAGAAGCACTCGCTAAAGTTACTCCATTAATGTCATCAATTATTTGAGCATAAATATGTTTGTTAGAACGAAACACATTTAGACGTGGACGAGCTGAAGTACCGCTAAGTTTCGCACGAACACGAGCATGTCTTTTCTTGCGAGTAGCGTTTTTATCAAGCTTCGTAATCATTTACGTCACTCCTTTCGTTTACCTATGAGGCATTACTTACCAGTTTTACCTTCTTTACGACGAACAAATTCACCTTCGTAACGAATTCCTTTACCTTTATAAGGCTCAGGAGGACGAACTCCGCGAATATTCGCTGCTAATGCACCAACACGTTCTTTGTCAGTACCTTTGATAACGATTTTTGTATTAGCAGGCACCTCGATTTCAAGGCCCTCTTCAGGTTCGATCTCAACTGGATGAGAGTATCCAACGTTTAATACAAGCTTGGTACCTTGCTTTTGAGCACGATAACCAACCCCGATTAACTCTAAGCCTCTAGTGAAGCCAGTGGATACACCTTCAATCATGTTCGCAAGCACGGCACGAGTAGTTCCGTGTAATGCGCGGTGTTCTTTTACATCAGAAGGACGAGTGATTGTTACAAGATTTTCTTCCACGTTGATAGTAATATCAGGATGGAAAGTACGAGTAAGTTCACCTTTAGGTCCTTTAACTGTAGCAGTACTATTATTTAAAGTAACTGTAACTCCTGCTGGAATAACAATTGGTTTTTTTCCTACGCGAGACATTTAGTGCACCTCCATTCATTCAAAAGCTCAATTACCAAACGTAAGCTAATACTTCTCCGCCGACTTGTTTTGCACGAGCTTCTTTATCTGTAATAACACCATTTGATGTTGATACTAATGCGATACCAAGACCGTTAAGAACGCGTGGTACCTCAGTTGATTTTGCGTAAACTCTAAGTCCAGGCTTGCTTATGCGCTTAAGACCAGTAATAACACGTTCATTACTAGCACCGTATTTTAAGAAGATACGGATGATACCTTGTTTGTTGTCTTCGATGAATTCGACGTCACGTACGAAACCTTCGCGCTTTAAAATTTCAGCAATTTCTTTTTTCATATTAGAAGCAGGCACTTCTAACTTTTCGTGACGCACCATATTCGCATTACGAATGCGAGTAAGCATATCAGCAATTGGATCTGTCATGACCATTATTTTTACCTCCTTCCCAGACTTGGGTTTTACCAGCTAGCTTTTTTAACACCAGGAATTTGTCCTTTGTACGCTAATTCGCGGAAACAAATACGACAAAGCTTAAATTTACGGTATACAGAGTGTGGACGGCCACAACGTTCGCAGCGTGTATACTCTTGTACTGCATATTTAGGCGTGCGCTTTTGTTTCGCAATCATTGACTTTTTAGCCACGTTTTCGCCTCCATTATTTAACGATTACTTTTGGAATGGCATTCCAAATTGAGTTAAAAGTTCACGAGATTCTTCATCAGTTTTAGCAGTCGTTACGATAACGATATCCATACCACGAACCTTGCTTACTTTATCGTAATCAATTTCAGGGAAGATTAATTGTTCTTTAATCCCTAATGTATAGTTACCGCGACCGTCGAATGCTTTTTTAGAAATACCACGGAAGTCACGTACACGAGGTAAAGAAACTGAAACTAATTTATCCAAGAATTCGTACATGCGCTCACCGCGAAGTGTAACTTTTGCACCGATTGGCATACCTTCACGAAGGCGGAAGCCAGCGATAGATTTTTTCGCACGTGTCACGACTGGTTTTTGACCTGTGATCGTTGAAAGTTCTTCAACTGCATTATCAAGTGCCTTTGCATTTGCAACTGCGTCACCAACGCCCATATTCACGACGATTTTATCAAGTTTAGGAACTTCCATAACTGATTTATAGTTGAACTTGCTCATAAGAGCAGGAGTAACTTCTTTAACAAATTTTTCTTTTAGGCGGTTCACTTATTGTACCTCCCTTCTTAATTTTAAACTATTTATCTAAAATTTCACCGGATTTTGCTACGCGTACTTTTTTGCCATCTACCGTAGTGGAACCTACACGAGTCGGGTTACCAGACTTAGGATCGATAGGCATTACGTTCGATACATGAATTGGAGCCTCAAAGCTAATGATTCCGCCTTGTGGATTCACTTGAGAAGGTTTTGAGTGTTTTTTTGCAATGTTCACGCCTTCTACTAGTACACGGCTTTCTTTAGGATAAGCAGCAAGGATTACTCCTGTTTTGCCTTTATCCTTTCCAGAGATGACTCTTACGTTGTCACCTTTTTTCACATGCATCATTAAGCACCTCCTTAAAGGCATTTGAATTTAAATTATAATACTTCTGGAGCTAGAGAAACAATTTTCATAAAGTTGTTGTCGCGAAGTTCGCGGGCAACTGGTCCGAAGATACGTGTTCCACGTGGGCTCTTATCATCTTTGATAATTACACATGCGTTTTCATCGAAACGAATGTATGAACCGTCAGGACGACGGGCACCGCTCTTTGTACGAACAATAACTGCTTTAACAACGTCACCTTTTTTAACAACGCCACCTGGTGTTGCTTGTTTTACTGTACAGACGATAACATCACCAATACCAGCAAATTTGCGACCTGAACCACCAAGAACTTTAATCGTTAGTACCTCACGAGCACCAGAGTTGTCAGCAACTTTTAAACGTGATTCTTGTTGAATCATGTGTGTAACCTCCCTTCGGAATGAAGCTTAATCCGAACAATTAAATAATAACTGCTTTTTCTACAACCTCAACTAAACGGAAACGCTTAGTAGCTGAAAGCGGACGAGTTTCCATGATACGTACTACATCGCCGATTTTTGCTTCGTTTTGCTCATCATGAGCTTTATACTTTTTAGAGTACTTAACGCGTTTACCATATAAAGGATGCTTTTTTTGTGTTTCAACAAGAACAGTTACTGTTTTATCCATCTTGTCAGAAACAACGCGTCCTGTGTAAACTTTACGTTGGTTGCGTTCACTCATAGTGTGAACCTCCCTTCAATTATCACTTGTTAACGTTGATTTCTCTTTCACGAACAACCGTTTTCATACGAGCAATCGCTTTGCGTACTTCACGAATGCGAGCAGTGTTTTCAAGTTGTCCTGTCGCCAATTGAAAGCGAAGGTTGAAAAGTTCTTCTTTTAAAGATTTTACTTTTTGTTCAATTTCAGCAGTGGTTAGGTCACGAAGTTCATTAGCTTTCATTTGATTCACCACCAATTTCTTCTCGTTTTACAAACTTACACTTAACAGGAAGTTTGTGCATTGCAAGTCGAAGTGCTTCACGAGCGATCTCTTCAGAAACGCCAGCAATTTCGAACATGATTTTTCCAGGCTTAACAACAGCTACCCAGCCTTCAGGTGCCCCTTTACCGGAACCCATCCGTACTTCTAGAGGTTTAGCAGTGTAAGGCTTGTGTGGGAAAATTTTAATCCAAACTTTACCGCCACGTTTCATGTAACGTGTCATCGCAATACGAGCAGCTTCGATTTGACGATTCGTGATCCATGAAGCTTCTAAAGCTTGTAGGCCGAATTCACCGAAAGTTACTTCTGTACCGCCTTTTGCGTTACCACGCATGTTACCACGGTGTTGACGGCGATATTTTACGCGTTTTGGCAATAACATGATTATTTGCCTCCTTCCGCATTTTTCTTCTTAGTAGGAAGGACTTCTCCCTTATAGATCCATACTTTTACGCCTAACTTACCATAAGTAGTATCGGCTTCAGCAGTAGCATAGTCGATATCAGCGCGAAGTGTATGAAGTGGAACAGTTCCTTCGCTGTAATGTTCAGCACGAGCGATATCTGCACCGCCAAGACGACCAGATACTTGTGTTTTAATACCTTTTGAACCAGCGCGCATAGCACGTTGAATTGCTTGCTTTTGTGCACGACGGAAAGATACACGGTTTTCTAATTGACGAGCAATATTTTCAGCAACTAGTTTCGCATCAACGTCAGCTCTCTTGATTTCAAGAATGTTGATGTGAACACGTTTGCCAGTTAATTGATTTAATGCTTTACGAAGTGCTTCAACTTCCGTACCGCCTTTACCAATAACCATACCAGGCTTAGCTGTATGCACTGTTACGTTTACACGGTTTGCAGCACGTTCGATTTCTACTTTAGAAACAGAAGCATCTTTTAAACGCTTCGTGATGTATTCACGAATTTTAAGGTCTTCGTGTAAAAGAGTAGCGAAGTCTTTGCCTGCGTACCATTTAGATTCCCAATCACGAATGATTCCAATACGCAAACCGACAGGATTTACTTTTTGACCCACAGCTTATCCCTCCTTCTTTTCTGATAATACGATTGTGATGTGGCTTGTGCGCTTTAAGATCTGGCTTGCACGGCCCATTGCGCGAGGACGGAAACGTTTCAACGTTGGTCCTTCGTCAACAAATGCTTGAGCAACAACTAGGTTGTTAACGTCCATTTCATAGTTATGTTCAGCATTTGCCATAGCGGATTTTAATACTTTTTCCACGATTGGAGAAGCAGCCTTAGGAGTGAGATTTAAAATCGCCACAGCTTCACCAATTTGCTTACCTCGAATTAAATCTACGACTAAACGTGCTTTACGAGGAGCAATACGAACTGTTCTTGCAACAGCTTTAGCTTGCATTTGGATGCCCTCCTCTCTTAACGTCTTGTTTTCTTGTCATCATTACCATGGCCCTTGTAAGCACGAGTTGGAGCGAACTCTCCAAGCTTGTGTCCTACCATGTCTTCAGTAACATATACAGGCACGTGTTTGCGACCATCATATACAGCGATAGTGTGGCCAATAAATTGTGGGAAGATTGTAGAACGGCGTGACCAAGTTTTAATAACTTGTTTGCTTTCAGTCTCGTTCAACTTTTCAACCTTAACCATTAAATGATCATCAACAAATGGTCCTTTTTTTAAGCTGCGACCCATGAAGGAACCTCCCTTCGTGACTGTTCTACGGTTCTTTCTTTGAACCGTAGGAGAATCACGTTATTTTTTACGACGACGTACGATAAACTTATCTGATTTGTTTTTCTTTTTACGAGTTTTGTATCCAAGAGTTGGTTTACCCCATGGAGACATTGGTGATTTACGTCCGATTGGTGAACGTCCTTCACCACCACCGTGTGGGTGATCGTTAGGGTTCATAACAGATCCACGTACAGTTGGGCGCTTGCCTAACCAACGATTACGTCCTGCTTTACCAATGTTAATAAGTTCATGTTGTTCGTTACCTACTTGACCGATTGTTGCACGGCATTCAGCAAGAATCATACGAACTTCACCAGAATTCAAACGTACTAATACGTATTTTCCTTCTTTACCAAGTACTTGAGCGCTTGTTCCAGCAGAACGAACTAACTGGCCGCCTTTACCTGGTTTTAACTCGATGTTGTGTACTACTGTACCAACAGGAATGTTTGTTAGTGGAAGTGCGTTACCCACTTTAATATCAGCCTCAGGGCCAGACATTACTTCCAATCCAACTACTAGGTTTTTAGGGGCTAAGATATAACGCTTTTCTCCATCCACGTAGTTGATTAACGCGATATTTGCAGAACGGTTTGGATCGTATTCGATCGTAGCAACGCGTCCAGGAATGCCATCTTTGTTACGTTTAAAGTCAATTAAACGATATTGACGTTTGTGACCGCCACCTTGATGACGAACAGTTAACTTACCTTGGTTATTACGGCCGCCTTTTCTCTTTACTGGTGCTAAAAGAGATTTTTCTGGAGTGCTAGTTGTGATTTCTGCGAAATCAGAAGTAGTCATTCCGCGACGACCATTGGAGGTAGGTTTGTACTTTTTAATCGCCATTTTATTTCCCTCCTCTTCTTGATAGGTTCTTATGCTTCAAAGAATTCGATTTCTTTGCTATCAGTAGTTAATTTTACAATTGCTTTACGACGTTTATTTGTGTAACCACCGAATTTTCCCATACGCTTAAATTTACCTTTGTAGTTCATGATGTTTACTTTCTCAACATCAACGCTAAAGATTTCTTCAATCGCATCTTTAACTTGAGTTTTGTTAGCTCTAACATCAACTTCAAAAGTATATTTTTTCTCAGCCATTAGGTCAGTAGTACGTTCAGTGATAACGGGGCGCTTAATGATATCGCGTGCATCCATTATGCAAGCACCTCCTCTACTTTTTCAACCGCTGCTTTAGTCATGATCAATTTCTCATGATTAACAACATCTAATACGTTAATTCCATCTGCTGTTACTACTGTGATACCAGGAATGTTACGAGCAGAAAGTGCTACATTTTCATCAAGGTCAGCTGTAACGATTAATGCTTTTTTCTCAACAGAAAGACCGCTTAATACTGTTTTGAAATCTTTCGTTTTCGGAGTATCGATAGCTAGGATATCTAACACTAAAATGTTTTCTTCTAATACTTTAGAAGAAAGCGCAGATTTGATTGCTAAACGACGCACTTTTTTCGGTAATTTATAGCTGTAGCTGCGTGGTGTTGGACCGAATACAGTACCACCTCCGCGCCATTGTGGAGAACGGATTGACCCTTGACGAGCGCGTCCAGTTCCTTTTTGACGCCATGGCTTACGACCACCGCCGCGTACTTCAGAACGAATTTTAGTTTTATGAGTTCCTTGACGTAATGAAGCTCTTTGCATAACAATTGCTTCGAATAATACGTGCTGGTTAGGCTCAATACCAAATACAGAATCATTAAGTTCGATATCACCAACTTGTGATCCAGTTTGGTTTAATAATGCTACTTTAGGCATTCCTTTGTTCCTCCTTTCTTAAAAAGTTACTATGCTTTAATCGCACCTTTAATTTTTAATAAAGCTTTTTTAGCGCCAGGTACATTACCTTTGATTAAAAGTAAGTTACGCTCTGTATCAACCTTTACGATTTCAAGGTTTTGTACAGTGATTTGTTCTCCACCCATACGGCCAGGTAATAATTTACCTTTGAATACGCGGTTTGGAGCAACTGGTCCCATTGAACCAGGACGACGGTGGTAACGTGAACCGTGAGCCATTGGGCCGCGTGATTGTCCGTGGCGCTTAATTACACCTTGGAAACCTTTACCCTTTGAGATTCCTGTTACATCTACGATATCGCCAGCAGCGAAAATATCAACCTTGACTTCTTGACCAACTTCATAGCTTGCTAAGTCATCTCCGCGGAATTCGCGAACGAAGCGCTTAGGAGCAGTGTTTGCTTTAGCAACATGGCCTTTTTCTGGTTTGTTAGCTAACTTTTCACGTTTGTCTTCAAAACCAACTTGAACTGCAACATATCCATCGCTGTCAACTGATTTCTTTTGAAGAACTACGTTTGGAGCTACCTCAACTACAGTTACAGGAATTAAGTTACCGTTACTAGCAAATACTTGAGTCATACCAATCTTTCTTCCTAAGATTCCTTTGGTCATTTAAGTCACACCTCCTAGATTATTTATCATTTATTTTGATTAAAGTTTAATTTCGATATCAACACCAGATGGTAAATCTAAACGCATTAACGCATCAACTGTTTGTGGAGTTGGGTTAACTATGTCGATTAGACGCTTATGTGTCCGTTGTTCGAATTGCTCACGTGAATCTTTGTACTTATGAACCGCACGCAGAATCGTGTAAATAGTTTTTTCAGTTGGTAGCGGAATTGGACCAGACACAGCCGCACCAGAACGTTTTGCTGTTTCAACGATTTTTTCTGCAGATTGATCAAGGATTCTGTGATCATACGCTTTTAAACGGATACGAATTTTTTGTTTTGCCATTATTTTCCCTCCTTTATTCGCCTATTTTCTAAATAGACATTCTCAGTGAAAATTTCCCTCACACACTCGCCATGGCAAAGCGGCCGGGTGTGTCAGCAACCTTCCACATCATCGCAGTCAAAGACCAACATTGTCTATTATACATAAAACATAAAACAAACGCAACACTTATTACGATTTTTTTTTATGCTTCTGTTTCGAACACTTTTCCTATTATAGCGGCTGAAATACACTTTATCAACTATTATTATCAATCTCCAGAAATATCCTAATGCAATAGTTGCGGTGCGAATATTATGAATATATTTCTATAGAAGAAACTCGGAATAGTAGTGGTTTTTAATATAGTAAGTTCTGATGTTGACTTCAATTTGCATACTGACTCGAAATAGGTTTTTATCGACCGTTTCACTGGTTTATTGTCTCAGATGCGCTTATAAACCGTTCATATACACCATTCAGAGTGAATAATAGGCAAAATAGGCTTTATAAACCCTTCTTAACGACCGTTTCACTGGTTTATTGGCCAGACAGGATTTATAAAACGTTCATATTTACCACATCAGTGGTTTTTAGCTAGAATAGGCTTTATAAACTCTTTTTATTGACCACATCGGTAGTATTTTTCCAAGAAAGGCTTTATAAATACTTATTATCAATACCACACATTTTTTAATCGAAAAAGTAATTGTCTCAAGATTAGCCCACAATAATCTCTTACATATACAAACACAAAAAAAGCAGATGGATCGTCATCCATCTGCTTTTTATATGTTTGTATATTGTCCAGCTCAGCAATCAAGTTGCTGCACTTTTCAATTACTCAGTGATTGTAGTGATTGAACCTGAACCTACTGTACGTCCACCTTCACGAATAGAGAACTTAGTTCCTTCTTCGATAGCGATTGGAGCGATAAGTTCAACAGTCATTTCGATGTGGTCGCCAGGCATAACCATTTCAGTACCTTCTGGAAGCATACAAATACCAGTGATATCAGAAGTACGGAAATAGAATTGTGGACGGTAGTTTGAGAAGAATGGAGTGTGACGTCCACCTTCTTCTTTTGATAATACATAAACTTGTGCTTTGAACTTTGTGTGTGGAGTGATTGACTTTGGTTTAGCCAATACTTGACCACGTTCGATATCTTCACGTGCTACACCACGAAGAAGGGCACCGATGTTGTCACCAGCTTCAGCGAAATCAAGAAGCTTACGGAACATTTCTACACCTGTTACAGTAGTAGATTTTGGCTCTTCAGTGAAACCTACGATTTCAACTACGTCCCCTACTTTAACTACTCCACGCTCAACACGTCCAGTAGCAACAGTTCCACGACCAGTGATTGAGAATACATCCTCAACTGGCATCATGAATGGCTTGTCAGTGTCACGAGTTGGTGTTGGAATCCACTCATCAACAGCAGTCATAAGTTCATTGATTTTTTCTTCCCACGCAGCTTCGCCTTCTAATGCTTTAAGAGCAGAACCTTTGATAACTGGAGTGTCATCACCAGGGAAGTCGTATTCTGATAATAGATCACGAATTTCCATTTCTACTAATTCAAGAAGTTCTTCATCGTCAACCATGTCACACTTGTTCATGAATACAACAAGGTATGGTACACCTACTTGACGTGAAAGAAGGATGTGTTCACGAGTTTGTGGCATTGGGCCGTCAGTTGCAGATACAACTAGGATACCGCCGTCCATTTGCGCAGCACCAGTGATCATGTTTTTAACATAGTCAGCGTGTCCTGGGCAGTCTACGTGTGCATAGTGACGAGCATCTGTTTCATATTCTACGTGTGCAGTTGAGATTGTGATACCACGTTCTTTTTCTTCTGGTGCACCGTCGATTTGATCGTATGCACGTGCTTCTGCTTTACCTGTTTTAGCAAGTACAGAAGTGATTGCAGCTGTTAAAGTTGTTTTACCATGGTCAACGTGTCCGATTGTACCAATGTTAACGTGTGGTTTTGAACGGTCGAATTTAGCTTTACCCATTAGGAAATCCTCCTCTAAATTATAAAAATTTAAGTTTTGTTTTTTATGTAAGCCGTGAATTGGGTTGCCCAAATTCACGGCTTCCACTGCTTACAAATGTAGTTATACTTAATTATAAGGTGAAAATCAATTATTCACCTTTATTTTTTTTGATGATTTCTTCAGAAACTGACTTTGGTACTTCTTCATAGTGATCGAAGTGCATGGAGAATACTCCACGTCCTTGAGTACTAGAACGAAGTGCTGTTGCATAACCAAACATCTCTGAAAGTGGAACGCTAGAGCGAACTACTTGTGCGTTACCACGAGCTTCCATACCTTCAACACGACCACGGCGAGCTGTGATTTGTCCCATGATATCTCCTAAATATTCTTCAGGGATAACAACTTCAACTCTCATCATAGGCTCAAGAATAACAGGCTTACACTTAGAAGCAGCATTCTTAAGTGCCATTGATGCAGCGATTTTAAACGCCATCTCTGAGGAGTCAACATCATGGTATGAACCATCAAATAATCTTGCTTTAATATCAACTAATGGATATCCAGCAAGAACACCACGGTCTAGTGCATCTTCAAGTCCAGCTTGAACAGCAGGAATGTATTCACGAGGAACAACCCCACCAACAATACCGTTTACAAACTCGAATCCTTTACCTTCATCGTTAGGTGAGAATTCAATCCAAACATGTCCATATTGACCGCGACCACCAGATTGACGAGCGAATTTTCCTTCAACTTGTGCAGAAGCACGGAAGGTTTCGCGATATGCAACCTGAGGCGCACCAACATTAGCTTCTACCTTAAACTCACGACGCATACGGTCTACAAGAATATCAAGGTGAAGTTCACCCATACCTGCAATGATTACTTGTCCAGTTTCCTGGTCAGTATGTGCACGGAATGTAGGATCTTCTTCTTGAAGTTTTTGAAGTGCAGTTGTCATTTTGTCTTGGTCAGCTTTTGATTTTGGTTCTACTGAAAGTTGAATTACTGGTTCTGGGAATACCATAGACTCAAGGATAACAAGATTTTTCTCATCACAAAGAGTATCACCAGTAGTTGTATCTTTCAAACCTACAGCAGCAGCAATGTCACCAGCGTAAACCTTAGAGATTTCTTGGCGGCTGTTTGCATGCATTTGCAGGATACGTCCTACACGCTCACGCTTACCTTTTGTAGAGTTTTGGACATATGATCCAGCATCTAATGTACCAGAGTAAACGCGGAAGAATGTTAATTTACCAACATAAGGGTCAGTCATAACTTTGAATGCTAGAGCAGAAAATGGCTCTTCATCGCTAGAATGACGTTCAACGATTTCTTCATCATCATCAACAGCATGACCTTTAATTGCAGGAACATCTAATGGTGATGGAAGGTAATCGATAACAGCATCTAACATTAGCTGAACACCTTTGTTTTTGAATGCTGAACCACAGATAACTGGATAGAATTCAACATTAACAGTACCTTTACGAATTGCTGCTTTAAGCTCTTCTTTAGTGATTTCTTCTCCACCAAGGTATTTCTCCATTAATACTTCATCTAACTCAGCTACTGCTTCTACTAACTTTTCACGGTATTCTTCAGCTTGTGCTTTAAATTCTTCAGGAATCTCACGTACTTCAATATCAGTACCTAAGTCATTTCCGTAGAATACAGCATTCATTTCCACAAGGTCAATGATTGCTTCAAACTGATCTTCAGCACCGATTGGCAACTGAATTGGATGTGCATTTGCTTGAAGACGGTCATGGATTGTTCCTACTGAATATAAGAAGTCTGCTCCAATTTTGTCCATCTTGTTTACAAATACTACACGAGGTACACCGTAAGTTGTTGCTTGGCGCCAAACTGTTTCAGTTTGCGGCTCAACACCAGACTGTGCATCAAGTACAGCTACTGCACCATCGAGAACACGCAAAGAACGTTCAACTTCAACTGTAAAGTCTACGTGTCCTGGTGTATCGATAATGTTTACACGATGGCCATGCCATTGTGCTGTTGTTGCAGCGGAAGTGATTGTGATTCCGCGCTCTTGTTCTTGCTCCATCCAGTCCATCTGAGAAGCACCTTCATGTGTTTCACCAATCTTATGGATACGACCAGTGTAATAAAGAACACGCTCAGTGGTAGTCGTCTTACCGGCATCAATGTGAGCCATGATACCGATATTACGAGTGTTTGCTAAGGAGAACTCTCTTGCCATTGGGTCTTTCTCCTTCCTAGTTTGAAAGTTTTTATATTGAAGGTTAGATTACCAACGATAGTGAGCAAACGCTTTGTTTGCTTCTGCCATTTTGTGTGTATCTTCACGCTTTTTAACAGATGCACCAGTGTTGTTAGCTGCATCCATGATTTCATTAGCTAAACGCTCTTCCATCGTTTTTTCTCCACGGTTACGTGAATAATTCACTAACCAACGAAGACCTAGAGTTGAACGGCGGTCAGGACGCACCTCAACTGGAACTTGGTAGTTAGCACCACCTACACGGCGAGCTTTAACTTCAAGTACAGGCATGATGTTTTTAAGTGCTGCTTCAAAAACTTCCATTGGCTCTTTGCCAGTACGTTCGCGAATTGTATCGAACGCAGAGTAAAGAATTTCTTGTGATTTACCTCTTTTACCGTCAACCATCATTTTGTTGATTAAACGAGTAACTAATTTAGAGTTATAAAGTGGATCTGGTAACACGTCTCTTTTTGCTACAGGACCTTTACGTGGCATTATATTTCCTCCTTTCAAAGAAGCTTCTATTTAAGTTGTTTTATTTCTTAGCTGCTTTTGGTCTCTTTGTACCGTATTTAGAACGTCCTTGCATACGGTTGTTTACACCAGCTGTATCAAGCGCTCCACGTACGATGTGATAACGTACCCCTGGTAAATCTTTTACACGTCCTCCACGGATAAGAACAACGCTGTGCTCTTGAAGATTGTGTCCAATACCAGGAATGTATGCTGTTACCTCGATACCATTAGTCAAACGTACACGCGCATATTTACGTAACGCTGAGTTTGGTTTCTTTGGTGTCATTGTACCAACACGAGTACATACACCGCGTTTTTGTGGTGAAGATACATTCGTTTGTGATTTTTTGAAGCTGTTATAACCTTTATTTAACGCAGGTGATTTTGACTTTTCCTCTTTAGATTGACGAGGCTTGCGCACTAATTGGTTAATAGTAGGCATTTGTGTTTCCTCCCTTCATTATTTGTAAGCCCACACATCCAGGTGGTTCATTTTTTCGCAAAAACAAAGTTTCTGCAGACATTCTATCTACAAAAACGCTTTTAGCTGATAATTGCAACAGTTGAAGCACCAACTTCAATCCCGCATGCCTTCCCGAGTTTTTTCATCGAGTCAACATATAGGATAGGAACATTTATATCAAGAGCTTCTTTAGCAACTACTGCTGTTACTTTCGCATCAGCATCACTTGCTATAATCAACTCTCGCACATTACCATCTTTAAGTGCTTTGACTGTTTGTTTTGTTCCTATAACGAACTTTTGTGCCTGCAATACTTTTTCATAAGACATAATTCATATCCTCCAAAGTATCAGGTGAATAGGAGCACCTTTGATATAGTACCATCTTTACAAATAGATGTCAACACGACTTTAAATAATTTCTTAAAATAAGGAATAACGAAAAGCGCAAGCGCCTTGATCAGGGGCGACAAGCATAAGACGAGCCGACGGGAAGGTTGCTTTATAACCTTCCCGACGGATTGGCTTATGACCTCGAGCCCCTAGGCGCTGGAGCTAGACATTAACCATATTTTATTAATCAATAGTAACTGTTTCTTCAGAAGTGGTATCACGGAGTACAGGCTCAGCTTTGCGATAACGCGGCATCCCTGTTCCAGCCGGAATCAGCTTTCCGATAATAACATTTTCTTTTAGACCTAGTAATTCATCACGTTTACCTTTGATGGCTGCATCGGTAAGAACTCTTGTTGTTTCTTGGAACGATGCTGCAGATAGGAATGAATCAGTTTCAAGCGACGCTTTGGTAATACCAAGTAATACTGGACGACCTGTAGCCGGTAACTTGCCAGCTAACAATGCCTTTTCATTCGCATCAGTAAACTGATGGATATCAAGAAGTGTTCCTGGAAGAACGTCTGTTTCACCAGCATCCCCCACACGAACCTTGCGCAGCATTTGACGGACCATTACTTCAACGTGCTTATCACCAATTTCTACCCCTTGCATACGGTAAACCTTTTGTACTTCTTTTAATAGGTACTCTTGAACAGATGTAACATCTTTTACTCGGATTAACTCTTTCGGATCAATCGAACCTTCAGTTAGTTCTTCACCACGAGCGACATGATCATTTACTGCCACTTTTAAGCGTGCTGTATATGGAGCATTGTAGGTGCGTGATTCAACTTCACCTTGAACAACAATTTCATGTTGGCGATCACGGCCTTCATTAATTCCAACAACCACACCTTCAATTTCAGTGATAACTGCTTGACCTTTAGGGTTACGAGCTTCAAAAATCTCTTGGATACGCGGTAAACCTTGAGTAATATCGTCTCCCGCAACACCACCTGTATGGAATGTACGCATTGTTAACTGTGTACCCGGCTCACCGATGGATTGCGCTGCAATAATACCTACAGATTCACCAACCTCAACCTCTTGACCAGTTGCCAAGTTGCGGCCATAACACTTCTTACATACACCATGACGGGTATTACAAGTAAACGCAGACCGGATTTTTACTTGTTCAATACCTGCTTCGACAATAATTTCTGCTAAATCCTCAGTAATCAAGCCATTTTCAGGAACAAGTACCTTCTTGGTTTCTGGATGTCTAATCGCAGTTCGTGCATGACGGCCAATTAGACGTTCGTCCAATCCTTCGATAATTTCAGTTCCGTCTTTTAATGCACTGATTATAAAGCCACGGTCTGTTCCACAATCATCTTCACGGACAATAACATCCTGTGCAACGTCAACAAGACGACGTGTTAAGTAACCAGAGTCAGCCGTTTTAAGGGCAGTATCAGCAAGACCTTTACGCGCACCATGAGTGGAGATAAAGTACTCTAATACCGTTAATCCTTCACGGAAACTTGATTTAATCGGTAATTCAATAATTCGTCCAGCCGGGTTGGCCATTAGACCACGCATACCAGCTAACTGGGTAAAGTTAGATGCGTTACCACGGGCACCGGAATCACTCATCATAAAGATTGGATTCGATTTATTCAGGGATTTCATTAGTTTACCTTGAATGGTGTCTTTTGCGGCACTCCAGATCGCAATAACACGATCGTAACGCTCATCTTCAGTAATTAGACCACGTCTGAACTGCTTCAAAACGTTATCTACTTTACCTTGTGCTTCTTTAAGAATTTCCTGCTTTTCAGGAAGTACGACAATGTCAGCTACACCAACCGTAAGTCCTGCTTTCGTTGAATGCTTAAAGCCCAAGTCCTTCATGCGGTCAAGCATTTTTGACGTTTCGGTAATTTTGAAACGCTTGAATACTTCAGCAATGATATTTCCAAGGATTTTCTTTTTGAACGGATCAATTAATGACATTTCTTGAATTTTCGCCCTAATGTCTTCGCCTTTTTCAACAAAATATTTTACAGGTGTTTCTACTTCCAAATTATGTCTAGTTGGTTCATTAATATACGGGAATGATTTTGGCAGAATTTCATTGAAAATAAGTTTACCAACCGTTGTGATTAATAACTTATTATTTTGTTCTTCTGTGAATGTTTCATTTCCTAATGAGCCCGCATGGACAGCTACACGTGTATGCATGTGAACATAGCCGTTTTGATAAGCAAGTACTGCTTCGTTCGTGTCTTTAAAAATCATTCCCTCACCGACAGCGCCATCTCTTTCCAATGTTAAGTAATAGTTACCTAAAACCATGTCTTGAGAAGGAGTAACAACAGGCTTACCATCTTTAGGGTTTAAGATATTTTGTGCTGCAAGCATTAATAATCGTGCTTCTGCTTGTGCCTCTGATGAAAGCGGCACGTGAACAGCCATTTGGTCACCATCAAAATCCGCATTGTATGCTGTACATACAAGAGGATGAAGACGAATCGCACGGCCTTCAACAAGTGTTGGTTCAAATGCTTGAATCCCTAATCTATGCAATGTAGGGGCACGGTTTAATAATACCGGATGCTCTCTGATTACATCTTCAAGTACATCCCACACATCTGGAGATACTCTTTCTATTTTACGTTTTGCAGATTTGATGTTATGCGCTAAGCCCTTTTCAACGAGTTCCTTCATAACAAATGGCTTAAATAGTTCTAACGCCATTTCTTTAGGAAGTCCGCACTGATACATTTTAAGGTTTGGTCCTACAACGATAACGGAACGTCCAGAATAATCTACACGTTTTCCAAGCAAGTTTTGACGGAAACGGCCTTGCTTTCCTTTTAGCATATGGGAAAGTGACTTCAATGGACGGTTACCTGGTCCTGTAACTGGACGCCCGCGGCGGCCGTTATCAATCAAGGCATCAACTGCTTCTTGAAGCATCCGTTTTTCATTCTGAACAATAATGCTTGGAGCACCTAAATCTAACAAACGCTTTAAGCGGTTATTACGGTTTATTACACGACGATAAAGATCGTTTAAGTCAGATGTCGCAAATCTCCCCCCATCCAATTGAACCATTGGACGAAGTTCAGGAGGTATAACTGGAAGAACGTCAAGAATCATCCATGAAGGCTCATTTCCAGAACCACGGAATGCTTCCAGCACTTCAAGGCGTTTAATCGCACGCGTACGACGCTGACCTTGTGCACTTTTTAATTCCTCTTTTAAGGCGTCTACTTCCTTGTTTAAATCGATATCAAAAAGAAGTTTTTTAATTGCTTCTGCACCCATGGCAGCTTGGAATTTGTTTCCGTACTTTTCACGGTATGCCCGATATTCTTTTTCAGATAATAGCTGCTTTTTATCAAGAGCTGTATCACCGGATTCCGTCACTACATAAGAAGCAAAGTAGATGATTTCCTCCAAAGCCCTTGGTGACATGTCTAAAACAAGTCCCATTCGGCTTGGAATTCCTTTAAAGTACCATATATGTGAAACTGGTGCAGCAAGCTCGATGTGCCCCATTCGTTCACGACGAACTTTAGCACGAGTTACTTCCACACCACAGCGGTCACATACAACGCCTTTATAACGGACACGTTTGTACTTCCCGCAATGACATTCCCAGTCCTTCGTTGGACCGAAAATTCGTTCACAGAATAAACCATCCTTTTCAGGCTTTAATGTACGATAGTTAATCGTTTCTGGTTTTTTGACTTCTCCGAAAGACCATGAACGGATTTTGTCCGGTGAAGCAAGACCAATCTTCATATACTCAAAATTATTAACATCCAGCAAGGGGCCTACCTCCCTTTTGATATCTCCAGGTTTTACCCTTATTGCGTTATAAAGCGGAAGCGCGCGTCTTAGCCCCGACAAGCATAAGACGAAATCCGCAAGAAGGCGTCTTTTGCCTTCTGGAGGATTTTGGCTTATGACCTCGAGGGGTTGCGCGCTGCAGCTAGGAATCAATTTAAGTTGGAGTGCAGATTGCACTCCAACTAGCATATATTATTACTCTTTTGAACCGACTTTTTCAGATTCAAATGCTTGCTCAGGAACGATGTTTAACGTATCGACTTGTTGTAAGTCATCGTCATCTTCCGTATCGCGCATTTCGATTTCTTCTTCATCACCAGAAAGAATTTTTACATCCATTCCAAGACTCTGAAGTTCTTTAATTAATACTTTGAATGATTCAGGAACACCAGGTTCTGGAACATTTTCGCCTTTAACAATCGCTTCATATGTTTTCACACGACCAACAACGTCATCTGATTTAACAGTAAGAATTTCTTGAAGTGTGTATGCTGCTCCGTATGCTTCAAGTGCCCAAACTTCCATCTCACCAAAGCGCTGTCCGCCAAATTGAGCTTTACCGCCCAATGGCTGCTGCGTAACAAGTGAGTAAGGACCAGTTGAACGGGCATGGAGTTTATCATCGACCATGTGTGCGAGCTTAATCATATACATGACACCTACAGAGACACGGTTATCAAATGGTTCCCCAGAACGGCCATCATAAAGGACCGTTTTCGCATCACGAGCCATTCCTGCTTCTTCAATCGTTCCCCAAACATCTTCTTCACGCGCTCCATCAAATACAGGAGAAGCGACATGAATACCTAGGTAGCGAGCTGCCATCCCAAGGTGAAGTTCAAGCACCTGTCCAATGTTCATCCGTGAAGGTACGCCCAGTGGATTTAACATGATATCAACAGGAGTACCATCTGGTAAAAATGGCATATCTTCTTCCGGTAAAATACGAGAGATTACCCCTTTGTTACCATGACGTCCCGCCATTTTATCTCCCTCAGAAATCTTACGCTTCTGAACGATATAAACACGGACCAGTTGATTTACACCTGGTGGCAGTTCATCGCCATCTTCACGATTAAAGACTTTTACATCAAGAACAATTCCGCCGCCGCCATGTGGAACTCGTAGTGACGTATCACGAACTTCACGTGCCTTTTCACCAAAAATTGCGTGTAAAAGACGTTCTTCTGCCGTTAATTCTGTAACTCCTTTTGGCGTAACTTTACCAACTAGGAGATCTCCGTCTTTAACTTCAGCACCGGTACGGATAATCCCACGCTCATCCAAGTTGCGAAGGGCATCTTCACCCACGTTTGGAATATCACGTGTAATTTCTTCAGGTCCAAGCTTTGTATCACGAGATTCTGACTCGTATTCTTCGATATGGATAGATGTGTATACATCATCTTTAACAAGACGTTGACTCATAATAATCGCATCTTCATAGTTATAGCCATCCCATGTCATAAAGGCAACAAGGACGTTGCGTCCAAGGGCTAATTCGCCAAGTTCCATTGATGGACCATCAGCAAGAATTTCGCCTTTTGTTACGCGGTTGCCCACAGCAACAATTGGACGTTGGTTATAACATGTTCCTTGATTGGAACGGATGAATTTTAACATACGGTACTTATCAAGATTACCTTTAACCTCTTGACCATCAACAACATTAATGCGACGCACCCATACTTCACGTGCTTCTACATGCTCAACAATACCTTCGTGCTTACAGATAACCGCAGCACCTGAGTCTTTACCGGATACATATTCCATACCCGTTCCAACTCTTGGAGCTTCTGGCTGCATAAGCGGTACTGCTTGACGCTGCATGTTCGCACCCATAAGGGCACGGTTGGAGTCATCGTTTTCAAGGAACGGGATACACGCTGTTGCCGCAGACACAACCTGCTTTGGCGATACATCCATATAATCAATTCGTTCACGTTTAACTACCGTGTTTTCACCACGGAAACGAGCAACAACATCTTCATCGACGAATGAACCATCATCACTTAGACGAGAATTCGCTTGGGCTGTAACATAGTTATCTTCTTCATCAGCAGTTAAGTAATCGATCCGGCTTGTAACCTTCCCTGTATCAGGGTCGACACGGCGGTAAGGTGTTTCAATAAACCCAAAACGGTTTACTTTTGCATAAGATGATAACGAGTTAATCAGACCAATGTTCGGACCCTCTGGTGTCTCAATCGGACACATACGGCCATAGTGAGAGTAGTGAACGTCACGAACTTCGAATCCGGCACGCTCACGCGTTAAACCACCAGGTCCTAATGCAGATAGACGACGCTTGTGTGTTAATTCAGCAAGCGGGTTGGTTTGATCCATGAACTGCGATAATTGCGAGCTTCCAAAGAACTCTTTTATCGAAGCAATAACCGGACGAATATTAATTAATTGCTGTGGTGTGATTGTTGCTGTATCTTGGATTGACATTCTTTCGCGTACGACACGTTCCATACGGGATAATCCGATTCGGAACTGATTTTGTAGGAGTTCTCCTACAGAGCGAAGACGTCTGTTTCCTAGATGGTCAATATCATCTGTATCGCCTACTCCATGCAATAAATTGAAGAAGTAGCTAATCGATGCAATGATATCTGCAGGTGTAATATTTTTAATTGGTTCGGCCACATAGGCGTTACCTAAGACATTAATTACTTTTTCATTTTCATCGCCAGGAGCATAAATCTTAATGTCCTGAAGAGTAATTTCCTCATCAACTACGCCGCCATAAGGATTGAAGCCTTTGAAATTAATATTCTTTTCTAAGGCTGGCAACACTCTATCCAGATTTCTTCTGTCTAGAACTGTTCCCTTTTCAGCGATAATTTCGCCCGTTTCAGGATCCGCAAGCGATTCTGCTAAGCGCTGGTTGAATAAGCGGTTTTTAATATGAAGCTTTTTATTAATTTTATAACGACCTACATTCGCAAGATCATATCGCTTTGGATCGAAGAAACGCGAAATTAATAGACTCTTTGCGTTTTCAACAGTAGGGGGTTCACCCGGACGAAGTCGCTCATAAATTTCTAGAAGCGCTTTGTCAACACCTTCTGTATTGTCCTTCTCTAATGTGTTACGGATGTACTCGTTATCACCGATCAATTCGATGATTTCTTGATCAGAACCGAAGCCAAGTGCACGCAAAAGAACCGTAACGGGCAGTTTCCGAGTACGATCTATTCTCACATATACGACATCTTTGGCGTCTGTTTCATATTCCAGCCAAGCGCCGCGGTTCGGAATGACAGTAGCCGAGTAGCCACGTTTTCCATTTTTATCGAGTTTCCCACTAAAGTAAACGCTCGGAGAACGCACTAATTGTGAAACGATAACACGTTCTGCCCCGTTAATGACAAACGTACCCGTTTCAGTCATAAGTGGAAAATCACCCATAAAAACATCTTGATCTTTTACTTCGCCTGTTTCTTTGTTTACAAGACGTACTTTTACACGTAATGGAGCAGAATATGTAACGTCCCGTTCTTTTGATTCTTCAACAGAATACTTTGGATCGCCAAGGCTGTAATCAATAAATTCTAGTGATAGGTTACCAGTAAAATCTTCTATTGGTGAAATATCCTGGAACATTTCACGCAAACCCTCATCAAGAAACCATTGATAGGATGAGGTTTGGATTTCAATAAGATTTGGTAATTCTAAAACCTCACTGATTCGTGCGTAACTTCTTCGTTGGCGGTGTCGTCCATACTGAACTAGTTGACCTGTCAACTGATTCACCCCTCAAATCAAGCGTTATTATTAAAATCTATAAGCGTTTATGGATCAGAATTTTACTTCCTTTCCAATAAACAAAAAGAAAAAGGGTTTTTTACTAAAAACCACATTTTCACATTTTGACTATTATTTTGTCATCATTTCCTTAATATCCCTTTTTTATACATTGAAATTAAGTGTTTTAAGGAATAATTCGGAAATTATTATGATGGCATTTTATAATGCTATCATAGTGACATTTTCAAGTCAACTTTTTTGTGCCTTTATGACAAAATAACCTTTGGATTTGTCAATAGTTTCGACGTGGTTAAATAAAAAATTTAATTTTTCAATTGCGGATGGTGCTCCTTGTTTCTTTTGAATGACAACCCAGAGCTCACCCTGAGATGTAAGATGCTCGAAGCTTTGTTCAAAAATATCATGAACCGTTTTTTTTCCCGCTCTAATCGGTGGATTTGTTAAAATAGCAGCAAACGTGTTTTCCTTTACATTCAGCAAACGATCACTTTCATATATCTTAACGTTCTGTATCCGATTAAGTTCTGCATTTTCCTTCGCCAAAGCAATTGCCCGTTCATTAACATCAATCATATGTATCATACGATCATGGTAAGATTTCGCAATCGAAAGACCAATTGGTCCATAGCCGCAGCCTACATCCAGGAGTAATCCATCTGCATTCGGCATTTCAAAAGACTCAATTAATAAACGTGAGCCGAAATCTACTTCTCTTTTTGAAAAAACACCGTTATCCGTTTTAAAACGGAACTGGTTATTTTTTAAAGTGTAATCCCAAAATTTAGGATCACTTTCAACCTTCTGCATACGAGAATAGTAGTGTTCAGACAACTGACTCACCTCCGAGGAATATTAATAATTGAAGATAAACGAGGACTAAAAATTTAGTTAAGGCAAAAAAAGCCCGCTTATACAGCGAGCTTTTTTATAAGATTATTACTTAACTTCAACGTTTGCTCCAACTTCAGCAAGTTTAGCTTTAACTTCTTCAGCTTCTTCTTTAGAAACGCCTTCTTTAACAGCTTTTGGTGTGTTGTCAACAAGGTCTTTTGCTTCTTTAAGTCCAAGACCAGTGATTTCACGAACAACTTTGATAACCTTGATTTTTTGATCGCCAGCGCTAGCTAGGATAACATCAAATTCAGTTTGTTCTTCAACAGCTGCTACAGCCGCGCCACCCATTGCAACAGGAGCTGCAGCAGTTACGCCGAATTCTTCTTCGATTGCTTTTACTAGATCGTTAAGTTCTAAAACAGTCATAGTTTTAACTGCTTCAATGATTTGTTCTTTAGTCATGATAAATTTCCTCCTTAGTTTTCGTTCAAATTTATTTGATATGCGTATTCAGGCTAACTTACGCGCCTTGTTCTTCTTTTTGTTCTGCAACTGCTTTTGTAACAAGAGCAAGGTTGCGGATTGGAGCTTGTAGTACGCTGAGTAACATAGATAGTAAACCTTCGCGTGATGGTAGGTCTGCAAGAGCTTTAATTTCTTCGGCTGTTGCAACGTTTCCTTCAATTACACCCGCTTTAAGTTCAAGTGCTTCATGTTTTTTCGCAAAGTCATTCAAGATCTTAGCTGGTGCTACTACATCTTCAGTACTGAACGCAATTGCGTTAGGGCCTGTTAATGCAGCGTTTAATCCAGCAAGTTCAGCAGCTTCAGCCGCACGGCGAACCATTGAGTTTTTGTAAACTTTAAATTCAACGCCTGCTTCGCGAAGTTGTTTACGAAGTTCAGTTACTTCTGCAACTGAAAGACCACGATAATCAACAACAACAGTAGAAACACTAGCTTTTAACTTATCAGTAATTTCATCAACGATTTGTTTCTTTAATTCGATTACACTGCTCATCTTTACACCTCCTGTAGAATATCTACATTTATACCAGGCAAATAAAAGCCTCCATATCAATCGGTGACATGGAGGCAGCATACAACAGCTGAACAAGTTCAGCTAATTCTATCGCATTACCTCGGCAGGAAATTAAGCTGCTAGAGCACCTGCTGTCTACAGTACAAATGTTATTATTTTAAACAACAAAATAGATTATATAAAATCTATTATAGATTGTCAATTGGTAAAATTTATTTAACTGCTACAGATGAAGGATCAACTTTAACGCCAGGTCCCATTGTTGAAGCAACAGTTACGTTCTTCATGTAAGTTCCTTTTGCAGCAGATGGCTTCACTTTTAGCATAGTTTCAAAGATAGTGCTGAAGTTTTCAACAAGCTTCTCGTTTTCGAAAGATGCTTTACCGATTGGCACGTGAATGTTACCAGACTTGTCAACGCGGTATTCAACTTTACCAGCTTTAATTTCATTAATCGCACGAGTCACATCAAATGTAACTGTACCTGTTTTAGGGTTTGGCATTAAACCTTTAGGTCCTAATACACGACCAAGTTTACCAACTTCACCCATCATGTCAGGAGTTGCTACGATTACATCAAATTCAAACCAACCTTGTTGGATTTTGTTGATGTACTCTGCATCACCTACATAATCAGCACCAGCTGCTTCTGCTTCTTTTACTTTTTCACCCTTAGCGAAAACTAGAACGCGTTGCGTTTTACCAGTTCCGTTTGGAAGTACAACTGCACCACGGATTTGTTGGTCAGCTTTCTTAGGGTCAACACCTAAACGGAATGCTACTTCTAGAGTTGCATCAAATTTAGTGAAGTTTGTTTTTTTAGCAAGATCAATTGCTTCTGCAATCGGATATGCCTTTAGGCGATCTACAAGCTTTGAAGCTTCTAAATACTTCTTACCTTTTTTAGCCATTTTTATTTCCTCCTAGATTGTGGTTTTAGCGAATTATTCTCCCACGAATAAAGGTTGCGCAGAAACGCAACCCCACTCATTCAACACGAACAGTTACATGAATTAGTCTTCGATGACGATACCCATGCTGCGTGCAGTACCTTCGACCATGCGCATTGCTGCTTCAACGCTAGCTGCGTTTAGGTCAGGCATTTTTTGTTCCGCAATCTCGCGTACTGTATCACGCTTTACTGTTGCTACTTTATTACGGTTAGGTTCACCAGAACCAGACTGGATTCCAGCTGCTACTTTCAAAAGAACGGCAGCAGGAGGAGTTTTCGTAATAAATGTAAATGAACGGTCTTCAAATACCGTGATTTCAACAGGAATGATCAAACCAGCTTGATCTGCTGTACGAGCGTTAAATTCTTTACAGAATCCCATGATATTAACACCGGCTTGACCTAGTGCAGGACCAACTGGTGGCGCAGGGTTTGCTTTCCCAGCAGGAATTTGTAATTTAACGACTTTAATTACTTTTTTAGCCACGAGACACACCTCCTTAAAGTCCGTGATGTGGTAATAGGAATCCGTTAGGAATCCTCCCACTCAGGCATCTGTCTTTATCTATTGATCATAAAGAACTTGACATAAGTCTTGTCTCACAAGGAGACATACTGACCTATGAAATATTACCACTTTTTAAAAATGATTTCAAGTTTTTTTACAATATAACATTATTTTCTTTGAATATCGCCGCAATTGAGGCACTTCTGCTTGCCTTAATCTAGCTTCTCGATTTGTGTGAAATCCAGTTCTACCGGGGTATCACGGCCGAACATATTGACAAGAACCTTCAGTTTCGCACGATCCTTATCCATTTCTTCCACAGACCCAGTAAAGTTCGCAAATGGACCTTCCTTCACGCGAACCGTTTCACCAATCTCGTAATTGGCATCGACGCGATTTTCGGAAACGCCCATGCGTTTTAAAATAACAACGACTTCTTCCGGAAGCAATGGAGTGGGCTTCGATCCACCACCAGATGAACCCACAAAGCCTGTTACACCCGGTGTATTCCGAACCACATACCAAGAATCATCAGTCATTACAATTTCAACTAATACATAACCAGGGAACACTTTGCGCTTTACTACTTTTTTCTTACCGTTTTTGATCTCAGTCTCTTCTTCTTCTGGGACAACTACTCTGAAAATCTTATCTGTCATACCCATCGATTCGACTCGTTTTTCTAAATTTGCTTTTACCTTATTTTCATAACCTGAGTAAGTATGTAAAACATACCAATTTTTTTCCATTTAAGAGGACTTGAACGTCCGTCCCTCCCTATTTCTTATTCAAAAACAAAAGGCGCAAGCGCCCGTTTAGCTGCGTATGGACTGGAGCACTCCAACTGAGATAAAGGAAACACGGAGAGCGTTAGCGATTCGATGTTGACTTATCGTAGGGCGGAGAGCGAAGTCCACTAGCCGCTGGGCGCTGGAGCTGGATTCAGGGAACTATTCCAAGATATCCATAATAATTATTTCATGATTTCCAAACAAACAAAAAACCCGTGAAACGGGCTTTAGATAAAAATTGCTTTATTAATCACCATTATACCATGAAAGTTGATTTATTATTCAAGAATTAAGCGAATCAATTTTGAAATCCCTAAATCTAGAACCGCAAAGAACGCTGCAAAAAAAACAACGGTCGATAGTACAGTAAGCGTCGAGCGAGTTAGTTCCCCACGTTTTGGCCAACTAACTTTTCTCATCTCACGGAAAATATCACTGAAGAATTTAGTTATGCGCTGCATTTCTGTAACCCCCAAGATCTAAAAATAACTGCAAAAATCTATGATCATTATTTCGTTTCTCTATGAATGGTATGGGTGGTGCAGGTTTTGCAGAATTTTTTCAATTCTAATCTCTCTGTTTGTGTCTGCTTGCTGATCGTCGAGTAATTTCGCGAGCCGCAATCAGCACAGGAAAGGATTACTTTTTTACTCATAGTCGACACCTTTACCCAATTTTCTATTATATCCTTAAAAATGTAACATGAGTCCTAATTATTGTCAATAACCCTCGGGAATGGTTCAATTATATGACAAATTTAATCATCAAAGTGAAAATTCACGAAGTTCTAAATATCTTTCCAGCTTTCTTTTGACACGCTGCAGGGCATTATCAATTGATTTCACATGGCGGTTTAGCTCTTCAGAAATTTCTTGGTATGATTGACCATCTAAGTAGAGAGCCAATACCTTCCTTTCTAAATCACTTAATAATTCAGTCATTTTCACTTCGATATGGTCAAATTCTTCCTGATTTATAATCAGTTCCTCTGGGTCAAGAACCTTTGTCCCTGACAAAACATCCATTAATGTTCGGTCCGATTCTTCATCGTAGATTGGCTTGTCCAATGAAACGTATGAATTTAACGGGATATGCTTCTGCCTTGTGGCGGTTTTGATTGCTGTAATGATTTGACGAGTTATACAAAGCTCTGCAAATGCCTTGAAGGAGGTAAGCTTGTCCTCCCGAAAGTCACGAATTGCCTTATACAGTCCAATCATACCTTCTTGGACAATATCTTCCTTATCTGCACCGATTAAAAAATAGGACCTTGCTTTTGCACGTACAAAATTACGATACTTATGGATTAAGTAATCCAATGCTTCACTATCACCTTGGTGCACTAAATCAACAATTCCTTCGTCTTCCATTATCAGGAACTGCTGGTTGACCTTTGTTCCGAAGTCCGTACTCAAAGTAGATCCCCTCCACCGAACAAGCATAGATAGTAATAGTATACATGACAATTTTTTATAAGTCCACGTTCACTTTTGTCCTCTGCGCCACTTTTCGAAAATTTCTGCCATTTCCGTACTCATCTTTATTTTAGAAACGGGTCTTTTTTCTCGAATGGTTTTCACTTTCTTTTCGATGCCTCTTTCAATCGAAGACATTTCAATGAGCAATTCACGTGCAGACTTCCTTAATGCCCCTTGTCCAAAAATAGCCCATTGCTCTGTAAAGTCGGAAGTCGCTACATGAATTTGTGTTCTTCGATTGCTTAAACTAATGGCCATTTTTTCAATCCGCTCATCTGCCGTCTCATTTTCTTTCGTAAAGATAACTTCTATTTTATGATTTTTATACTTCTTTTCCGTCCCTTGTACATAATAGGCATCGAATACCACAATCACACGGAAGCCTGAATAGGCTTGGTATTCAGCCATTCTTTCCACTAAGCGGTCCCGTGCAGCAGGTAAATCATGATCCTTTAAAGCTCTTAGTTCAGGCCAGGCTCCGATGATGTTGTAACCGTCCACAAGCAGGATATCCATTACTATCCCTCAAGTGTGTGTCGTTTTCGATATACCTCATACATCAGTAAAGCCGCCGCAACAGAAGCATTTAACGAGGTTACTTTACCAACCATTGGCAAATGAATGAGAAAATCACATTTATCGCGGATGAGTCTTCCCATGCCTTTTCCTTCACTGCCAATCACCAAGCCCAGTGGCAGCGTCCCGTCTAATCTTCGGTAATCATCTTTGCCTTTTGCATCTGTTCCGGCAATCCAAATACCTCGTTCCTTAAGTTCATCGATGGTTCGCGCCATATTAGTGACACGGACCACTGGGATATATTCAATCGCACCTGTCGAAGCTTTGGCAACTGTTGCTGTTAGACCGACAGCCCGACGCTTTGGAATAATGATGCCATGTGCACCGACTGAATCGGCTGTTCTCATGATCGACCCAAGGTTATGAGGATCCTCAATTTCGTCCAGCAATAAAAAGAATGGCGGTTCATTTTTCTTTTCTGCTGCTGCAAACAAATCATCCATTTCCGCATATTGATAGGCAGCAACATAGGCAAGAACTCCTTGATGATTTTCATCCGCGATTTGGTCAATTTTTTTCTTAGGAACAAATTGAACAATCACATTTGCTTCTTTTGCTAATTGCGTAATTTGCTGCATTTGGCCACGCTGCGATCCTTCGGCAATTAATATTTTATTAATATCCCTTTCTGATTTAAGCGCT
Organism: Bacillus sp. AFS031507; assembly: GCF_002584635.1. Classification (NCBI taxonomy): domain Bacteria; kingdom Bacillati; phylum Bacillota; class Bacilli; order Caryophanales; family Bacillaceae; genus Bacillus; species Bacillus sp. AFS031507. The sequence continues at coordinate 59,580 of NZ_NUOW01000023.1, forward strand.
TCGATGACTGGATTTTTGCCTACAATATATTCTTGTTGTTCCATCCTAGCGTTCCTCCTTTCTTTGCTCCACATATGAAAATGCCCTGCTAATAAGCTCTTCTAAACGTTCTTTTTTACCCGTTAAATACAGATAACCCATCAATGCTTCAAATGCTGTACTGTAGTGATAAGTTTGGACATCTGTATTTTTAGGAACAGTGCCTGATTTTGCATTTCTACCGCGCATGACCACCGCTAATTCTTCTTCATCCAGCAGTTTATGATCCATCATTTGAAAAAGAATTTGGCTTTGTGCTTTTGCCGACACGTAAGTGGTCCCTGTGCGGTGTAACTGATTCGGTCTTACCTTACCGCTGTAGAGAAGGTGGCGCCTTACATAGGTTTCATAAATCGCGTCACCCATATAGGCAAGAGCGAGACTATTCAATTGTTTAACATCCACTGTATTTTCATATTCAAGCATGAATTAGCCTCTTTTCCACCTTGTACCCTGCGGTGTATCTTCTAAAATAATATTCATTTCCTTTAGCTGATCTCTTATTTGGTCAGACAATTGGAAATTACGGTCTTTTCGAGCTTGGATTCGCTTTTCAATCAGCGCATCGATTTCTTCATCGAGCATTTCTTCTTTTTCAAATGTCAGCCCTAAGACATGGAATAACTTTTCAAATTGTTTTGTAAAGGAATCAATGACTTCTACAGCTGTATTTTTTTCTAAAAGATAATAATTAGCCAGTTTTGAAAGGTCGAATAAAACGGAAATAGCTTTAGCTGTATTGAAATCATCATCCATTGCCTCAATAAATTCCTCTTGCCTTTTTGCAATACCTTCAAGCCATACCTGATTCGAACCTGTTAAGTCAGTACTCGCTTCTTTCCGATGCTTTAAGTTTTGATAAGAGGTGGTTATGCGTTCAAATGCTGCTCTCGTACTCTCCAGTAATTCCTCGCTGTAATTAATCGGATTGCGGTAATGAACGGATAACATAAAAAACCTTAACACTTGCGGATTATGTTTTTTAATAATGTCATGAACAAGGACGAAATTTCCTAATGATTTAGACATTTTTTCATTATCAATATTGATATAGCCATTGTGCATCCAGTAACGAGAAAATAATTTTCCTGACAGTGCTTCTGACTGGGCAATTTCATTTTCATGATGCGGGAAGGTCAAATCCTGTCCACCGGCATGAATATCAATGGTTTCGCCAAGATACTTTTTCGCCATTGCCGAGCACTCGATATGCCAGCCCGGCCGGCCAAGTCCCCACGGACTCTCCCAGAAGATTTCGCCTTCCTTGGCCGCTTTCCATAGGGCAAAGTCTAAGTCGTCTTGTTTCCTATCGCCGACTTCAATTCTTGCACCTACCTGCAGGTCATCAATGGATTGATGCGATAGCTTACCATATTCATCGAATTTTCTTGTCCGGAAATAAACATCCCCTGCAGATTCATAAGCGTAGCCTTTTTCGACTAATTGATTAATAAAATCAATGATAATGTCCATGTTTTCCATTACCCGTGGATGAACATCTGCCTTTTGGCAGCCTAATGCCGTCACATCTTCAAAATAAGCATTGATAAATCGGTCCGCAATCGCCGGAACACTTTCTCCTAACTGATTGGCTGCCCGAATCAATTTGTCATCGACATCGGTAAAATTGGAAACATATTGAACATCATAGCCGCGATATTCCAAATAGCGCCGAACGGTATCAAAGACGATTGCCGGACGTGCATTACCGATATGAATATAATTATAGACCGTCGGACCGCAAACATACATTTTCACTTTTCCTTCTTCGAGCGGTACGAACGTTTCCTTTTTGCGCGTTAGTGTATTATAAAGTTGAATGGCCATTGACTTTTATCCTTTCTCCTTTTAATTCTTCGAGTTCGTGCATTAATTTATCCAGATCATTTTGCATTTCCCTTAAGCGGTCTGCTACAGGGTCTGGTAAGTCACAGTGGTTCAAATCTCTTGTAATTCTTCTTCCATCCTGGATCACCACTCTCCCTGGAATCCCAACTACCGTTGAGTTAGGGGGTACCTCTATCAAAACAACCGAGCCGCCGCCAATTTTGGAATTTTCTCCAACGGTTATCGAACCAAGCACCTTTGCACCTGTGGCAATCAGGACATTATCCTTAATTGTCGGATGCCGCTTTCCTTTCTCTTTACCCGTTCCACCAAGTGTTACCCCTTGATATATAGTTACATTATCCCCAATTTCACACGTTTCCCCTATAACAACGCCCATACCATGGTCAATAAAAAATCTTCTGCCTATTTTTGCCCCAGGATGAATTTCAATTCCGGTAAAAAACCGGCTTACTTGCGAAATAACCCTGGCTAGAAAATAGAATTTCCGATTAAAGAGTGCATGCGCGAATCGATGTGACCAAATGGCATGCAAGCCTGAATACGTCAAGATGACTTCTAAATAACTTCTTGCTGCAGGATCTTGTTCAAAAACAACCTCAACGTCCTCCCTCAACTTCTTGAACATTTCCATTCTCCCCCTATTGTTTGGTAAACAAAAAAGCGCCTCTGTCTTAACGACAGAGACGCTTATGCGCGGTTCCACTCTGATTAGACCGAAAAGCTCGTTTTGGTAACGGAAAGCTTAATATGGGTCTCACTCTACCTGTTAACGGATAGGTTCCGCCCATTTCTACTAGAAGTTGACTCTTTTCGAAACAGGGCTCAGAGGTGCATTTCAAAAAACGAGAGGCTTAAACCACTTTCAGCCGGTGATGGTTTTCTCTTTAAAGCATCCTTTTTTTACTTATCCTCTTCTACACTTTAGTAACTATATAATTGTTTACTCTACTATATTACATTTCTTCCCCAATGTTAACTAATAATTTTATTAATTCTCGTTTGAACCTTATCTTTACCTAAAAGTTCAATTGCCATTGGCAGGTCTGGTCCATGTGTTTGACCTGTTACCGCCGCACGAATTGGCATAAATAGATTTTTCCCCTTTTGACCGGTCGACTTTTGAACTGCCTTCATGGCTGTCTTTATACCATCAGCGCGGAAATTTTCCAGTTGGTCAAGTTCATGTGAAAATGCCCTTAACACTTCTGGGACTGTTTCTGCTGCTAAAATTTCCTTCGCATCTTCTTCATAGATGGCATCCTCTTGAAAGAACATATCTGATAATTCCACGATTTCAGCACCAAAGCTCATTTTTTCCTGTAAAAGAGCTACAAGTCCTTGGAGCCATTGATACTGTTCATCTGTCATGCTTTCACTTATTCGGCCTGCCTTAATTAAGTGAGGCATAGCCAGATCAACTACACGGTTCATCTCAATTTTTTTCATATATTGGTTATTCATCCATAACAGCTTTTGCTTATCAAATAATGCTGGGGATTTGGAAAGTCGATTCGCATCAAATATTTCAATAAACTCGTTCTTAGAGTAAATTTCTTCTTCACCTGCCGGCGACCAGCCGAGTAATGTGATAAAGTTAAATAATGCTTCTGGAATATAACCCAATTCTTCATATTGTTCAATAAACTGAATGATGGACTCATCACGCTTACTTAACTTTTTGCGGCTTTCATTGACAATCAAAGTCATATGTCCAAAAATTGGCGGCTCCCAGCCTAATGCTTCATAGACCATCAATTGCTTTGGCGTGTTAGAAATATGATCATCGCCACGGAGTACATGAGAGATTTTCATTAAATAATCATCAATCGTTACAGCAAAGTTATAGGTCGGGGTGCCATCCTTTTTAATGATGACCCAATCACCCATCCCTTCCGATTCAAACGAAACGCTGCCTTTGACCATATCATCAAACGTATAGGTTTTCCCTTCAGGTACGTGGATGCGGATGCTTGGCTGGCGGCCTTCGCTTTCAAATTGACGGCGTTGTTCATCGGTTAAATGACGGCATTTACCAGAATAATGAGGTGTTTCCCCTCTTTCGCTCTGGGCTTCCCGCTCTGCTTCAATCTCAGCTTCTGTACAATAACATTTATAGGCATGGCCATTTGCTAATAATTGGTTGTAGTAGGTTTCATAAAGATCATTACGCTCAGATTGGCGATAGGGACCATATTCGCCGCCAACGTCGACACTCTCGTCCCAATCCATCCCAAGCCATTTTAAATATTTTAACTGGCTTTCTTCTCCGCCTTCAATATTCCGCTTTTTATCGGTATCTTCAATTCGGATAATAAATTTCCCGCCATGATGGCGTGCAAATAAATAATTAAATAATGCAGTACGGGCGTTTCCAATATGTAAATGTCCCGTTGGACTTGGAGCATATCTTACACGAACTTCGTTTGACATAACTATAATGCCTCCATTCTCGAAAAGCAAAAGCCCCTAGGAGCTGGAGCTAGACAGCTTTACCATATGTTTTTATCTGATTCATTGTATCATTGTGCCCTTCACTGTAAAAGGTTAATTGTTAACCTTTTTTAACAATACAACCACCTGGGAGGCAATGCCTTCCCCTCTGCCAGTGAAGCCTAGCTTTTCTGTTGTTGTCGCCTTTACATTGACTTGTTCAGGTGCTGCCTCTAGTAATTCCGCAATCCTACCACGCATTTGCTCAATATAGGGTGCCATTTTTGGCTGTTGAGCAATAATTGTACAATCGGCATTCACAAGCTCGTACCCTTTATTTTTCACCAATTGCCATACATGCTCCATCAGCTTCGCGGAGTCAGCATCTTTAAAATTTGGATCGGTATCCGGAAAGTGTTTGCCAATATCGCCTTCCCCAATCGCACCAAGGCAGGCATCGGAAACCGTATGTAATAACACATCAGCATCTGAATGACCTAGCAAACCCCTTTCATAAGGGATTGTAATCCCACCAATGATTAGCGGGCGCCCTTCTGTTAATTGATGGACATCAAAGCCCTGACCAATTCGAAACATCATTAAAAACCCCTTTTTTTCAATATCGCTTCAGCAAAGAACAAGTCTTCTGGTGTGGTTAGTTTTATATTATCGTAATCGCCTTCTACCACCGCAACAGGATAGTGAAGCCGCTCAACCAAACTAGCGTCATCGGTCCCCAGAAAGTGATCCTTTTCGGCCCTTTCATACGCTTCCTTAAGCAGCAAAATGCGAAAAGCTTGTGGGGTTTGAACAGCCCACAAGCTTGAACGTTCGACAGTTTCAACTACCACACCATCATTTATCTTTTTCATGGTGTCTTTTGCCGGCACTCCCAAAATAGCTGCACCTGTTTCTTCAGCCATTTCAATTAAACGGTGGATATGTTCTTTTAAGATAAAAGGACGTGCCGCATCATGCACAAGAATAATCCCGTCGGTTTCGACTGATTTAAGTGCATTATAAATACTATCTTGACGTTCATTTCCACCCGGTACTAAGTTATTTACCTTCGTCACATGATACCGATCGAGTAACACTTGAAATTCTGGTTTATCCTGTGGGTGAATCGCTAAAATAATCCCGCTGCAAGCTTCATCCTGTTCAAACACCCTTAATGTATGGATTAGAACAGGAATACCGTTAAGTTCCAATAAAAGCTTATTTTTCCCTGCTCCCATTCTTTTTCCCTGGCCCGCTGCCGGGAGAATGACTTGGTAGGTCATATCATTACCCCACTCTATCTAATATCTAATCTAGCTCCATAAGATTATGCTTCGGAGCGAAGCCTCGCACGAAAGAAAAGCGTTAGCTTTTCTGAGGAGCGCCTAAAGGCTCTATGGTCTACAGCCAATCCAGCGGGAAGGTCAAAGAACGACCTTCCCGCCGGCTCGTCTTATGCTTGTCGCCCCTGAGCAAGGCGCTTCCGCTTTTTAAGCTACAGTGCTTTTTCTAATAATTTGGGCTTGGCAAATATCATTCGTCCTGCCGATGTCTGGAGAACACTCGTTACGAGAACCTCGATTCTTTTCCCGATATACTCTCTACCTTCCTCGACCACAATCATCGTTCCGTCATCTAAATAAGCAACGCCTTGATGATATTCTTTTCCATCCTTAATGACTTGAACGGTTAATTCCTCGCCAGGAAGGACAACAGGCTTGACGGCATTTGCTAAATCATTGATGTTTAACACAGATACATTTTGCAATTCACAGACTTTATTCAGATTAAAATCATTCGTGACCAAGATGCCATTGGTTATTTTAGCTAATTTAACGAGCTTTGAGTCCACTTCACTAATTTCCTCAAAATCGCCCTCATAAATTTCTACCTTTATGGCGAGTTCCTTTTGAATTCGGTTTAATATATCCAAGCCTCTGCGGCCGCGATTTCGTTTTAACACATCGGAAGAATCGGCAATATGCTGTAATTCCTCAAGGACGAACTGTGGAATAACAATCGTTCCTTCTAAAAATCCAGTCTGACAAATATCAGCAACGCGCCCATCAATGATAACGCTCGTATCTAATATTTTCAAAGGATGATTAACTTCCTTATCATTCTCTTCCTCACTGGATTTTTTCTTGTTACCGCGGTTTCCAAAAAGACCTAATAATTCATCTCTCTTCTTGAAGCCCACCTGAAAGCCGAGATAACCAAACAAAATGGTCAGTAATATCGGAGCCACAGCATTTAATATTGGGACTTGCACGGCATTCAGGGCAAAGCCGATTAAAAACGCAACCAACAATCCAAAGAATAGACCTACACTACCAAAAAGGACATCTGTTACAGGAACTTTCACTAAAGAATCTTCAGCCCATTTAATAAAGTTAAAAACATAATCTACTGCCCAAAAGGTAATAAGATAAAAAATAATAGCACCTATAATAGCAGTGATATACGAGTTGTTAATTAAGGGAATGTCATTGATATGAAGTAAATTGAACAATTCCGGTAATAACAAAATACCAAGCGTACCACCTATAATGAGGAAGCAAGCCTGCACAATACGTTTTAACATTCCTTCACCTCCTCTATTCATTATAAACATATTCATGGAAATGAAACCTTAATTTACAGATTATTTTTCGATTACAAAAACGTATTAAATTTAAATTGTAAGTGAAAATTAATAGATTGAAGATTCTCCCCTAGGGTAGCATTGGAAAATTTTTGTGTCAAACAATTGGATTATTTTAACTTTTAGGAACCTAGATATAATTGCTTTTATAGATGGCGATCGGTGTATAACCGCTCTTTTATCAATTTAAAGCCTTCCTTAATCTTTTTGGCACGAACTTCCCCGATTCCTTCCACATCATCAAGTTCTTCCACTGTTGCGGTTATTATTTTTGAAAGCTCACCAAAACTGCTGATGAGATTTTCAATAATGATGGATGGAAGTCTTGGAATTTTATTAAGAATTCTGTAGCCGCGCGGACTTTTATTTTCATCAAGGTGCACATAGCCAAGGTATCCCATCAATTTTAATAAGACCATATCCTCAATGGTACCGCTCGTGGCCATGACCTGCATCCGTCCAATCACTTCTCTGGCCTTGATGTCTCTGTCGAAGGCATAATCTTTAATAATGAGCATTGTCTCGTCTTCGAGATCTGTTAATATTTCATTCAATTGTAAACGAATGAGACGGCCTTCTGTTCCTAACTCATGTAAATAGGTTAGAAGCTCATTCTTAATCTTTAAGACCATTTCAAAACGATGGAGAACAAGTAAAAAATCGTTATAGGTTACGGACTCCTCGAACTCTAGGATGCTCAAATTGCTGATACTTTGTTCCAAAACGGTTTTATACTTCTCAAGCGTCTGAATGGCTTGATTGGCTTTTGTTAAAATTACCGCAATATCTTTTAATGCATAGCGAAAATTCCCTTGATACAGGGTAATGACATTTCTTCTTTGGGAAATGGCAATCACTAGAGCTTTTGTTTGTTTCGCTACTCTTTCCGCTGTGCGGTGCCGCATCCCTGTTTCAGAAGAAGGTATATCGGAATCAGGGGCTAACTGGGCATTGGCAAAAAGAATTTTATTTCCTAATTCATTGAGGATAATGGCCCCGTCCATTTTTGCTAGTTCATATAAAAAGCTGGGCGAAAATGGGCAATTGATTTCAAAGCCGCCGTCAACGATACTTTTTACCTTTTCGTTAAAACCAATGACAATAAGCCCGCCTGTGTTCGCACGGAGCACATTGTCGATTCCCTCGCGAATGGGTGTACCAGGTGCAAGGAACTGTAAAACTTCACTTACGGTATGCTCACCAAGCTTTTTACTCTCCATCTGCTACACTCCTAACGCTGCTTTTAATGCTTCGCTCACTGACTTCACACCAATGAGTTCAACTCCGTTTGGGCCCTTCCAGCCGCTAAGATTATTAGCTGGTAGAATGACTCGCTCAAATCCTAGCTTGGCCGCTTCCTGGACACGCTGCTCAATCCTTGAAACCCTTCTTACTTCACCGGTTAACCCGACTTCTCCAATAATACAATCGGTTGGTCTTGTTGGTTTATCTCTAAAGCTTGACGCAATACTGACAGCAACGGCTAAATCAATTGCTGGTTCATCTAATTTTACGCCTCCTGCAACTTTTAGGTAAGCATCCTGATTCTGAAGAAGCATCCCAACTCGCTTTTCTAATACCGCCATCAAAAGCGGCACACGGTTATGGTCAATTCCTGTGGCCATTCTTCTTGGGTTCCCAAAGCTAGTGGGGGAAATTAACGCTTGAATTTCAACGAGGACCGGCCTTGTCCCTTCCATCGATGCGACCACCGTTGAGCCAGCAGCACCTCGTGAACGCTCTTCTAAAAATATCTCGGAGGGATTTGCCACTTCTTCAAGACCGAATTCTTTCATTTCAAAGATTCCCATTTCATTGGTTGAACCAAAACGGTTTTTAACTGCCCGTAAAATCCGATAGGTATGATGTCTTTCACCTTCAAAATAGAGGACGGTATCCACCATATGCTCTAACAGCCTAGGGCCGGCTATCGATCCTTCTTTGGTTACGTGTCCAACAATAAAGATCGCAATCCCTTTGGTTTTCCCAATTCTCATTAATTCCGAGGTACACTCACGCACCTGTGAGACACTCCCAGGCGCGCTTGTCACATCTGGGTGAAATACCGTTTGGATAGAATCAATAATGACAAAGCTTGGATTTGTACTATCAATGGTCCGGTTAATTTCCTCAAGATTCGTTTCAGAGTAAACGAGGAGATTTTCAGAGGATATTCCTAATCGCTCCGCACGAAGCTTTGTTTGCCGTAATGATTCCTCACCAGATATGTATAAAACCTTATTTCCTTTATTCGCTAATTGCGATGATACCTGTAACAGAAGCGTTGATTTACCGATTCCAGGGTCTCCGCCAATCAGCACTAAGGATCCCTTGACCACACCCCCGCCAAGTACCCGGTTTAATTCATTTAAGTCCGTTTGAATCCTTGGTTCATTCTCCATTTCAATGGAATTGATCGGCATTGGTTTGGTTAACAGTCCTGATCCGCCTTGGGAATGGGCGAATGCCCCTCTTCTTGTTGCACCAGTTACTTCAACTTCCTCGACCATCTTATTCCATTCACCGCAGCCAGGGCATTTCCCCATCCACTTTGGAGATTCATACCCGCACTCCTGACACATAAACTTTGTCTTACGTTTTGCCATTCTACTTCGATCCTCTCGTTGAAACATTACAAATAATTAAAAAAAGAGGTACACGGTTTAGCTTTATTAACGTGTACCTCTCATGGTATAGCAACACTAATTGATTACATTTCTATTTTACCAAACTTGTTTTCTCTTCCATTCGAACAATAAATTCTCCATTATCAACATCGATCACCGCATGCTGACCTGTTAATAATGTTCCTTTTAATAGTTCTTCTGAAAGTCGGTCTTCAATATGCTTTTGAATCGCACGGCGCAATGGTCTTGCCCCATACTCAGGGTCATAACCTTCCTGAGAAATTTTTTCCTTTGCTGCTAAAGTTAATTCTAAAGAAATATTTTGCTCTTTTAAGCGTTTAATTAACTGCTCTGAAAGTAAAGTTACAATCTCTTCAAGATGCTTTCTCTCCAACGCATGGAAAACAATAATTTCATCAATACGGTTCAAGAATTCAGGGCGGAAGGCTTTCTTTAATTCGCCCATTACTTTCCCCTTCATGTCTTTATAATCCTGTTCGCCATCCTGAATATTAAAGCCGACATACTTGTTCCGTTTTAATGCTTCAGCACCAACATTGGATGTCATAATCAAGACGGTATTACGGAAATCTACTGTTCTTCCTTTTGAATCAGTCAAACGGCCATCTTCTAGAACCTGCAAAAGGATATTAAATACATCTGGATGTGCCTTTTCAATTTCATCAAGCAAAACAACGGAATATGGCTTTCTGCGAACCTTCTCTGTTAATTGTCCGCCTTCCTCATAGCCGACATATCCTGGTGGTGAACCAACAAGACGAGAGGTAGAATGCTTCTCCATATACTCGGACATGTCAATCCGAATCATCGCATCCTCGTCACCAAACATGGCTTCAGCAAGGGCACGGGCTAATTCTGTTTTCCCTACACCAGTCGGTCCTAAGAAAACGAAGGAGCCAATTGGCCGTTTTGGATCTTTTAATCCTGCTCTGGCACGACGGACCGCCTTAGATACTGCCTTAACAGCCTCCTCCTGGCCAATGACACGAGAATGGAGAACTTCCTCTAAATTAAGCAGCTTCGTCATCTCTGTTTGAGCTAGCTTGGAAACAGGGACACCGGTCCAGCTTGAAACAACACTTGCAATATCTTCAACTGTTACTTCATTGTTTTCTTTCCCTTGCTTTTCTTTCCAGTTCTTCTTTGTTTCCTCTAGTTGTTCACGCAAACGCTGCTCCGTATCCCGTAAAGAAGCCGCTTTTTCAAATTCTTGACTTTGGACTGCAGAATCCTTTTCCTTTCGTACTTCCTCAAGCTTCACTTCTAATTCTTTTAAATTAGGTGGAGTGGTAAAGGAACGAAGACGTACCTTGGAACCTGCTTCATCGATTAAATCAATCGCTTTATCTGGCAGGAAGCGATCAGAGATATAGCGGTCTGATAGTTTAACAGCTGCCTTAATCGCTTCATCTGTAATGGAGACACGGTGATGGGCTTCATACCGGTCACGTAACCCTTCTAAAATCTGAATTGATTCTTCCGCTGTTGGTTCATCGACACGAATTGGCTGGAATCGTCGTTCTAAAGCGGCATCTTTTTCGATATATTTGCGATATTCATCCAGTGTGGTTGCTCCAATACATTGGAGTTCTCCACGAGCAAGCGATGGTTTTAAGATATTGGAAGCATCAATAGCCCCTTCTGCACCACCCGCACCAATCAATGTATGCAACTCATCAATGAAAAGAATAATATTTCCTGCTTGGCGAATTTCATCCATGACTTTTTTCAAACGATCTTCAAATTCACCGCGGTATTTTGTTCCTGCAACGACTGTCCCCATATCTAGCGTCATAACGCGTTTATCACGCAAAATTTCAGGAACTTCGTTATTGACAATTTGTTGGGCGAGTCCTTCTGCAATGGCTGTTTTACCTACACCAGGCTCTCCAATTAATACCGGATTATTTTTTGTCCGACGGCTTAACACTTCAATCACACGTTGAATCTCCTTACCGCGCCCAATAACAGGATCCAGGCTTCCTTCGCGGGCAATTGATGTTAGATCCCGTGCAAGGCTATCCAGCGTCGGCGTATTAGCACTTGCTGATGCCCCGCCTTGATGCCCGCCAGACTCATTACTTCCTAATAGTTGAAGAACTTGCTGTCTTGCCTTATTTAAACTAACTCCCAAATTATTAAGTACTCGGGCAGCAACCCCTTCTCCTTCTCGGATTAAGCCAAGGAGAATATGCTCGGTCCCTACATAAGAATGCCCTAATTTTCGTGCTTCATCCATCGATAATTCAATGACCTTTTTAGCTCTTGGAGTATAGTGAATGGTTTGAGAAGCATCCTGTCCTTTGCCAATTAAATTTTCTACTTCTTTTTGGATTTTTTCAGAACCTAGCCCAAGTCCATAAAGGGCTTTCGCAGCAATCCCTTCACCTTCCCGAGTTAACCCCAATAAAATGTGCTCTGTTCCAATATTGTTATGACCAAGACGAATCGCTTCCTCTTGTGCTAAAGCTAGAACTTTCTGCGCTCTTTCAGTAAAACGGCCGAACATCATATTCTTTTCCTCCCCACTATTTTTCTTGCTCCATTTTTATTCGTTCCCTAATTAATGCTGCCCGTCTGATGTCTCTTTCATGTGGTCTTAATGAACCCCCAGCATATTGCTGTAAGAATCCTGGCTGGGTCAATATCATTAATTCATTTAAGATTGTCTTAGGCATTTTATCAATATAACCCATATCTATTCCAAGCCGAACATCGGATAAACATCTAGCTGCTTCTTTCGATTCAATAATTCGGCTATTAGATAACACACCTAATGATCTGAATACCCTGTCTTCTAATTGTATGTTCGAAGTTTTTCGTAATGCTTCACGGGCCGACCTTTCTTGTGAAATGAGTTGACTTACAACCCCTTTTAGGTCACGGCCAATGTCCTCTTCTGATTTACCAAGTGTGATTTGATTAGAAATTTGAAATATATTACCTAATGCTTCGCTACCTTCACCATAAATTCCTCTAACAACAAGACCTAATTGGTGAATTGCAGGAATAATTTTATTAATTTGCTGTGTTAACATTAACCCTGGCAAGTGCATCATGACCGAAGCACGTAGACCTGTACCAACGTTAGTAGGACAACTGGTTAAATAGCCGTGTTTTTCATCAAATGCGTATTGAATATTACTTTCAAGCCAATCATCGATTTCATTCGCAGCATCCAACGCTTCAGATAATTGCAAACCTGGATACAAGCATTGAATCCGAATATGATCCTCTTCATTAATCATAATACTAACTTCTTCATTTTCGGTTAATAGAACTGCCCCATATGGTGAATCTTCAGCTAGATGAGGGCTTATTATATGTTTTTCAACTAATACCCTTTTTTGGAGCGGCTGTAATTCTTCAATTTTCAACAATTCCATTTGGCCAAACTTTTGAATAGGAGACTGTTTTAAAATTTCTTCCATATTTTCAATAATCAATTTTGCTTCATCATGTGAAAAAAGGGTTGGAAATTTATAAGCATCAAAGTTACGAGCCAAACGAATCCGGGAGCTAAGGACAATATCTGAATCCGGTCCCTCCGCACTCATCCAGGAGCTGACAGCTTGATTTAGAAATCGTTCAAGCGACATGTTATTCCCCTCCCTCATGGCTGGCTGTTAAATTCTTCTCCAACTTTCGTATTTCATCACGAATCTCTGCCGCCTTTTCAAATTCTTCATTGTGGATTGAATCCTTTAGATTACTTTTCAATTCTTCAATTTGTTTACGAAGATGGATTCCTCCGCCAATTCTCTTCGGTATTTTCCCATTATGTGTCCAGTTCCCGCTATGAAGTCGTCTTAAAACTGGTATAAGTTGTTCTTTAAATGCTTCGTAACAATGGGAACATCCAAAGCGGCCTACCTTTAGAAATTGTGGAAAAGTCATTGAGCAAGAGTCACATTGAAGAATCTCCTCCTGGTGGAAGGGACTTTGGCTTGGCTTTTGAAAGTTTGGATCAATATTTAATAATCCTGCTAATAAATTATTAAAAGCAAAACCCGATTCCCCATTGAAAATGAACATTTCTCCCTTTTCCTGAGCACACTTTTCACAAAGATGCACTTCAGTCTTTTCACCATTAATGATTTTTGTAAAATGAAGAGCTGCAGGTCTTTGATTACATTCTTGGCAAATCATACTTTCACCTCTTACTCAGAAAAAAATTTATTTATATTTTAAAGATGTTAACATCGCTTTTAGCATTCTTGCTCTTAATTCATCTCGGTATGGAAGATCAATATAAAGAACGGAACGATCGATTACACTTAACATAATTTTCGCTTCCCGCTGTGAAATAATTTCTTCTTGGACGAGCCTTAAAATGACGTCCTCTGCACTTGTTTGACTAACCCTGCCTTGGATAAGTGAGAGCAATTGATCAATTAAATGGGCCAAGTCATGGGATTGAACCTTCATGATCCTTATATACCCACCACCGCCCCGTTTACTCTCCACAATATATCCTCTTTCAATTGTAAAACGGGTATTGATCACATAATTTATTTGAGATGGTACACATTGAAATTTATCAGCGATTTCACTTCGTTTAATTTCAACAAGATCCTTTTCACTTAATTCCAATACTTGTTTAAGATATTTTTCAATAATATCAGAGATGTTTCTCATCTTCCCACCCCCATTCTCTGACTTTGACTATATTTGACTAAATTATACTGAATTTTTTATGTAGATGCAATGATTCACTACTAATGATTTTCTCCAAATCCCGCCATTGTGAAACGTACATTAGTTAAAATATGTAGGGGTGAAATTGTGAACACAAAAAAAATAACCATTTCTGGTTGCTTTTGACTTGTGCTGGCTATGAACTGCTTTCATTAGGGGTTGGGAGCGGCCCTGCTTTGTTACCGTGGATGGTCTTTTTCCTCTTCCTCGGTAACATAAGTCCTCCTATGTTACCGTCCATGGCTTTTTTTCTGTTGTATGGGCACAATTATTCTTTTTTGTGACCGGCCCAGGCTTTTTTCCTCCTCCATGGGCATAATTATTCTTTTTTGTGACCGGCCCAGGCTCTTTTCCTCTTCCATGGGCACAATTATCATTTTCTGTTCACCCATACATAAATCTTCGAAAACACAAAAAACAACCA
>NZ_NUOW01000024.1:0-81619 GCF_002584635.1 Bacillus sp. AFS031507
ACCCTGTAAGAACCGTCCCCATGATCCCATGGTCCTTCATGGTCCCTGTCCTTACACGCCCCGCTTATTTCCCCAAAGAAGTGCATGCAATTGTGGTAATACTTTTACATCATTCAATTGAGGGTCCGAAACCACACAATTGACTAACCACTCATATTTCAAGAGTAGTTTTTGAATCAATTCATTATTATTAAAATTCGTAATATCATCGTTCCCAACCTGGAGATAAAAAGGAATATCTGCGTATCGGCTATGAACCTTTTTCGCATACTCAAGATCGGCTTCATCAAAGATGACGACTTTTAGACTCACTTGATGTTTAAAATCATTGTCGTTTAAATTTTGAAAAATAGAATCTAATATTTCGAAATTGGTTACCATGTTAGAGCTCGGCGGCTTTGGTGAAATGGTCAGTTCATTGACGTTTAGGAACCAGTCCTGCCATCTGCTTCCTTGTGTTTCGATGCCAATTTTGATGTCTTTTTCTTTTAATAAATCGATAAACACATCTAAGTTTTTCAATAGCGCCGGATTTCCCCCTGAGATCGTCACAAACGAGAAATTGTCCCCACCGACTCTTTTTAATTCATCCCAAATTTCTTCAGCGGTCATTTGCTGAATATCCTCTTTGGCACTGCCATCCCATGTAAAGGCAGAATCACACCAGCTGCATGAATAATCACAGCCGGCTGTCCGAACAAACATCGTCTTTTGACCAATGACCATGCCTTCTCCTTGAATGGTTGGGCCAAAAATTTCTAATACAGGAATCTTACTCATTCCTCCATCCACTCCCTTCTCGCTTCTGCGTAGCTTGTTGGGGTTTCAAACAGACGGACAAATTCCACTCTTGCACCATGATATTGGTTCCTACGTTCTTCTGTTGCTAAGGCATCTTTCATTTTCTCATATATCCAGACAACCATGTTTTCGGCTGTTGTATTCATCGATGGAAGGGTTTCGTTTAGGTATTGATGATCAAGATAGATTTCGATTTCATTTTTCCAAATGTCTTTAATATCGCCAAAGTCGATCATTAAGCCGCGTTCATCAACAAAACCACTTAATCCAAAAATAACTCTGTACGTATGGCCGTGCAAATTCTTGCATTTCCCTTCATAGCAATGCAAGTGGTGTGAAGCATCAAAGGTAAATTCCTTGCTCACTAGCACACGTTTCGAATGATATTTTAATTGATGAGGTTGAATGTCCTCATTTATTTTTTGAAGTTTATCGACGATTCTGAAACCCATCGTTTAAAACCTCCCATTAAGAAAGTCATCAAGCCCTCTTTTTCTTAAGACGCAAGCTGGACACTCTCCACATCCATCCGAAATCACACCATTGTAACAGGTTAATGTTTTTTCACGAACAAATTCAAACGCTCCTAATTCATCTGCCATGGCCCATGTTTCACCTTTGTTTAACCACATTAATGGTGTATGAATTACAAAATTATCGTCCATCGATAGATTCAAGGTGACATTAAGTGATTTAATAAAAATATCGCGACAATCTGGGTACCCGCTGAAATCTGTTTCGCAAACACCAGTGACTAAATGCTTGGCACCGATCTGACGTGCTAAAACACCTGCGAAGGTTAGGAATAACAGATTACGACCTGGCACAAATGTAGACGGCAGTTCCCCTTCGCCGCCATCAGTCACCTCAATATCTGAACGTGTTAACGCATTAGGGGCTAGTTGATTTAATAATGACATATCTAAAATATGGTGTTTCACACCAAGTTCTTTGGCTATATTTTTGGCACATACAATTTCTAAACTATGCCGTTGATTGTAATCAAATGTAACTACTTCTACTTCTTTAAATTGCTTTAATGCCCAAAATAAACATGTGGTGCTGTCTTGTCCACCACTAAACACAACAATTGCCTTTTCGTTTTTCAACATGTATATCGAATACTTCCTTTCAAATAGAAAAAAACAGCACCCCAAGATAGAAGTGCTGCTTCATCTTAGTTTTTTTAATGTGGGGGGCTAGAACCACTTTCGCAAAATGCGAACTATATAATTTTAAATGACTAAATGATTATAAACCATTTTTTCAATTTTTTCACCTATTTGTGCACATTTTTAGAATCAATGACTTGAAGTATTAACGAAGTCACCAGCATAATTCTTCCTGCCAGCAGCGTGGTAGTCACCAATCAGTGGAGTTCCTCTTGGTGAGAAAGGGTTCAATCGTTACTTCTTTTGTTACTTCGGGTACTTCTTGCTCATTTTTTGCGTTGATTATTAAATCTAGTGCCACCCTGCCAAGTTTTTCGTAATCATGGTTAATCGAGGTAAGGCTCGGCGTCAAGATATCTGCGACAAACGAATCATCATAGCCTACAAAGGCAAATTTCTTGGGATTGATCTGTTGCTGATTGCACGCAACTAAAGCTCCGGAGGCAATCATATCATTCATACAAATAATGGCCGTTGGCAGCTCCTTGTTTTCTAACAGCATGTTCATCGCTTTTTGTCCGCTTCCTACCGAAAAACCACTGTAAATATGCCATTCAGGATGATAAACTAGACCATTGTCCACCAGGTTCTGCCTGAATCCCTCTACTTTTATATCGGTTGAAGTGATCCCCTGTTTTCCTCCCAGCAAGCCAATTTTTTTGTGCCCCATTTCGACTAAATGCTCGACAATCATCTTCATACCCAACAGCTCATCGGATTTCACTTTATAACAATCGACACCGTCCATCTCTCCGTTGACCATCAAAATAGGGATCTTTTTCATAACCTCTTGCACCTCAGCGGCATCTTCCGCATCCGTTAACGATTTATTAATCCGGCCGCCCATCATGATGATCCCTTCGACCTGGCGTTCCGAGAGAACCTTTAGGTAAACGGACTCCATCTCGCTATCGTTCATAGAATTACATAAGAATATCGTATATCCCTTTTTTTGAGCGTATTTCTCCAATTTCATGCAGAAGCTTGAAAAGAATGGATTCGTGATGTCTGGCAAAATCAGCCCGATCATCTTTGTTTCTTTTTTTGATAAACTTCTTGCAATACTGTTTGGCTGAAAATTATATTCCTGTATTTTCGCCAGCACCTTCTCTTTTGTTTTTTTGCTGACTGGATAATTGCCATTTAGGACCCGCGATACAGTTGCCGGAGATACATTTGTGGCTTTGGCAATATCATAGATGGTAAACGTTTTTTTGTCCAACTGAAGCCCCCCTTCTTAGAGATATAAACCTAAATATAGTAATCGGTTTTATCTTAAGTATCTTTCTTCCAATTGTAATCTATTTTAATAGAAAGATGGTAGTCGATAGGGTGAACGTGAAGGCGGGGGAAAAAATGGCAATAAAAAGTCATAGTTGTGGACTACTGCATCCTCAACTATGACCAATTGGATTATCTAAATTTAACCGTATAGGTTTCAGTCCGGAGCCCATCCTCCGATTTTACTGTGATCACAGCAGCGTCCTCTACTTCAGATACCTGATAAGAGGCAAATAGGTCGTTGGTTACTGCAGTAACAACAGGAGAATTCGATGCTTTTTCCTTCACATCATAAGTAAATTGGTCAGGTTGGAAATCCTTTAGCGGCTTCCCATCGATTAAGATGCTCTCAAGTGTTGCATCATCGCCAATGCTTGGTTCAGCCTTCGTGACATCTCCTTTTCCAAATACCTCAATTTCCGAAATCGCAATGCATGTATTCGGCATCGCTTTCATCACCACTCGGACCTTCGATGTGGTTACTGGTGCAAAATTCACCGTTAAGTCCTTTTTCGCATTCACATCTAATTGGGTACCATCGATGGCCTTCCATTCGGTACCATCCCAGTACTCAAGCTGTAGGGATGCTGGTGGTCTCGTTCCACCCCCATCATCATAAAAATGCAAATCGAGTGTAGAAATCGTATCTTCACTCCCAAAATCAATTGCTACCCAATCTTCTGACCTCCAGCTGTTTGGATCCCAATTCGTCCAGCGAATGGAAGAGATTTCACCATCGTTAACATTTTCGGCTTTATCATACTGTCCTGTAAAGGAAGCGGTTGCCTTTGGAAACTCCTGATCAGAGCCTGGAAGGTTTAAGGCAATGTTCTGCAATGCCGGTTTGGTGACTTGCACATTGGCAGTTAATTTAACCGGACTATACGGAATCGAGCCTTTTACGGTAAATTTGGCAAGCGTTTCATACTTGCTTGGGTCAATTGTTTCCCAATTCACACGTACGTTTCCTTCTGTACCGATTTTAAGTTTAGCAGGAACAAATTCAGGCAGTTCCGGCGCTTTACCTGGAACAGTTTTCACTTTAATTGGTTCGACACTTTCCACTTTGCTGACGGTAACATTGGCAACTGCTGGGATGTTCGTTCCTTCTACCGTGCCCTTCACGGTAAAAAAGGTTTCCCTGTCATATTGATCAGGTACAATCGGCTCCCATTGGACCGCTTTTTGCACTTTTATCCCGTCACCGTAAATAGCAGTTATCTCCTGTGGCAGTTCCGGTGCGATTTTTTTCTTCGTGACAACGACATTGGCAGGCTCAATTTCTACAATTCCGGACTTGTCGATTTTCCAACTCTGATTCTTTCCAGCATTCGCTGACCAGACGTCCACACCAGCATCTTCTTTTGTTGACGCGCCGCCAACTTCCAGCAGCTGACCGTTTGCTGCGTTAATGAAAGTGTATTGCTGATTGCCTGAGGTGGATAACATCCACTTTTGGCTGACAGTGTTTTGATAGGTTTGTTCCACAGCGGACCCATTTTCTACACCAATTACTTTGCCACTGTTGGTGTCGACGATTTTATATAATTCCTTGGAGCTGTATCCATTGGTCACTTTTTGAAGGCTCCATTGCTGGCTCGCTTTATCGCGGTCATAGGATTTTTGCACAATCTTGCCATCCTGAGTGATATCCAGGACCTTTCCACTATTTAGATTGCTAATTTTGTATTTATCATGATTATTTAAGAATCCGGCATCCTTGTTGACTCCAGAAACACCGGATACGACGAATGTTGTAATCGATTGTGCGGGAACCACCGCTGCTAATTTTTCATCCTTTACCTTGATGTCTTCTTTTTTCTGCAAATTATCGGTGGCCGATGTTACATATGGCGTTGCCGATGCTGTACCATTTATCGTTTCAAATCCAGATAAGTCTAAGTTGACTACTTTTTGTTCCGCAGTTGAATTGGTATAAACGACGACAACGGAGTCATCTTTCGCATCAATGGCGGCCAAGGTATTTTGGTTGTTTGTGTTGATAAACTGGTCGCCAGGGCGGATAAATTTACTGTAGTTGCCCACTGCGTAGTATTTTTTATTTTTGTATATTTTAAAATTGCTGAAATCCTTTGCGGCAAAATCAACCTGAATCAAACCCCAGTTGCCATTTTCATGCTCAGGCCTCATGTTTACTTCATCTTCAACTGCTTGCCAAAGCACCCATGCTTCCGGCTCGAGCTGCTGGATATCCGCCTGGATTCTTTCTGATATAGCAATCCCTGGCTTGATGTCCTCATGATTCTGGCCGCCGACACTTAGGTCAACCTCGGACATCCATAGTTTTTTCCCCGCACCCTTGGCAATATCTCTGGCACCATTTCTTTCTCCCGTTCCGTACGTATGTACATTCAACTGTCCAATATTATTGCGGGTTTCCGTATTGTAGGCATCCCAATTGGATCGGAATTTTGATGGATTGGTTTCGTCCATTGCCGAGACAACGGTATTCAAACCTTTTTCGGTTAATTGTGTTTTCACCTCATTAATCATTTTCGCTTGTGATGCCGGTGCCCAGTGTGATCCTTCCTGTCTGCCTTTGGCTCCCCAATAGTTAGTATTGGGTTCATTTACCGGTGAAAGCGTTTTAAATTTAATCCCTGTTTCTTGCTGTAAATGGTCCACAACTCCCGTTAAATAGCTGGCAAAATTCGTGTATTGATCAGGCTTCAGGTTATCTTTGTTTGCATCCCAGTTTCCGGATACGTATCCACTTTGCGTCATAAAGTATGGTGCCGAATTTGAAAAGGCTTCAAACGTATCAGCCCCTCTAGACTTAGCTGCTTTCAGCCACCATTGCTGGTTGGCATCAGCGCTCCAGTTCCAATGGTCAGGGTTTTTAGGGTCCCACCAATTCTTCGGCTCTGTCCAGCCTGCTGTGTTACCATTGGGCGGTCCAAATTCGGCCGGCCGATTCCAATAACCTGGGACTGCTCCGCCAAGACGCATGTACGGAGTGGTCTCTGGTGAATCACCACCGCCTATATTATATCGAGCAATATTAAAATTAAGTCCATCCTTGCCATAAAGGGCATCGGCTAATTGATTTTTTACTTCATCCGGCCAGCCTCCCGTAATATTAGCAAACCATACAAGTGCTGTTCCCCAGCCATCAAATGGTGCCTGTTGATAACTTGGGTCTAATTTCACCTTCTCTGTTACAGTGTTCGATTGGGCTTCTTCGGCGGCAATTGCTACAGGTGCTGCAGGTGCGAGCAAACTTAGGGTAAGGGCCGTGGCCGAACCGCATGTTAAAATCTTTTTAGCCATTTGTTTAAAATTAGCTTTTACCATGTTAATCCCCCTTTTACTATTTTCCTAGATTGAGACAGTTACTTTTATGATTACCTCCTAAATTTGTTGGTATAGAAACCGGTTTCTATACTAACGAAAAAAAATATATCTAGTAGTTTTGTATGAATAAATTTTAAGTAAGGATACGTGCTGTTATTTTTTCAAATAGAAACCGGTTTCTATTTGAAATAGATGTCTGTTAATTCTGAATACTTATCTTGAGTATTAATATAAAATTTGCCATGGATGCTGTCAATATGAAAGGATAATTTTAGTTCATTGTTCCTATATAAAATAGGACTTAGGGACTACAAAGACATTTGCTTAATATAAAAAAAGAAACAGAAGAACTCTCCTCTGCTCCTTAAACATTTATTTTTCTTTCTCCAATTTCCTTAAGACCAGCACGGATGAGCAGGAAGACAACTACCCATGAAGCTAGCATTAGAAAAATCTGTCCGAAGGGGAACATTCCTGTTATAGGAGTGTCCCATAATGCATGCATCAGAACCACTAAGATAAAGACGCGTAAAAACCTAAAGCGGAATAGCATGTTAAGATTAAATGGATGGTCTCCTTGTACTCTACAGAATGCTGCACCAGTCAGTGCTGCCCAGGCAATATGGCCGCCGGGTGCAAAGATCCCTCTCCATAGGATCGTGTTGTAGAGAGTTGCACCATCCCCAGAAAGCAGTGCCCTTAGAGCATATCCAGCTGTTTCAAACGCGGCAAAACCGGCTCCAACTGCAGCACCAATAAGAAGGCCGTTTAGAATATATCTATATTTTCGGTATCGAACAAACGTAATGACCGTAATTGCTTTGGCAAGTTCCTCAGCAATTCCAATCGTTATCGGATTGATATTGTTTTTCAATATATCGAAAAATACAAGTGCGACTAACATGGAGAGAATCCCACCGATCATCACGACGTATATCACTCGATAAAAGGCAATATTTTGCGGAGCATTCATCTCCCAGAAGAAGATTAACGTTGTAAACGGAACAGCAAAAGCACCAACAATAATGAGTCCGGGTATAAAGTTCACATTTCTAAAATAGCTCACACCTATATAAAAGCCTACGAATGCAAGAAGCGAAATGATGAATACCCTTGCAAAAAGCCATGGTTTTGGCCAGGTGTCCTTCACTTCCGAAATTTTTGGTGTCGTAAGCGCAGTTCCTACGATAAACAGCCGGTCCGCTTCCAGTTCGCTATGATTATGGAAAACACGCGAAAATATGTTTTGAAATTTTGGTTCAATCGATCGTTGGAATCTTGGGACCATATCAACGTAATGGGCAAACTCATAAAAAAAGCTATTTTCATTCTCTTGTGTGTTATTTTTAATAAACTTTTCTCCGCAGCTTAAGCAGAATTTCACACCATCTGGATTGGTAAAAACACATTGCGGGCATTTCAAAAAACTTCACCCCTCTTGGTTAGCAAAAACATCCTCAAATAGAGGATGCCCAATAATAGGTAAATTATTTGAATACAAGTTCTATCCACAAAAATCCGCTGACCTGCCAAGGCAAGTCACCGGTTACCTGTGCAGTTAGAGAATATCCTTTTTCAACGAGCTTTTAATCAGCTTCATTTCTCCTTTTTTAGGGATGAATTCACTGATGTTTTCGTATTTTTCTTCCCTTTTTAAATGGTTTTGGTCCTGGGCCATATATTCCTTAAAGGAGCAGCAAAAGAGTTTACGGGCAACTCTTCCTTTATCACCAATGAGGTTGAACCAATTTTGCCCAACATAAAATGGATTCGTTACTTTTTTATCAATGAGATCATTAATACGATCCTTTTCTTCCCCTGTATTAAATTTTGTTTTAGAAGAAAGGGCCAAGATAAAATAGTTTTTATACTTATCAAATTCTAGTAATTGAAGATGGTACTTCTCACGCTCCATTTGATTGAAATCCCTCAGAACTATTTTGATACTTTTTTCAACATCAATTTCAAATTTACTTGCATCTTTCCAGGTCGATAAACGGGAATCAAAAATGGACAGTGTTAGTATATAATAGGCTTCAAAATTTTTGGGATCAAATACTTCATTTCCAACATGCTTTTCATCTACCGGTACAACAATATAGTTTTTATAATCAGCAAAGAAATTTTCATTCATATCGGATACCCTCTTTCATATCTTGATAGAATTGATGAATAATTCGAAATTATATAGAATATATTCCTTTATTTAAATCAAAAATCCTGCTAATTCTTTCAAAATTCCTCACCTTTCATGGTTTTTAATTATATAGTCCCATAATAGAATGAATAATTTGTCGTGTATTCGAAATGCAGCCTTAATGATATCGAATTTTTGCTTAAGATTTTCGTCATAAAAAAATGGCTCAGTACAGTGAATACTAAGCCATTTTTATTTTATTGTTTTAAAGCTTCTACATCATGTATGGAGCTCTCATTCCCAGTTAGAGTAGTTACACTACAAACTATGCTAACACCTTACATATTTGCGTTTGAAACCAAGTTTCCCTCGATCAATTTCCTTTTGAATATTTTCGGAAGCAAGCAGAATACTGCTTTTTTTCTTGTCCCGCTTGATTTCTACTGGGCCTACTGCCTTTGCAGTTTCAACCGCCTTATCATGGAGCGGCAAATAGGAAATTCCGACTGTATAGATAAAATTATTCATAGCGGATTTTGTTCGTTCAGGAGAATCGTGAATCATATTTTCCACCTGATCAAGCATACTGGCAATCTTGCTGGCGCTAAATTCACTATCCGGTCGATTACCCAAAAGCCAGCAGTAACAGCTCCAGCCTGCCGACATTTTAAGTTCTTCACCACTTGCAATCCATTTATCGGCAACATCTTGCGCAATATCAGTTTCAGCCAACGTTACAGCAACCACATAATCGGAAAGCATATAAAAATACGCCCCATCCATCCAACGCTCAAAATCAGCCTCAGTCATTACCATTGGGTCCGCAATGATGCCTGCAAAATACATGGCATCGTAGTTCCCGGTGGCGTAAAGCTGATCGGCTAAAGGCTGATTTTTCTTGATTTTCTTTGCGAGCGGCCTCATGGCACCTGTAGCTACCCCAAAAACCGGCTCGTGTGCACCATTGCTTATGTAAGTCTTTTTCATTCGTTCCTTGCTAAGCGTTTCGAGTTCCTGCATAACCATTTCGAAATCCATCGTTTTGCCCTTCCTTCCTTTTCATCCATTAAAATGAACTATCCTACTTTTTATCCTTTTGATCATGCAAATCAATTACACCATTTTAATAAATTTTACTATGAATTAAGCGAAGTGAATAGAGTAAGGCTACTAGTATGTGTTTTTAGATTAAAAAAGGACACCTGTATACTTCGCAAAAAACACCACAATTCAAAATTTTGGTTAAACATAGATGGTTAGAAAAACAACCGTAGGCAGTTGACAGAAAATCTCTGTCGCAAGGTTAAAAAATGAGCAAAAACAGCCAGTTCGATAAACTGGCTGTCTTTAAAACGAAAAATGTGAATCATTCCAGTCTTGCCTATTAAACAAGCAAGGCCGATTGGCCCTGCTTGTTATTTGACAATTACTTTTCCAGCCATACCTTCCTGGAAATGGTACCTACATATCAGTTCATATGTACCGGGACTATTCGGTTTCACGGTAATGGTTTTTTCTTTTCCCGGCTGGACTTCGGTGTCTATACTGAGCTTTTCCACTGTGAAGGTGTGTTCTTTCTTACCTTGGTTTTTCAAAATCAGTGTTGTCGTAATTCCATTCGGAATCGTGATGACTCTCGGATTAAAGGAATCATCGAGCAACTCGACCTCTATCGCTTTCACTGTCTCAACAGGCTGTGTTACGACGCCGGATTCAGCGAATACATCGAGTGAGCCTGGAGTTGTCATCACAACAATCATCGCAAACATAACGACCAATCCAGTTAACCACTTTTTCACATACATTCTCAATCCCTCCTTTCCTAAGCACTATTGTTTTCCAATTCATAAAATATTATCACTATAAATTGGGTTACAATACTTCAATTAGTAAATCTTTTATCTGAAACATCGACAAAGAAAAAAGATCGACGCTAATGACGATCTTCTACAATATGTTTCCAGTCTAGTTGTTCTTCGTAATCCTAATACACCAGCATATATACATTAATTTACTATGGAGTTTTTCTTTTTTACACTTAATAAATTGTTTCTATTCAATTTGATATTTAATTTTTCGGAACCCAAGAGCATTATTGCAATAAAACCTGCAATGACAAATGGGAAGATTCCAATTGACGAGTGTACTGCAATGAAACCAAGAAGAGGCGGCAGGAACGTACTACCTGTATAAGCAATGGCCATTTGATACCCCATGATTGTTTGGGAATGTTCCTGCCCAAATCGTGTTGGCGTTTCATGCAACATACACGGAAATATCGGTGCCAATCCTAATCCAACCATAATAAAGCCGACAAGCGAG
Organism: Bacillus sp. AFS031507; assembly: GCF_002584635.1. Lineage (NCBI taxonomy): Bacteria > Bacillati > Bacillota > Bacilli > Caryophanales > Bacillaceae > Bacillus > Bacillus sp. AFS031507. The sequence continues at coordinate 11,029 of NZ_NUOW01000024.1, forward strand.
AAAGTGGAAGGCAAAGGTAGGAGTAGGAATGCGGCACCAGTTAATGCTATTATTTGCCCCACCCGAATAAGCATACGGTTACTCATTTTCAAGGTAATAAAGCCTGTAATAAATCTTCCGATTGTGATACCCGCGTAATACAAGGAAACCCACTTTGCCGCTGCATCTACGGATAATTCTTTAACATTTATCAGGAAACTACTTCCCCAAAGTCCCATAGTTGACTCTGCACCACAATAAAACAAGAAAGATATCAAAGCTAGCTTAACTCCCCTAATTTGCAAAGGTTTTCGATTTTTAGCTTCTGCTCCATATAATCCATCATCTGTATTTTCTGTCTTATTAGTTGAGTTCACAATGCTGTTTCCTCTAACCTTATTCCATAAAGGCAAAGTGAAGAAAAGAATGACAACTAATGCAAACTGCAGACCAGCGATGGCAAGATACCCGTTTCTCCAAGAATGTTGCCCTGAAATAAACTGAGCCATAATTACGGGACCAAGTGTAGCCCCAACTCCCCAAAAACAATGAAGCCAACTCATGTGGTGTGCTTTGTAATGTGTCGCTACATAATTGTTTAATCCCGAATCAACGGCACCTGCACCTAATCCAAGTGGTATGGCACAAATAAATAGCCAAAAAAGCGAAGGAGCAAAATAAAACCCAAGCAGTGCTCCTGCAGTCATTAAACAACTGAAAAATGTGACAATGCCAGTTCCGAAGCGTTTAAGTACAACTCCACTAGCAAAACTGGAAATGATCGTTCCCCCAGCGATTGTCATAAAAAGCAATCCGGCTGTCTCAAAGTGAGCTCCAAGTTCCGATTGCATCAAAGACCATGACACTCCCAACAATGAATCAGGTAAACCCAAGCTGATAAAAGCCATGAAGATAATTACTAAAAAGAATGTAGCCAATATAACCCCGCCTTTAAATTTTTATAATAGGTATTGATTTGTCTTAGTTGTTTATTCTGGTGATCATGAGATCAAGACCAAGACTTTGTAATCCAAATAAATAATCTTGTTTCCAATCACTCATTATCAGTTCTGGAAGATGCTCTGCTGGAATATACTTTGCACTTCGGTCTAAAATTTGGTCTAGGATAAATTGGTTGACTTCATCATCGCAAAAAATAATGGTATAAGGATTAATAATAGATACAAAGGAAGCTACTAATCTGCTAATGGCGTCAATCTCATATTCCTCACATATAAATGCTCCCTTAGTCCTTTTTTCATTTTGCAAAGCCTGGCCAAAGTTTTGGTTATCGTACTGTGGAACAAATGACACCTCTCCTGAAAAATTAGTACTGCCTCGTACCACGACTCCATTGACCATAATTCCAGCACCTGGACCATTTTGACCTGAATATAAATAAACAAGGGATTTATCTTTCTTATTTCCCTTACTATCGTGATATCCAAGCACCGCCGCATTCATATCGTTCTCGATTACAACAGGTATTGAGAAACGACTTTCCAAATATCCCTTCAAATCTAAGTTTTGAAGGTGTTCATACCCTGGTATATAAATAATCCGTCCATTATCTACGGAACCAGGTACACCAATGGATACACAACTTATTTTTGGATATTTCTCCCTTATCTCTTCAACACAGTAGATTAATAATCGTAAATCTATATCTACTAAGAGACTTGAGGTTTTTCCAACATCCTTCACTTCACCTAAACAGTTAAAGACAATATAATTTGTCTCTGTCCTCTCTAAAAAGATTGCCAAACCTAACATATACTCTGGATTATATGTATATCTTTTTGCCCTTCTTCCTCCACTCGAATCATCAAGACCGACTGAAATCAGTTCACCATCCTTTTCCATCTGGGTTAAGAATTTACTTATGGTAGGAAAACTAATTCCTAATTTATCGCTAAGTTCAACTTTTGTTGCACTCCCAAGTTCTAAAAGAGATTTACGAATACCGCGAAGGATTTCCTTCCCTATCGATTTTGGAGTCGTGTTCATAAGGGTCACCGCCTATTAGAATGCACTTATTAAAGAACTTTAATAAGTATCGATCAAAAAACTTATTAAATCTCTTTAATAAGTCATGTTAATAATATAGCATATCATTTTACCGGAAACAATGGAGATCTTTAATGGAATGGCTCTGTATACAAGCGACCCTTCTTTGAGCGCTAGCACTCGTTAGCCATCCATGAAGCGCAAAAATCAGTGCTGAATGAATGGCTAACGAGCAATTTTAGTTTAATAAGCATTTAATTTTTTTTAGGATATAACTTTTTGTTTTACCCTTTTTATCAACATGCCGTGTTTTGCAATTATTATTTATTACATCGAATGTAAGATTCATTTTTAATTACTTTTGAGATAGCCTTGATCATGCCTTTTGGTCCACTTCTTTTTAATTTTTGAAAATTCTACTCAAGAATTCACCGATACCGCCGGACTTTGCTTCCTTATGCTCTGTATTATAGGATAGTCCAAAACCGTAACGATACTTGTCACCAAATTTTGCTTGGTATGCATAGGAAGGGGCCTCATCAAAGCCTGGTACGTCCATCTTGTCGTTTGCCACGGCTTCCTGATTTGCTGGAATTGTTAGAGGCAGTTTCCCCGTCGGATTAAATTTCCCACGAATCACATCAATTAAAGCTTCCGTTTTCACTCCGAACGTTCCAATGACAGCTGCTGCATTCGGTTCAATTTCTTGAATCAGCCAAGGACTACTAAAGTTGATGGCAGTAATAGTCGGTACAGTTTTCTGTATTTTGATCATCCGATTTTTATTATGAATATGCGTATTCGGTCCTATGGAAATCAATGGTTGCTTTGAAAGAAGATTTTGTTTGGGAGTTATCCAAACAAGTGCATGTGTGGCTTCTTCCAAATGATCCGTCAAAGTGATGCCCGGATCATATTTCTGAATGGTTTCTTTAAATGCAATCGTATTTGCATTCTGTACACCAGCTGGGAACGACTCGACATAAAGTTTCAAATCTTTTATTTTTTTATCATTTAGGGGCAAAAGATTCTGATCATTGCGTAATAAGACTATAGACTTCCGATGGGCTAAGTCTGCCTTTTCTTTTGATTCCGGATTATTTACCACTTGAAGTGCCCTTTTCGGTTCCACATAGGGGTTTTCAAATAAACCTAAATCCATCATTTCGGTGAGCAAATATGCCACGGATCGATTGATTTTCTCCTCACTTACCAAACCTTGTTCTACTGCATTTATTAATGGCTGTGTTTCATTCTGTCCGGAAAAAATATTTGCTCCAGCTTCCAATGCTTTAGCAATTCTTTCTTCCTTCGACAATTGTTTAGCACCCCATGCCATATCAATTATTGCCCCCGTATCTGAGATGACATATCCTATAAAACCAAGTTTCTCGCGCAATATGTCGGTTAAAAAAGCTTTGTTAAAAATAAAACCGACTTCTTCAAATTGCTGTTTTTCGTTATAGGGAGGAAGCCCTTGATTTGCACTTTTATTACTTGGATATGCATAGTAAGGTAGTATTGAAGTTGTTCCAGCTTCAATGGCTGCTTTAAACGGTGGCAGATGATACTTTTGCAAGCTACCTGTTGTTGGATAAATATTAAAATTTCCTTCCTCAAAATGTGGATCTTTCCCCAAATATCTTGATCCACCACCAGGAAAATGCTTTGTAGTCAAAGAAACACTGTTTTTGTCAAGTTCTTCACCTTGAAAACCTTTGATTAACGAATAGTTTATATCTGACACAAGTTTAGGACTTTCTCCAAATGTTTCTAAGATCCTTGGCCATAACGGTTGTGTTGCAACATCAGCATTGTAGCCATACATTTTACGAAGACCAGAAGATATCCATTCTTTTCGTGCAATTTGAGCAAATTCTCTAACCAAATCAAGGTCTCTGGTTGCAGCGAGTCCTAAGGAATCTGGCCATATGGAAAAATGATCAGGACCATCTTTTGCGGGTACATAGTAATCTTCTGCTTTTTTTAAATCTGTAATATCTGCGATCATAGTGAAATGGTTTCGCGGATTTGAAATAAGAACTGCCGGTATTCCTAATCTTGTTCCCTCAGCTCTCTCTTGCAGTATATTATTTGTATTGGCAATAACATCAGCACTAGGTGTCTTACGATAGACAAAATAACGTGCATGTTGATCAATCGTATTATTCGGCTGTTCCATCTTTGACCCTTCAATTTCATGAAATTCAGGTATAATCATTAGTCCGGCTTTTTCCTCAAGTGTCATTTGGGATACAAGATCAGAGACTCGCTTATCTATTGGTAACTCCCAGTTTTCATAATCATCAAGTTTTCCATTTGAATTTAAATCTTTAAATACTTTTCCATTGACAGTAAGTGTTTCTTTTACTCGTACCAAGACCTCTGGCTTAACATTTTGGGCATCCACCGAAGGTATGATAAAAAGAAAAGATAAAACCATTGTAATTAAATAAGTGAGAACCTTTCTTCGTTTCAAATTCATCCATTTCCCTCAATTCAATCATTCATGTTGGTTGATGTTTTAGTCTCCCTTATCTACCTAATTTTTTCTTTATTAGAAAAAATTATCCTCTCAACCCGAGGCAAAACGAAAGAATTGTGGAAAAATGAAGGCTCTTTTCTGCTAATAAAGGCACTTTCGGGTGCGATTCTTCAACATCGAGGGTCGTTTTTTTCTTCTTCAAATAACGGGGTAGGATAGTTTAGTAAAAAAGTGACAGTTTTGGAGATCCTCCTACAATAAAATCAAAAATTTTTATGTTGAAGTTATGTATTTTTTGTCTAAAATAAAAGGCAACTCTAAATAAAGTAGAGCTGCCTGAAAGAATTGATATTTTTTATAGTATTTATTTTTTTAAATGATAAGGAACAGTCGTGATAATTACATTTCTCCGAAACAGTAAGAAGGCCCGAATCAGTAAACTTGATTGATTATGCAGAATATTGTGCCAACCTTTCTTTGTTATAAATTGTGGGATGATTACTGTGACTCGGTAATTCGATTCACTAGCTTTATGTTCAATAGTATCAACAAATTTGGTAAGGGGATTAATGATACTTCTGTAATGCGAGTGAAGCGTCACCAGTCTTACATCTGGTTGCCACTTCTTCCATTTTTCTTCAAAGTTTTTCTCGTCATCTCTTTCAAAGGAGACATATACTGCAATAATTTGATCTTGAGAAAGTGATTTTGCATAGTTGATCGAATTCGCTACCACATTAGTCATGCCAGCAACAGGAACTATTAGTACATTTCCTTCAATTGGCATCAATGGTTCACAAGTTGTAAGGCTAAGCTGGGCACCGACTGCTTCATAATGCTTTCTAATTCGGTAGAAAACAAAAAGAATAATTGGTAAAAAAACTAAAACCGACCATACTTGAGTGAATTTAGTTAAAAAGAACATCATTGACACAATAAAGCTAATAAAGGCCCCTATTGCATTTATGATTAGTTTTGGAAGCCACCCCTGAGGCTTCTCTCGAATCCATTTAACGATCATTCCGGTTTGGGACAAGGTAAATGGAATAAACACACCAACAGCATAAAGAGGAATTAGATGCTCTGTTTCTGCCTGAAAAGCAATAATTAAAATGATTGAAGTGATGGCAAGTATGATAATGCCATTTGAGTATCCCAATCGGTCTCCTCTAACAAGAAACATCCTTGGAATAAACTTATCTTTTGCAAGATTAACTGCCAGTAATGGGAAAGCAGAATAACCAGTATTTGCAGCAAGGATTAAAATTAATGCTGTAGTACCTTGAATAAAAAAGTACATGAAATTCCGTCCGAAAGTCTCCTCAGCAATCTGTGATACAACGGTTACCTCTGCGCTTGGCGTAATCCCATAATAATAGGCTAAATAAATAATTCCTGAAAATAATATGGCAAGTAATGCGCCCATCATCATTAACGTTTTGGAAGCATTATTAGGTCCGGGATCTTTGAAGTTAGGAATGGCATTGGATATAGCTTCAACCCCAGTTAAGGCGGAACTTCCCGAGGCAAACGCCCTTAAAAGTATAAACAAACTGATTCCGGTAACAGGTGTACCAATTGGGGGATGTAATTCAGGCGAAACTCCTCCTGTTAGAATATTATAAATTCCCACACCAATTAATATGAACAACGCTAATACGAACAAGTACACGGGGTAGGCTAAAATTGATGCGGACTCCGTTACTCCTCTTAAATTTAAAATTGTAATTAAAATGACGAATACAATCGCAATTTCGACATTAAATTTATGTAAGGTCGGAAAGGCAGATGTTATCGCGTCAGTACCAGCAGACACACTTACAGCAACAGTTAGTATGTAGTCTACCAATAGAGAGCCTCCAGCTATTAAGCCAGGATTTACACCTAAGTTATTTTTTGAAACCACATATGCTCCCCCACCGTGAGGATACGCGAAGATGATTTGCCTATAAGACAAGATAAGAGCTGTTAAAAGTATTAATACACCAACTGCGATAGGAATTGAATACCAAAATGCAGCTGCACCAACTGTAACTAAAACTATCAGTATTTGTTCAGGACCATATGCAACCGATGATAGAGCATCAGATGAAAGGATAGCTAATGCCTTCGTTTTGTTAAGTTTCTGTTCTCCTAATTCATTGGATTTTAAAGGACGTCCAATTAAAAACCTTTTTAAGGCTGAAATCATTAAATACTCACCACCCAATAGTGTTAATAGTTTTATATTACCCTTTAAACAGTAATTTCCACAAAAAAAACAATTTTTTTATATAAATAAAAAAAGTGCCTACAAGCCATAGTAAATAGACCTGTAGACACGTCATTTATCTTGTGTCACAAGCTCCACCTTCCTTCTCATTTAACGCTTACGAGGTTAGCTGTCGGATTCGGACCATTGAGTAGCCCTACCTTAAAAGGATTCACCCCGTGGATTAAATAACAACCCACAAAAATGGTTCCCCCGTACCATATGGTTTCAGCGACTTAAGAATTTGAAACTGTGATCATATTACTCCTGTAGATAGCAAAAGTAAATGAAATTTATGTAAAAAGATTAAAACTTTAGGTCAGTGGTAATGTTAGTAATATAGATTTTAATTCAACCTCGTAGAATATTTTAAAATTCCACACGGAAATGAGGAATTATATGTTCAAAGAAAATAGTCCCTTTTTATCTGATGACTTTTTAGATGAATTAGCTAAGGAGATTAACAAACAATTTGGAGGTCCTACAAATGAACAATATGTAGAGCCTACTAACAATGATATTGATTAAATTGCACGCTAAGACGGTATAACTTAAATATTGAATGATAGCACAACAAGAAAAACTGCCAAAATGGCAGCTGGAACTTCTAGTATTGCACCCTTTATTTTGAGTACATCTATTCAATATTAGAGAAGGAATTATAAGAATAGGGATAAGAATAGTCGGTTTCAGGTTTTAAAGGTGGCTTGTGTTCGAACTCAATGGTAACGGCATTAATTAACAAAAATGAACCCAGAACTTGAAACCAGCTGCCAACCAATAATATTTGTTCCCCTATTACATTTTTTTTGTTTAAAACATAGATATTTCCGATCGATCCTAAAAAAGCGCCTAAAGAAATGAAACCACCTCCAAATATTGTAAGAGTCCTATAGTCCGATTCTTCTAAAAGGGTTGCACCTACAGCTTCAAATGCTGCACCAAGGCCTTGTATTCCGCTACCAAGGGTATCTATCACAGTTCCTTCCTCTCCTGGACCGTATATTTCAATATCTACACCAACTGCATTCGTAGTATTACCAGCAGCCTGAAGCCAGGCACCTAAGATGGTATATATTTGTGATAGTTCCCTCTTTGGTGTTAACAACTTAGTTCTCCCGATGGCTTGTAAGGAATTTCCGAAAGCTTCAATTCCATTTCCTTTTGCGATTAAATCTTTACCCTGGTCGCTCCCCGATAAACTTTGCTGTGTTTGCCCGATTGCATCAATTAGTGAGCCAACACCAAGTATCCATTTTCCTGCAATGACAAGGTCCTCTCCTTGAAAATCCATATTCCTAAACACTCCTTCATCGAGGTATTATTATGTTATTCATGAAATTGTATTAGTTAACATGAAGATACAAATCAATGGATTAGTCAAGGATTGACGACCTAGATTAAACACAAGTTGAACAAGAAAAAGCAACTACAGAAGATTTTAATGTGAATGTCTTTTCGCATTATTTCTTACAAATTCAATGATTAACTTAGATATTATTAACATTAAAACTGTAACTAAAAAAGAATATAAATAGTTCCAATTTTCTAACTTGTACAATCCAAAATAAACAAAGATGGGTACCCCAATGAAACACATTATTGCTGATATAACAATAGTAGCGAGAAAATAGGCTTTCCATTTACTAAAGAATTGATAGGTCAAAGACATAATTACTGGAACCGTTGCAAAATCTACCGCATTAAAACGATGTGACAAAACAACTAACTGGTGGGGATAACTCCAAAAATCGAAATTATTGCCTATTTCATTTACAAGCCCCACAATTTCAAAATTCACTAAAAAAGCAAAAGAAATTAACAACCTTCTATAACGGTCCATTAAAAATAAGAACAAAATAAGACATAAAACATTAAAGATAACAATACCCCACCATCCAGGACTAAATAAATCGTGATGAAGCCAAATATCTCTTTGTATTGAATTAAATATGCTTCCCATTTTGTCAATTTGAGTGTACATTTTTACTCCTCTTTCTTCATCATCTGAAATTCTTTCATTAAATTAACCTTTTTTCCCAGCGTTATACTGTTTCGTTCTATCTAACCAGCGAATAAATTTTAGATTCTTAACAACAGAGTATAAAAAAATGGATATGGAATAGCAGATAACCAAATATTCGAATTATTAACATATATGTATCCACAATTTAGTCAGAAAGGTTCGTAAGGCGTAGAAAAAACAAACATAATAGATAATAAAAAAATACCATAAACACATCCTATACTTATCAACAGACAAAAGAGGGAGATTATATGGTATCTTTATGTTTCTGTATTGACCTTTAATACCGTAGCCTTATTAACCAAAAAGAAGTTACAAGCTATTGTATATTATGCTTCGATCTTCTGGGGGCTATTCTCAGCAGAATTTACTGACAGATGGACAGATAAATGGGACTGGTACGGATTCTTTGATCCACAGGTTATTGATTGGGAAACTACCCTTATTATTCTAGGTATTTATCCAGCAGCTACAATTCTTTTGATTAATTGGTATCCTTATCAACGAACCAGGAAAGTCAAGGTTACATACATCCTTGCATGGTCTGTATTTTCAACTGCATTTGAGTATTCTTTTTATCTTTCTGGATATGAACACTTTCACGGTGGATGGAAATGGTGGCATTCAGCTTTATGCTATCCATTCTTATACGAGATACTATTTATACAAGTATGGTTTGTAAGGCGACTAATAAAAAAGGGGTAAAAATCCTCTGGATATACCGAGTGTTTTTTTGTAAATAATAAGATTGTTAAATAATAAAATGCGGAGGAATTCTATGCAACGGGAACAAGATAAAGAGAATGTGGGTTCTATTATGAGACCGGAATTTGCCGGTACTGATGCACAAAAAGTAAAGCAAGAAATTCAAAAGGATGTAAGTCAAGGACAAGGTGCAATGACTTCCCGAGAGGCAGGAGCAATGCAAGATTAAAAAACCACTCTGAGTGGTTTTTTATTTTTCCTTCACTTTTTCACCCGTGGAGTACACGCCCCCGTTAGCTTACGTCCAATGATTCACAATAAAAAAGCTGCCCCAATATAAAAGTGGGACAGCGATGTTTTGTATAATTAAATTTCGAGTTTCCTTGTACCAATCCATTTCACCATTTCAGGATCTCTATGTGAAAAGAACAAGCTCTGTTTCGTGTCTAACGTAGAGATCTTCTCCATATCTTCTTGGCTTAACTCGAAGTCAAAGATATTGAAGTTTTCGATGATTCTTTCTTTGCGGACAGACTTAGGAATGACAACGATTCCTCTTTGTGTCAGCCAACGTAAAATCACCTGGGCAACAGATTGATTATGCTTTTCCGCAATTGAAACTAACACTTCATTCTGGAAGATATCATTTTTACCTTCAGCAAAAGGTCCCCACGACTGTATTTGCACATGATTCTCTTTCATGAATTGAGCACTTTCTATTTGCTGGTTGAAAGGATGCGTTTCCACCTGGTTAACAGCAGGAATCACTTCATTATGAATGATTAAATCGATTAAGCGGTCTGGATGGAAGTTACTCACTCCGATAGACTTGATTTTACCTTCCCGATATAATTCCTCCATCGCACGCCAAGAACCGTATACATCACCAAATGGCTGATGTATTAAATACAAGTCTAAATAATCCAATTGCAGTCTTTCCAGTGATTTTGCGAATGCTTTCTTTGTGCTCTCATAACCAGCATCCTGAACCCATAGTTTTGTGGTAATGAACAATTCCTCTCTTGGTACACCACTCCGCTTAATTGCTCTACCCACTGCTTCTTCATTTAAATAAGAGGCAGAGGTCATAGATAAATTAGAAAGTATGGGTATAGCCGTACGCAAAGATGATTAATATCCCTCATCATTTTCCTTGTGAATACTTTAACTAAAAAGAGCTGTCATGATCCTGTATGGAATCATGACAGCTCTTTTCAATTATCCGATACTGTTTCATTAGCTTTAATAGTTTGGCTTTATAAAAGAGTTAATTTTTAGGATATCTGGTACACTATCGGTTTTGTCATACTATCCACGTAATGAGGGGCTGTGGTTGTTCTGCTTTTGCTATCTTTTAACAGCATACAACATCTTGGTTTCCTAACTTTCTTAATAATGGATGTACTGTGTTGCCGATTGTAATAAGAAACTGGGCAGGTTTGTCTGTTGGAATATAAAACGCATAAGGAACACCGATGGGAGCCATAATGCTGGTCCCAGTTTCAGCACGTATTACTTCTCCTTGAACTTTAAACTCAATCTATTCTCCAATACTTAAAACCCTTCTTCACATGCAGGATGGATATGCGGCGGTGGGGTGACGGAACTCGGTTGGACTTTGTATATGCACGCAGCATCTCAAGGCATCTCCATGTGAACATCAGCCGGAGACGATGGTGTTTATGATGCAGCAAGAGAATTCGGGCTAAACTCTGGAATTACTGATGCAGCTTCTTTATCAGTAGATAGCCCTGCTGATAGTCCTTTCATTACAGCAGCAGATGGTTCTTCTTTTCTTTCCACTTCCATTCTAGTGCGTATAATACGGATGTTAACAACGACAAGACGAGAATGGAGCTGGATTACCTTTATAATTATTTTGATGCACGAGGATTAAACAATCCTGACGACCGATCGGGTAGATACCTTGCAGGAGGAGGAGGCAGTGGCTTTAGCCAGTTGTTTGAAACCCCAGATTACCAACTTGGGGTTTCAGGTGTAAAAAGATATACAGGGGTGGACCAATGGACTCCTAACGCTTGTGCATCGATTGTAGCAGGCATAGGAAAGGGAGGGAAAATGCCGAATCTTTCAATGTATACATATCCTTACACAGGGTACAAGGTATGGATTAGTGATCCAGGTGCTCCTGGTTCGAATTGTATGCAACATATGGGGAAACCTCCTTTATTTCACCACAGTTATGCTGCTTATCTGCCTTAATTAATAGTCATAATTATACGAAAGTTGGATTCTGGAACACTCAAATGTACCGTTTTGCATGGCAATCCGATTCACCATTATATCCGTTAAACACATCTGAAAATACTAACGATAACGGATTATACACTGGGACTCCTGGTACGGTTTATAACCAGGCTACGGGACTTGGTACACCAGGTATCTCAGCTCTTGCTAATAAATTCACTAAGAAAAGAGAGGCTGACCCTATAGATCAAAAATAAATTTGTTTATAACCAATAAAGTTAACTTTTTCCAATGGTTAATATCATTATATGTATTATTTAATAGTAATCATGATATGGTCAACGAAATTAAAGATAACTTATATGATAAGATATAATATAAAATAGCATATATGTTGCAATATATTTTAAAACTATTATTAAAATATTGGGAGGGAAATGACACTCCATGTGAAAGCGAACCAGCTAACGAAGAGAACATAGAGGAAAACATGAAAGTTCAACCCCAATTTAATAGAAAAAGTGAAGACGAAAAAATGCATTATTTGCGCTTTAAATTCACATTTTTCTATATCCATTAAACAGCAGCGAATAGTATTACTGTTAAATACCGATAAAAATACAGTAAGACTATCTTTGGGCCGATTTTTTAAAAGATAACCTGCCCATTGTCCTTTTGGATATTAGGAAGGTCTCCCACTATAATTAGGCTTAGAAGCAATTTTAATTATAATATGACGAATGATAAATCCAATTCCTAAACCTGGAAGCAGAGACAACATTGGAAGCCAGATAGGACCAAATGATATACCATAAATTATTTTAGGTGAGTACATTAAACCTATTGTGACAAAATAGGCACCAAAAGCAAATGGGATAAACGATAAGGGCGGATTTTCCCCTTCCGCAAATTTATAAGCATAAAACATGGCAAACATATAAACACAAGGATAAAACATAAGCCATTGGTGATCCACAACTGTTGCCGCTTCTTTTATTTTCCCTAGAAAACTGAACATGATAGCTTGGTTAAACGAGCTGTTAACATTAATAGTAAATTCTAAAATGATAAACAAGATTCCTTTAATAAGGTGACCATTTAAAAGTTGTCCAAATCCCGGAAAAGCAATGCTCCAAAGAATTGCCTCCAATTTAGTTGTCTTTTTCATTTTATATCAGCCTTTAAAATCGGTATATGTGATGCTTATCCTAACATTTTGATTCGGGACTGTTTGTTTCCCTTATCGATTTTTCTACTACTTTCTGAAACCCATATATAATAACTGCTAAAGAAATACAAAACACATACCACATCGTATGACTTAATTTTTTTAATTTAAATACTCCTACTCGTTCCCATATTTCAGCAAAAGGATATGCACAAATAACATCCAATACTGCATTTGTTATAAAATATTTTAGGAAATATCCATAGTGTTGCTACAAAAAAAGGACCCAATATATATGTAAAATCAACCAAACCGGGAGATAGAGGATTTTTATTTATCCACCATTTTCTCTTATTAGCTATGACACTGAACACACTTATGAATAAATTAGTAAAACTTGCTACAGGTAAAAACCGAAAAAATGATTTTTTTCCAAGAAAAGGTACAGTTAATCATGGAATGATTAGCATTCCTAAGGCGAATGCCATTTTCTTATTATTAAACATATTCTTGCTCCTTTAATTGATCGTTCAATATTAAGTTCCTATAATGGAAACAAATATAAAAGCCAAAACAAAAGAGAAAATTTGACTTGTCAATCAGTTCTTTCTGCTTATATATATTCCCTTTCTTCACCCATTCTTCAACCGTAACAGTTCGTTTAGCTTGGTGCTTTACTGTTGCTTGAACAGCTGAAAAGTCTGCAACCTGGTCAACGGTTACACTTGTTCCGTATGGGTTTCCTCCTGCACCGAAAATAACTGGATCAGTATGCCAAATCGAGTTGATACGCTGGAAATAATAGCATCTGCCCATTCTAGATCATCTAGTGAAACAGTTGGAACACAAGAAGCAACTTCTTCAGAATAATGTTTCCAAGCAGGATTTGATTCAATTACTGATTGAGGTGCTAATTCTGGAACTTTTAAAACCTTTACATCGCTCCAACTACTTCCCTTGCTGCCTCCATTGCCAATTGTGTAATTGATAATTTGTACCTGTTGAACTACAAAATGATTGCTAGGTTTACACCATTTGACATGAATGCCATTCTCTTTTTCACTTAGTGGGATTTTCAAATCTGTTAAAACTTTATTGTACATTTCTTCCTCTATATTGTTTCCCCTGCATTAAATTTCAATTCCAGTTCACCATCTCTCTTGATAATTTTTATTTATAAAAAAACAAAACGGAAGATTCTTTCCGATTAGTTCTTCTTTTATTGATTCGCTTTTTTAACCCACTCTTCGACTGTAACAGTCCTTTTCGCTTGATGTTTTACAGCTGCTTGAACATCTTCAATCATAATTCCATCTTGACCAACGGTAACGCTTGTTCCATATGGGTTAAAACCCATAAAGCAGTACAATTGATTGAACGTTCGCTTAAATTTCCCTTATCCCATTTGAATGTACCTTAATCATATTATTCAAGTATTGTCTCTGTAATTATGGGAATGCTTAATTCAGATACAATTCTATACCCTGTTGTTTATATTTTTATGGTTTAAGATACGTTTCATTAGATTGGAAGGAGTGTAGGTATGAAGATGGACAATAAAAATAAAAATTTGGAGCAACATGATAAAGAGTGTGAATGTAAATTTTGTCAGAAACGAGCAATTATAGAAATGAAAAAGGAAGATGACCGAAAGGAAATTGTAGAAATGTTAAAACGTATATAATATTAGATAGAATGCAAACAAGCTTAATAAAGTAAAGAACCCCTTAAAAACTTATTAATTATATTGAAGGGGAAAACCTTAATAAATCAAGGAGGAGGGGGTGACTAACCCCTGACCTCTCTCCATCTTATGTACTCTTCGATACAGGGCGGTTCGGGGCTCACACGCTATAGACTGCACCCATCCCGGGCGTACATAAAAAACCTGATGGTAATTCCCATCAGGCTTTTTTATGGAAGAAAACTCTTCGTCTATATTTCTTATTTAAATAATTTCACCCGATCTTCTACTGGCTTAAATTCTTTCTCACCTGGTTGAGCTCTCGGATTACCAAAAGGCATCTGGGCAATTAACTTCCAATTAGAAGGAATATTCCATTCATTTTTCACTTCTTCGTCAATAAGTGGGTTATAATGTTGTAACGATGCTCCTAGCCCTTCTGATTCTAACGCTGCCCAAACAACTAATTGGTGCATACCTGATGATTGGTTTGACCAACCGGGAAAGTTGTCAGCATATGTGCTGAATTGTTCTTGAAGAGATTTAATAATAGCTTCGTCCTCAAAAAATAGTACAGTTCCGTACCCTGCCTGAAATGATTCCATTTTTTGTTGAGTTCCAGAAAAGTCTCCATTTCCAACTAACTCTCTTAAGGTCTCAGTAGTAATATCCCATAATTTATCATGGGATTCCCCTGTCAATATTACAAGGCGTGCTGTTTGCGAGTTAAAAGCAGAAGGTGTGTATTTTACTGCAAATTCTACAATCTCCTTAATTCTCTCATCCGATACTTGTACATCTTTATTGATTTCATAGAATGAACGTCTTTCTTTTAAAACAGAATAAAAATCTTTAGTCATAGCATTATATCCTCCAGTAAAGTTATATTTTGAAGTAAAATATCTCGAATTCATAATAATTGAATTTAATATTAAATGTCAATTTATTTGTTTAACCTTTTGACTTCCTTTTGTTGAAAATTAACAATGATACATTTACTGTTCCCCGCTATTTTATATTATGGGAAATTATAGTCAGTTTTATAACAATAATTAGAATTCATTAAGTTGGATATACAGTTTTATGGTCAGCAAGTATAATTAATTGTTTCTCGTTATGTTGAAAATGAATTTGTGCATCAGAGGAATAAAACCAGGTCTTCTCATTTTCCTTTACTTCAAAAATGTTTAACTCATCATTAAAGTCTAAAACTGTCGAAGCAGTTTCTTCATCAAAAGAGACGGAGATTAGCCAACGATCGTCTTGCTTTTCAATATTGTATATATTAGCCTGGTACAGCAATCTACTGCCAATAGAGTGACGAATCATCAACATTAAAAGTCACCCCCAGGTAAATCGATTAATAAAAAGAAACTATCTTGATTTCCCTGAATTGTAATTCCATGAATGTCGGTAATTCGGGCAGCGTCTCCTGACTTTAAAATAAAATCCTTATTTATTGAAATTTCTCCCTCAATATTAAAGACGTAAATTTTCCTGCCTGATTCCTGATTAAAGTTCAAAGTCTTCTTTCCATCTAATTGTGATAAATAAAGTGTTAAATCTTGATGGATTTCAGCTACTTGATCAGAGGCAGTATGAGAGATGACTGGTAGTAGTTGATTATGTAATTTTCTCATATCGTATGAAATGTCTTCGTATGAGGGTTTTAACCTTTTTTCATTTGGTGAAAACCATAGCTGTAAAAATTGTACTTCTTCATCATTTGAAGCGTTAAATTCAGAATGAAGCACTCCAGTCCCAGCAGTAATTCGCTGAATAATACCATGACTAATGGTTCCAGAGTTTCCTAAGTTGTCTTCATGTTTAAGCTGTCCCTTTAAGATAATTGAGACTATTTCCGCTTCACGATGCGGATGGATTCCAAAGCCTCGTCCCGGCTGGACGGTATCATCATTAAAAACCCGCAGTGGGCCGAATCCTAAATTAGTTGGATCATAATACTCGCCAAAAGAAAAACTTAGAGAACTTTCCAGCCAATCATTTTTTACTGTGTAGCGTGTACCTACAGGATAAAGTTCAATCAATGTGTGTCACTCCTAACTAAATTATTTATCTCAAACTAAAACATTTCAAATTAGAGATAATTTTAATTGATTAAGTTTTTTTGTCAACCTTATTAATATAATATTGTTTAATTTTTATCTATTTATATCAATTCTCAAAACTTATCATTTCTATTTACACTATATTAATTTTTTTATGTAGTACTCTACTGTAAATGCGATTTTAAGGTTGCATTCTTCTATCTACATTTTTTTTACCACTTCGATAATAACCAAAAACATAAACAGTACTGGTATTTAAATATAAATGACGATAGAGCTAACTAAGGTTAGGATGGAGCTCATCTTATCAACATCCGTTTTACTTTTGATATTAATAACAATAAAATAGATAATAATAATAGACATCCACAGTGACATTTTAGCTCTGAATTTAAAGGATTCTTTCAGGATTCGAACTCCTCCCCATAGTGCAATACAACAAGGTGGTAGAATCACTAAAAGCCAAGTAAAAATATAGATATATTCAAATCTTTCGACGAATGCGAAATTGATTATTTTTGACATGATAAGGGTTGGCCAAATCGTATGTTCAAGTTGTCCATGACTAAAATAAACTAATGATATGATTGTAATAAATAAATATAAAATCATTGTATAGGCCTGTGAAATGTGTGCCCATTTTTGGGAATTCTTATTATTTTTTACAAAAGGGTAATAAATTAGTAAAAATTCTGGTCCTGAATACATAAGTACACTATTCTTAGCTGAAATAAAAAAGTCATTCAAACTGTGATTAAAAACGGGTAATAAATTGGTCCAATAAGAATATTGTAACGGGAAATATAATGTTAATAAAAGTAAAGTAGGAATCACCACTCCCCAAAAACATATACCTGTGATAACCCTAAAGCCCCCAATTACAATATATGAAATCGCAAATATCAATATTGTAGTTAAGAACCAAATCGGCGTATATGGAAACACCCAAGTAATCAGAACTGATAAATAGGATCTAACGACAGTTGAAACAATTAAAAGCTATACCCATAAAAAAAAGATTTAAAATGCTACCTATCCATCTCCCAAATAGTTGTTGATGTAAGGAGATTATATCCCCGTTCTTTGATTTCTTTAATATGAAAAACATTATCCATATGATCAAATGAAAACTGATACCGACTAATACTAGTGAAACCCATGCATCCTGTTCTGCTCCTTTTATTATTTTGCTTTGAAAGCTTAATAAGCCTACGCCGGTTTACGTACTATGAATTAGAAAAAACAAAAAAAAAGGAGAAACAGTTAAACTTTCTTTAACTTGTATACTCATATCATCACCTATTCTTTTACTCACCGATCCCTGCTTGATAGAGATCCAATTTTAAATTTACATCCATAGCAATTGTTGGGTATACCTTTTCATAGAACTCTCTTTCGTTCCATTTCTTTGAATATGCTCTTGCTAAATCACCTATACCTAAAGGATCAACATGGTGTTCTTTAAGTAAAAAACTATGCAATGTCGGAATTGGTGTATTTTGATTTTTGTAATTTTGTTCAATCAGTTTATATAGGTAATTTATTGTTTTTTCCTTTACTTTTATTTATTAATTCTGTTGCTGGTACTTCTTAAATAGCGAGGTACATATTACTTCCAATTAGTGGATCCCTACAAATTGTCTTAACAAAATAAGACACTCCATTTTCCGCTAGCTCTTTACCAAAAATTAGAAGAATCAACTTTCCAATTTCTATCGGTTTGGGTGATTGCCGATTAATAGATTCTCTGATAATATGGGCTGTCTTTCCTTTTCCTTGTAAAGTAAAACTCCCCCCTTTTTTTTCAACCCCTGTGTAATCAGAATAAAGTGCTGTCCCGACATACTGATTATCTGCTTTGTCAAACCCCAGTATCGTTTGAAGTTGTACCTCATTAATAATTTTCTGCTGAGGATAAGTGCAGCCAGGAATAAAAATTAAAAGGGGCAAAACAGCCAACCTTATTATTTTCCGCTTTTGACTATTCATCGTTGATATCATCCTTAACCTTATTTGGTGTATATCTCTTAAATGAAAGAGGTCTTAATCTTAGCAATGTTATCCCCCCCGCTGCTGTACAACATAAGTAGTACCCGAAATTAATATAGCTTGTCCCAAAACAAGATGAGCATCTTTTTTTATACCATTTAATTTTGCTATACTTTCTCGTTTTGTTTTATATTGTAATGCAATTTTATTTAAGGTATCCCCTGATTGTGTTTCATGAATGACCTGAGCATTTGTTACGCTTGATTTATTGAAAACAAAAATCGATATTAAAATACACAATGCTATAATTTTGATCATTAATTTATCCCTTTTTATTTTGTATAAATAGTATTTGATTTTTGTTTGATAATTATATAAATCAATCATAAAACTTTATGATTGATTTATATTAGCCACTTCATTATAATGAAATTGTAACCAGGTTACTTTTTATACACATTTTTTATTTTGCAAGGTCTATTTTAAAAAATAAAACACACAGTGAGGTCATTAAAATGAGCTTATTAGAATCAAAAGTAATTCAAACACAAATAGAAAAAGAAATATTTATAGATAACATTTCAAATATGGAAATTGAAAGTATTAATTATCCAAAAAAAGGCTTTCCTTTTTATGAATTTCTGGTTGGCTTAGATTTAATGCGGATAAGAGAAAATGAATTTTATGGAACAGAAAGAAGGTACTTTGGAATACGAACCTCTGTTGATTTTCAATCTATTACCGTATTTGAACCGAATCAACAAAGTATTTTTGCTGTCAAGAATAAACAGGAAAAACAAGATGCAATTGAATTAATTGAGCATGTATTAATTGAATCTCCTAATTTTAAACACTTAGTAATGGCAATGATAAATGACATCCAACAAGCAAATGTAATCTGCGAAAAAGAAATTAAAGAATTAAAAACAAAGCTAGAATTATTAGAAAGATTATTAAAAATCCGTTATGAAGATGTTCAAATAGCCTTTCTAAGTTAAAAATGATTGATGATGTATAACCACTTTCTAATTACAATTAGAGATTCATAATGCAGGGAAAAGCTAAGACTAACATAGAGCTTTTCCCTATTTTAATATCATCTTCATTTTTAATAAGTCCACTATGGTTTGTTTCCTCTAATAATTAAAAAACAAATCATTTATGGCAATTCCTTGACAATTTTATGTACGGTGGGAGTTTTTTAAAATAAATTATGTATTTTTAGATTGTAATCAAATGAAACTTAGTTACAATAAGTATACAAGGAACAAAATTCAATCTAATTGAAAGAGGTGAGTGTTATTATGATTGAAGAAAAGGCAGAACTTTGTCCTGAGGTTGAAAAGACTTTTGAGTTAATAGGAAAAAGATGGACTGGACTAATCATATATGTATTATTAAGCGGACCAAAACGTTTTAGTGAAATCAATTTACTCATCCCTGATTTAAGTAAGCGGGTATTAACGGAAAGATTGAAAGAATTAGAAGAGCATGGGATTGTTTTACGTCATGTTATTCCAGAGCGCCCAGTTAGAACGGAATATTTATTAACTAAAAAAGGAAGCGAACTAGCAAAAATACTGGGACCCATTAGTCAATGGGCTGCCAACTGGATGAAAGAGAAATAAATGATTGGAATATAAATAAATATCTACAATCCCCAGAAAAGGCAAATGAAATCAAAGAAAGAACGATTTTAGCCGTAAAGGAAATGATCGAAAAATTTTAATTTACTTTGAAAACAACCCTTATCTTCACAAGATAAGGGTTGTTCAGATTGTCGACAAAAGGGGTTCGGAATGCTCACATTCCGAACCCCTTTTAGACTTTTTCTCGGTTTTTCAACCTATTTAGTTAGAGGGAGACCTCTCCGAGGTCTCTTCTTAGACCATTTGTGGACCTTGCCAAGTCCAGTTGGCCATTTTCTTTAAATTCATGGCAGCGAAAGTAAGCATCGGCTGCATCGACAATTTTTTAAGTCCCCTTAAAGTTGTCCAACGCATGCCATGCTTTTCTTTTGCATCTGCGAATACACGCTCTATTGTTTCTTTGCGTTTCGCATAAATTGGTTTTACATCTTTGTGATGACGGAGATGGTCTGCTTCTTCCACATATGCTTGCCAAATATGACGTGTCACCACTTTTTGATGGTCCTTACTTTCGGTACACTGTGCTAATAAAGGACATGTAGCACAGATGTGTTTCGGGGATTTGTACTCGCGATATCCCTCTTTATTCGTTGTGGAATATTTCAAGACCTCGCCCGCCGGGCACAGATAACAGTTAAAGTGTTCATCATACACATACTCGTGTTTTCGGAAGAACCCTTCTTTTGTACGTGGGCGTGTATATGGTAGAGCAGGAGTTATCTCGTTTTCTAATAAATAATTTGTAATGGCAGGTGTTTTATAAACTGCATCAGCCGCAACAGCTTCAGGTTTTCCGACATTCTCAACTACTTGTTCAACTAATGGCTCTAACATATTACTATCATGTGTATTACCCGGTGTCACAATCGTGCCTAGGACAAAACCGTTTCGGTCTGCGGCCGCATGAAATGAATAGGCGAACTGTTTTGTCCGTTCGTCTTTGACGTAGTAACCACTCTCTGGATCGGTTGTACTCTCTTTGATTTCTTTCGAATCATCCTTATCGAACTTATCAGGTGGGAATGGCTTTTTTCCATGGTCTTCCCGATCTTGATTGATCTCTTCTTGAAGGCGTTCTTGATATGCGCGTGTCTCTTTGCGAACAACTTTCTTTTCAAATTTGCGTTTATTCGCACTGGCTTTCACATGGGTGGAGTCAACGAAGACGTGCTCCGCACTAATCAGCTTTTTCTCGGTAGCTATCTTTAATATACGATAGAAGATCTGTTCAAATAGGTCTATATCTTTAAAGCGACGCTCATAGTTTTTTCCGAATGTGGAGAAGTGCGGTACTTTATCATGGAAGCCGTAACCCAAGAACCAACGATAGGCCATGTTTGTTTCAACTTCTTCAATCGTCTTACGCATTGAGCGAATACCGAAGGTATATTGAATGAAGGTCAATTTAATCAAGATGATTGGATCGATACTTGGGCGACCTACTTCTGAATACATATCTTTCACCAAGTCATAAATAAAAGAGAAATCAATTGCCGACTCAATTTTACGAACCAGATGGTTCGTTGGTACAAGCTGGTCTAAAGCAATCATTTCAATTTGATCTCGTTGAATAGAATTATGTTTCGAAAGCATTGTCATCACCTCAAGATTTTATTACTACTATTTTACAACAAAAAAACTGTAGGCAAGCTCGTTTTTTTCGAGTTTGTCTACAGTCTGAACAACCCTTATCTTCACAAGATAAGGGTTGTTTTTTAGAGTTTATTTAGAAATGCGTTTTAGTAATTCAGCTCTTTCTTCTTCGAACCCTGGTTTTCCAAGTAAGGCAAACATGTTCTTTTTATAAGCTTCTACTCCTGGTTGATCAAATGGGTTAACGCCCATTAACAAACCGCTAATGCCACATGCCTTCTCGAAGAAATACACCATTTCGCCAAATGTATATTCGTCTAATTTTCCCAGTTCCACGTATAGGTTTGGAACCCCTCCGTCAACATGCGCTAATACGGTACCTTGGAAGGCATTCTTATTGACAAAGTCCATGGTTTTGCCGGCAATATAATTCAAGCCATCAAGATTAGAAGCCTCTTCTTCAATCGTGATATCCAGTTTAGGCTCTTTAACTGATATGACTGTTTCAATTAAATCACGACGACCTTCCTGTACATATTGACCCATAGAATGAAGATCAGTTGTAAAATCCACCGAAGCTGGGTATAGACCTTTTTGATCCTTTCCTTCACTCTCACCAAATAGCTGTTTCCACCATTCTGAGACATAGTGAAGGGATGGTTCATAGTTAACAAGGAGTTCAATTGATTTTCCTTTTCGATAAAGGGCATTCCTTACAGCCGCATATTGATAGCTTTCATTTGTTTCCAAATCCGGATTATTGTATTTATCTGCTGCACCTGCTGCCCCTTCCATCATTTTGTTTATATTTAAACCTGCTGTTGCGATTGGCAATAAACCCACTGCGGATAAAACAGAATATCTACCTCCTACATCATCAGGAATGACAAAGGTTTCATAGCCTTCTTCATCGGCAAGTGTTTTTAACGCCCCTTTAGCGCGGTCTGTTGTGGCATAAATACGTTTTCTTGCTTCTTCTTTTCCATATTTTTTCTCTAAATAATCCCGGAATATCCGAAAAGCAATAGCTGGCTCTGTTGTCGTACCTGATTTCGATATGACATTAACGGAAATATCTTTATCCTTTATTACATCAAGCAAGTGAGAGAGATATGTAGCGCTAATATTTTGTCCTGCAAAATAAATTTGTGTTTTATTTCCTATTTGATTATGAAAGGTATGGGAAAGTGCTTCAATTGCTGCTCTTGCACCAAGATATGAACCTCCAATCCCAATAACAATTAAGGCATCGGAATTATTGCGAATTCTTTCAGCTGCATTTTTTATTCGTGCGAATTCTTCTTTATCGTAGTCATGCGGCAGGTTGACCCATCCAAGAAAATCAGAGCCTGGACCTTTTTTCTCGTGAAGCATATTGTGAGCTACCTTTACAAACTCACTAAGATTATCCACTTCACTCGTTTGCATAAATGATAGGGCGTTTGTATAATCAAATGAAATTGACATTTATTTTATCTCCTTTAATTCTGATTTAGCGTGCAGAGCGTTAGAATCTTACCGTCGAAGTTATCTAACGCTCTGAGACTTTTATAAGTTTTTAAAGAGCATTTTTCCAGTCCGCTGCAAATTTTTCAATTCCTTGGTCTGTTAAAGGATGTTTAGATAATTGCTCAATTACATTAAATGGGATAGTTGCAATATGTGCTCCCGCCAATGCGACACGAGTTACATGGTCTGGGTGACGAACAGATGCTGCAATGATTTGAGAGTCTAAATTCTGAACACGGAATAATTCAGCAATTCTTGAAACAAGTGCTACACCATCTTCGTTGATATCATCTAAACGGCCCAAGAATGGGGACACATAAGTGGCCCCGGCACGTGCTGCCAAGAGGGCTTGGTTTACGGAAAAAATAAGGGTGACGTTTGTTTTTACACCTTTTTTTGTTAGGTAGCGACACGCTTCTAAACCATCCAATGTCATTGGAAGTTTAATGGTAATATTTTTATCCCCGCCATTTATTTTGATGAGTTCATTTGCTTCAGCAATCATTTGTTCTGCTGTTAAAGCGTTTGGAGTTACTTCGGCAGATACAGACTCAACCTCGGGAACGGCATTTAGAATTTCTGCAATGCGATCTTCAAATTTAACTCCTTCTTTTGCGACCAAGGAAGGATTTGTAGTAACGCCTGATAAAACCCCGATTTTATAAGCTTTTTTGATATCGTCTAGATTCGCTGTATCAATAAAAAATTTCATGATGATTTCCTCCGATTTATATAATATATTTTATTTGCTTGCTTTTTCGACAGCATGTCCACCAAATTCATTTCTTAATGCAGCTACCACTTTTCCTGTAAAGGTGTCATTCTCTAAGGAACGATAACGCATTAATAATGACAAGGCGATAACAGGAGTAGCGGTTTGAAGATCCAGGGCTGTTTCAACCGTCCATTTCCCTTCACCTGAAGAATGCATAATTCCTTTAATTTCATCCAAATGTGGGTCTTTTGAAAATGCGTTTTCCGTTAATTCCATCAGCCATGAACGAATAACAGACCCGTTATTCCAAACTCTTGCTACTTTTTTATAATCATAGTCGAAGTCACTTTTCTCCAGTACGTCAAATCCTTCCCCTATGGCAGCCATCATGGCATATTCGATTCCATTATGAACCATTTTGAGGAAGTGACCGCTTCCAGCTTTGCCTGCATAGAGATAACCATTTTCGACGGATGTATCTTTGAAGATGGGTTCAACGATTTGCCACGCCTCAGGATCGCCGCCAACCATGTAGCATGCACCATGACGAGCACCTTCCATACCACCTGAAGTGCCTGCATCCATAAATCGGATCCCCAGTTCCTTTAATTCGTTATAACGCTGGATGGATTCTTTATAATGGGAATTACCAGCTTCAATGACAATATCCCCCTCGTTCAAGAACGGTAGAACCTCACCAATAACCGAATCAACAACGCCATGAGGGACCATAATCCAAACAATTCTTGGCTGTTCTAATGATTGAATAAGTTCTTTATAGCTCGAAACTCCTACAGCTCCGTTTTTTTTCATTTCTTCCACAGCTGTTGGGCTAACATCGAATGCTACCACTTCATGATTATGCTCGATTAGATTTTGTCCTAGGTTAAAGCCCATCTTTCCCAAACCGATTAATCCTACTTTCATCATTAATTCCTCCAAATTTATTTTTTACTTATTTAAAATACCTTTTGTAGTTTGAACCACATTTTCAGTCGTAAATCCAAAATGCTTCATAACGGCTTCACCATCTCCAGATGCACCGAATGTCTCAATTGATAATACTTTTCCATCAAAGCCAACAAAGCGTTCCCATCCAAATGAAATTCCCATTTCGATTGCCACACGCTTTGTAACCGAAGAAGGGAGCACAGCCTCTTTATAATCAGCAGATTGCTTGCCGAACAACTCCCAACTTGGCATTGCTACGATACGTACAGAAATATTTTCTTTTTCCAGTTCGGTTTTGGCACTCGCTGCCAATGAAACTTCAGACCCTGTTGCCATTAAGATGACGTCCGGGGTCGGATTGGTCTCTGTTAATACATAAGCGCCCTTAGATAAATTTTCTACATTCGCTTTTGTTTCATTAAATACCGGCAAGTTTTGACGGCTTAAGACCAAGGCGACTGGTCCTTCTGATTGTTGAAGCGAATACGCCCAAGCACTTGCTGTTTCATTCGCATCTGTAGGTCTGATAACAGTGAGGCCCGGGATGGAACGAAGGGCAGCCAAGTGTTCAACCGGCTCATGAGTTGGTCCATCTTCCCCAACTGCAATGGAATCATGTGTAAACACATAGATGACCGGAAGCTTTGATAAAGCCGCTAATCGAATAGAAGGACGCAGATAATCATTAAATACAAAAAATGTGCTAACAAAAGGCTTTAATCCGCCATGATAAGCCATCCCGTTTGCTGCTGCACCCATCGCATGTTCACGTACACCGAAATAAACATTACGAGCACCGTAGGATTCGACGGCGTAAATTTGTTCCCCTTTAATCTCAGTCATCGTGGAGTGGGAAAGGTCCGCACTACCACCAAAAATGGCTGGCACTGATTTCACAAAATGGTTAATAGCTTCCCCGCTCGCCACACGAGTGGATACAGCTTTTCCGGTGTCAAACGTTAGTATATCCTTCACATCGATGAGAACTTTTCCAGAAATCGCATTGGTTAACTGTTCTGCCAAGTCTGGATTCGCTTTTTGGTAAGAATCGAATAAATCGTTCCAACTTTGTTCCTTGTCGACTCCATTACGCTTTAATTGTTCAAAATGAGCCTTGACTTCCTCTGGAACGTGGAAATCTTCCTCATAAAGCCAATCATAGGCTTGTTTAGTCGCTTTCCCTTCTTCTGCTCCGAGTGGTGCACCGTGGGCCTTATTCGTTCCTGCAACCTTCGGACTTCCATATCCGATGATCGTTCTGATTTCAATCAAACTTGGCTGGTCAGTGTTTTGTTTTGCTGATTGGATGGCATTTGAAATGGCCTCAATATCGTTGCCATCTTCTACTCTTAAATAGTTCCAGTGGGCAGATTCAGCTCTTTTCTTGATATCTTCGGAGAAGGAAACGTTCAATTCACCATCAAGGGAGATATCATTGGAGTCATATAAGACAACCAGCTTTCCTAGCTTCATATGACCTGCCATTGACATTGCTTCATAGGAAATACCTTCCATTAGGTCGCCGTCCCCCACTAAGGCATAGGTATAATGATCAATCACAGGAAACCCTTCTTTATTAAACTTGCCTGCTAAATGTGCTTCCGCCATAGCCATCCCTACAGCATTGGCAATCCCTTGTCCTAATGGTCCAGTGGTTGCTTCTACACCTGGAGTATGACCGAATTCCGGATGCCCTGGCGTTTTGCTATTTAATTTTCTGAAGTTTTTTAAATCATCCATCGAGACATGATACCCAAATGAATGAAGCAAGCTGTATAATAAACTGGAACCATGTCCTGCAGATAAAACGAATCGATCACGATTAAACCAGTTCGGATTTTCAGGATTGTGATTCAAATGGTTCGCCCATAATGCATAGGCCATTGGCGCTGCCCCCATCGGGAGACCCGGATGGCCTGAGTTTGCAGAATTGACAGCATCAATTGATAAAGTTCGAATGGTTGTTACCGCTAAATTTTCAATGGTTTGTGACATGTCATTTTCCTCCTAGACAATTCCTTATTTCTGAAGTGATGTCTCTTTGTTTTCTTGATTTTTTTCATCTAACCACCATTTGAACCCATTTTCAGCTAATAGGGAATCAGCGGCATCTGGTCCAAATGAACCGGACCAATATTCATGTAGAGGCAGAAGATTTTCCTCAAATGCGTTCAGGATTGGTTGTACCCATTCCCACGATAATTCAACTTCCTTCCAATGGGCAAAGAATGTAGAATCGCCGATTAAAGCATCATAGATAAGTCTTTCATAAGCCTCAGGGACCCCTGAGCCATTGCGTACTGAATCTTCACAAGAAAAACTAATATTTACAGGTTCTATTTTCCCGTTCATTGGATTTTTACCATTCAATTGCAGAGCGACATTTTCATCGGGGCTGATTTCGATAATCAATAAATTAGGCTCCACTTTTTGATCTTGGTTATAATGAAGTTTTAACGTGTTTTTAAATTCGATGACGATACGGGTGGACTTTTCCTTCATTCTTTTCCCTGTCCGTATATAGAATGGAACTCCACTCCAAAATGGATTATCAATCCATAAACGGGCAGCGACAAATGTATCCGTTTGAGAAGACGGATTTACTCCCGGCTCATCTTTATAGCCTGACACCGACTCACCCTTCATCTCACCCGAAGAGTACTGTCCCCGGACAATATGGAATAGGACATCTTCTTTTTTTACCGGACGAAGAGCTTCCATCACCTTCCGTTTTTCATTTCGAATTTCCGTTGCGTTAATTTTATAAGGCAAGTTCATAGCGGTCATCATGAGCATTTGCAACATATGATTTTGCACCATGTCGCGTATTGCGCCTGCTTGATCATAATAACCAGCTCTTTGTTCAACACCCACAGTTTCACTAGCTGTAATTTGAACATTCGCAATATGATCTCTATTCCAGATGGACTGTAGAACTGGGTTCGCAAATTCAAGAGCTTCAAGGTTCTGAACCATTGGCTTCCCAAGGTAATGGTCGATTCGAAAGATCTCCTCTTCATCAAACGCACTGTTAAGTTTTTCATTTAGCTCGCGAGCAGATTGAAGATCATGTCCAAATGGTTTCTCGATGATTAATCGTTTCCATCCACTCGTTGCACCAAGTCCACTATTTTTAACATTAAACGCAATGATATCAAAAAACTCTGGTGCTACAGAGAGGTAAAACATGCGGTTTTCCGCAATTTGTAGTTCGTCTTCTCTTTCCTTAACCAACTGCAGTAATTTTTGATAATCCTCTGGTTTATTTACATCTAAAGAACTGAAACGAAAAGCGTCTAGAAAATCTCCCATTTCATCCGCTTCATGCTCTAAACGACGTGAAAACTCTAATACTGATTCTTTAATTTTTTCCTGAAAATCGAGATGTGATAAATTACCTCTACCAAGTCCAATAATGGATATAGGTTGAGGCAACTTCTGATTTAAATATAAATTGTAAAGAGCAGGGTATATTTTTCTCTTAGCCAAATCCCCCGTTGCTCCAAATAATACAAAGGTCATTGATTCCATATTTATATCTCCTCATTTTTGCAAATTATCATTATGCGCAATACTGAAGTTATTTTTTCTTTTCCGAACCCAACCTATTTTCGGAAATTAATGCCAACTTCCTTATTTCTATCCAAGGTAATAACCATATCGGCGATTCCGACAAACAATCCATTATCAACAACACCAGGAATAAGATTCAGGTCTCTTTCTAAATCTCCTGGATGTGTAATCTCATGGAAGCTGCAGTCAAAAATATAATGACCGTTATCCGTTAGATAAGGGCTCCCATCTTTTTGCCGTAATTTCGGAATCCCTCCAAGCTCTTGGATATATTTGCTTGTCATTTCAACTCCGAAAGGTACCACTTCTACAGGTAAAGGGAAGGATCCTAATTTTTCCACCGACTTGTGTGAGTCGGCGACAACTATAAAAGTGTTTGCCGCTTTCGCGATGATTTTCTCTCTTAAAAGGGCACCACCGCCTCCTTTAATAAGATTTAAATCAGGGTTTACTTGATCGGCACCATCTATCGCTACATCAATTCGGTCTATTTTATTGAAAGAAACCAATGGAATGCCAAGTTCTCTTGCCAAATTCTCTGTTTGTAAAGAAGTAGGGATTCCTTTAATAGAAAATCCTTGTTGAACTAATTTTGCAAGCTTAGAAATGGTATAAAATACCGTGGTGCCAGTACCAAGTCCAACTACCATTCCTTCCTTCACATAATCTACAGCTTTCTCTCCGACTACTCTTTTTTCATTCAAGCCCTTTACTCCTTTCATATAAAGACCTGAAGATTTATCGCCAATTTAATTTACCCATTGTTTCTTAATTTGTTCCGTTGCGATACTACGCATAATTTGTTTTTTAGGTGTATTTTTATGAACTATTACATTTGTTAAATAATTTTTCCCATTATAATTAAGTTTTACAGTTACTTCCACCATCTGTTTCACTCCTTAATCATTTTTAATTGTAATTAAAATTATTATAACCTAGTTATTTTTAGTAACTAAAGTTACTTTACGTAACCATAATAATTCTTGAATTAAATAACGTCAAGCAAAATATCTCAGAATCGAGATATTTTTTACCACCTCTATAAGCGACGACTCATACTAGATGGGGGCAAGGAAGACCCTATAATCCTTAACGATAGGCTGGTCAATTAAGTCTGATTGTACTGTAACTGATGTACTAACTAATCTAAACGTATTTACTAGAGCAGCAGTATTTGAAGAGCCAGAACCGTGATAAGTTTTGGAGGAAAATTCAGGTAAAATAAACACTGTATCCCCGAACTCGACTATCGCTGATCCGGCAACAGTATTGATCGTGATAGGTCCCCCTATATAATGATAACTTAAAAGACACAATTCCTTGTACAAGAATTGCGCCCGATTGCTTAAAAAGAAAAAGTCGTTGCTATACAAATGCTCACGACTTTTTCTGTAATAATAAAGATGAATTTAACTATGTGACATAGCTTTCTTGATGTAGTCAGAAAGCTGTTTATCAACCCCAAATTTCTCTCCTAATTCAGGATTCTCTTTATAATAACGTTCAGCTGCTTTGGATATCTCAGGATCCTTAAAAGACAACTTATCGAGGAATTCATTCCATCGTTTTGCCAATTGTGTTACGTCTAGGTTTTCAGGTGGTTTCCCCTTCTCATATTCCACACGTATCTTTGCAGTTATTTTAGACCATTCATTTACATACTGCTTTCTTTCCTCTAATCCAAACTGTTTGAACATATTTTCCTGTTGCTCTTGGGTAAAATATTTATCTTTACTCATATTAATCATCTCAATTATATTTATAAATTGTTCTGCCTTCACTTTTAGTTGACTGTTAAGCAATTCATATATTCTTTCCAAACGACTGAACAATTGTTCTTGTATCCGAATACACTCTTTTACACTTTCTAGCTGCACTTTTATAACTTCGACAGGATTAAAATTTGGATTTTCCATCATCTCTTTAATCTCATCCAAAGCAAAACCTAACTGCTTAAGTGACATAATTTGTTGCAGCTTGGCAATATCTGTTTCAGTGTAAATTCTATGTCCCTTATCAGAAGACTGCGAAGGAGAAAACTATCCAATTTTGTCATAATGTTGGAGCATTCGTACTGTAAGTCCGGTTTGCTTCGCTAATTTTCCAACTTTCCAAGTTTTTTTATTCAGAATCACCCCCTCATTTCGTACGAATTATTTTGGCCGGCAACATTACTATACAACCTGACATTGTGTTAGGTTCAAGTACCTCTTTAAAACTTTTTTTGGTTGTTTATATTAAAAACAATTTTCATAAAAAAAAGACGCCTTCTTATTTAAGAATTGCGCCTGAAAGGATTGCTTGTTCATATAACCCCTATAATTAGTTTTTATTTTACTCTATCTGCTAGAAACTCAAGACCAATCTGTTTGCGTGCTTCTTCTAAGATTCTCATAGTTATCATGGAATGGGCATGCGAATTGATATTTGATTCTAACTGACCAGTCTTAATTAACTTAATAAATTCATTTGTTTCATAATACATGATGTTGTTAGATTGAGGGAGTGTAATATCTTCAACGCGTCCATCTCGATAACGAATTTCTACTTTTTGTGGTTTATTGATATTATCAATAATAATGTTTCCATTTTCCCCTTGAATTTCAGAAGGTATATAAGAATCTGTTATTTTTGAATACATAATGACTGCGTCCATTTCTTTATATTTCAACAATAGACTTCCTTCTCCGTCTACACCTGAGTCAAGCATCAGCTGTATCAATCAGACGATAGCCTGCCATAAGAGCATCGTAAACGGCTTGTTCACATTCTTTTGGATCATTCATTTGAAACACACCAAAGCCAAGAATAGGCATCTCTACGCCATTGTTTAAGATTACTTTTTGCATCTAAAAATCCTCCCATTTTATAATAATATTCGTTAAGACATTCATTTTCATTAAAAGAATGTAATTACTCCGCTAGGAATTGTACTTTATTATTATGCAACAAATGATAAGGCAACTGATATCCAATTCCTATCAAATCATTGCCTAATCCTCTCGCCACCACTTTCGCCCATCTAAAGAGGATATAAAACGCCTGAAGGAATCCTATAAATAGAACAAGGAGCAGCGGCCTTAGACCACTGCTCCTTGTTTAATTTATTGCCCATTTACATTTCCCACCATGATGATAC
Organism: Bacillus sp. AFS031507; assembly: GCF_002584635.1. NCBI lineage: Bacteria > Bacillati > Bacillota > Bacilli > Caryophanales > Bacillaceae > Bacillus > Bacillus sp. AFS031507. The sequence goes on from NZ_NUOW01000024.1 coordinate 42,729, forward strand.
AGGAATAGAGATCGATTCGACTAAAGGAACCTTTTTCACCTGCTCTTTTTTTTCAAATAATAAAGACTCCTTTTTATTTCCTTTTCTACTTTTTGAAAAAACGTCTCCAAACCCTTATTAGCTCCACCCTCTAACACCCGCTGACCTGCTAAAGCGAGGGCACCTGTTACCTGTGCTTCAGCTATACAGTTTAGTTGGGTCGCCTTTTGTTGATCTTTAAGATAAAGTTCAGCTTTACCGGAAATTTCTCCGATATTACCACTTCCAATTACTTGTAATTGAAGGATGGAGGATGGCTTCTTCTCATGGAGTCGAATCTCTAGGACAAAATGATCTTGAATGGGGCCCATTTTTATCTCCACTTCAGCTTGGTATACACCTCTGGCCACTTCTGAAAAAGACTTACAACCAGGGAGTGAGTTCCGGAGCACCTTTTCATCCTTGATATATTTCCAAACAATGTTCCTTGGCAGCCCGAATGCGTATTCGTACTCGAATTTCACTGTTCCCCCTCCAATTGCCACAAAAATTACAATCAATTATATGTATTCAATTGGATTGTGAATGGTTAATAGGAACTGAATATGCTGTTTAAGGAAAAGATACCTGCTCTTTATTATCATTCCTTTTTTATGATTGGCCATCTAAGCGGTAGGAAAAACTAATCTCGCCGCAAAACCAAGAAATTTGTCTTTCACAACTATCACGATAAGGAATTCATCTCTTATTCTCCTGTTTTTTGTAATAAAAAACCTACTTCCACCGGGAAATAGGGTCTTACTCTTTTCAAATGAGTAAATGATATTTTATTGTGAGAGTAGCTGCTGCGCAACAATATAACCTGATCCGCCATTCACTCCATGCCCAGGCCAGGTTGCGGCACCGAGCATATAGACATTTGGAATAGCTGTCTGATGACCCGGCTGCCCTGGTAATGGTCTAAAAAGATAGCTTTGCGCCAAATCGTGCGCACCGCCGTAGGGATCCCCGGGTCCTGAGTTCGGGTTAAACCTGGCAATCGTATCCGGTGTGACGACGTATTTTCCGATCACCGCACTTGGGATGTTTGGTATATGTTTGCTCACCACATTTAGGACGCGTTCTGTGAACCGCTCGGTTAAATCATGCGTCCATGTACCATCTCCGACATCGATAAGGTTAGCCGCATCCCTACGCGGACGGATGGGCACTTCCAGCACTTGAATGCGCATGATTGCTTTTCCTTCCGGTGCTCTCGTTGGATCGAGGTTGGTAGAACAATCGACCGTAAAGGTAGGGTTGGACGGAAGCAGATTGGCCGCCCCCTGGGCAATCGCTAGAGTGAATCCGTCCAGTCCATCTGTTAGATGCGGCTGCCCGACACGGTTAAACCGTTTATCTGGCCAGTTTGGCGGCTCACTTAGAGCTAGATGAATTTGGACGCAGCCTCGGCCGTATCGATACTGTTTCGCTTGTGCTCGAAGTGGTGGTGAAATCTCCGTATCGGCCAAGAGCGAGAGATAGAGCTGATCAGGTGTGGTTGAGGCCACGACTGCCTGCTTAGCACGATATTTTTTCCCCTTTGAAGTTCGGACACCAACCGCTCGACCGTTCTCCACTAAGATCCGCTCGACATGAGTATGTGTAAGAATCTCGCCGCCTTGATCCTTTATCAGTTGAGATAATGCTTGAGCCAGTTTCTCACTGCCGCCTTCAGGTATCGGCATCCCGCCGCCCATCAGTGCCATCACGGTCAGGGGTACCCAAATCCCGCTTCCGACTTCATCCGGCGTGCGGCCAAGGTGTGTAACCCAGGAGGCCAGCATTGCCCGTGTCACTGGTGACTTTAAAGAACTGACGGTATTACGGGCGGTTGAAACTAGCGAGGCAGCGAAAGGCGAATAGCCCGCCCCTCCCCCTTTGTGAAGCAAGCGCTTCAGGATCGGTGCAGCTTTAGGACTAGAGAGATCCATATTGAATAATCCAAATACATCGTTAACATATGGATTTAACTGTTCAAACATGCTGGCCAGTGCTGCACCGTCTCCGGGAGCCAGCCGTTCCGCCTCAGCTATGAGACCTTCAAATGAACTCGGCAGGACAGCCGTTCGTCCGTCTTCCATCGAAACACCGGTCGGCAGGTCCGTATTTATGTATCGGAGCCCGCGTGCCTCTAGATCCTCTCTTAGTTCAGCGTAGGCTGGTCCGGTTGTAAAGAGAGGATGTGCAGCAGCAAACACATCATGTTTAAAACCTGGCAGCGTCAGCTCTTCGGTGCGCAGAAATCCGCCAGGGCGATCATTTTTTTCTAAAACTAGGACACTGCGGCCCGCGCGCGTTAAATAGGCAGCCGTAATTAAAGCATTATGGCCGCTGCCAATCATAATGACATCAAAGTTCTCCATCATATCTCTCCCTCTAATATGATCAATCCATATCTACGTAAAAAGATATTCTGGAGGATGGATTTAAGTACTAAATCTAGTACATTTTTCCAATTACTGAGGATGAACCTGTTATTAAAATAGTTTTCACTTTCTTCCTCCTAAACTTTTACCAATAAATCTATCTTATTTAGGGAGAACAAACTCTATGTCAATTTGCATATCAAAAAAACATCAGATGATGGGGTACTTCATTTACCCAAATGCAAAAAAGAACTGGCTCACGGTAAATGTAAGGCCCCATCATTTACCCAAATGCAAAAAAGAACAGCCTCACGGTAAATGTAAGACCCCTTTCATTTACCCAAATGCATAATATAAAGCTCTTACAGTAAATAAAAGACCCAGCCGTTTATTCAAAAAGGAAATAAGGTGCCACGCTCCATGAGGTGAACCAATGAGGAGCTGCACCTTTTTTTCTTTCATATTTATCGATCTAGAAACTTTTCGTAATCATCGAAGTGGCCTCTGTATGATGATTATCTCCCTTTAATAGGCCAGTTTATATAAAAGTTCAGTTAATAGTACAATCCCTGTTTCTAACTCTTCCAAACTCGTAAATTCTTTTGGAGAATGGCTGATTCCTTTTTGGCTCGGTACAAATAGTAAGGAAGTGGCACAGACGGCACCAAATACTTGGGCATCATGTCCAGCACCCGAGATCATTTCTTGATAGCGGTAGTTTTTCGCCTCTGCAATTTCACGGGCCCACATACACATCTCCCCATCCATCTTAACCGGCTTTACATCCATCCACTGGGAGATGGTCACTTCCATATTTAAGTTTTCAGCGAATCGTTTAAACTCCGCGAAAATCACGTCACAAAAATGGTCAATCACAGCGTCCTGATGATGTCGAATATCCAGGCTGAACTCTACCTCACCAGCGACTACATTCGGTACATTCGGATTGACGTTTAACCTTCCAACCGTTGCGACTAATTGCGGGTCAACAACTTGCGCTTTTTCTGTTAAAAAAGAAATAAAATGGGCGGCTGTGCTAACTGCATCCTTCCGATATTGCATCGGAGTCGTCCCCGCGTGGTTACTTTCTCCCTTGATTTGAACCGAATAACGGCGTTGTCCGACAATATGGGTCACAATCCCGATTTGATTCTTATTTTTCTCGAGAATCATTCCTTGTTCAATATGAATCTCCACAAACCGTTCCACATCATCCCGAACTGCAGGAGTATACTTTTCCGGATCAAACCCCGCTTGTTTCATCGCTTCTAAAAATGGAATTCCTTCTGAGTCCTTGACCTTTTTCACTCGGTCAAGGTTGTAGGCACCACTGATATTTCTCGACCCCCAAAAGGCGAGCGGAAAACGACTTCCTTCTTCTTCGCATAAAGAGACGACTTCTATCGTTTTCTTTGGGAGACCATAGGTTTGAAATAGCCTTAATACAGCGATGAAACTGGCAATGATTCCATAGGCACCATCGTATTTTCCACCATCAACTACCGTATCGATGTGAGAGCCGGTCAAGATGGTTTTCCCATTTGATTCTGAACCTGGTAATCTTCCAAATAAATTTCCGACACTGTCAAAATACGTATCTAGTTTCGATTGGTCCATTTTACTTTTTAACGCCAGCTGCGCATCGAGCCAGGATGGAGAATACAAAAGTCTTGTCACACCCCCATTCTCTGTCTTTCCAAACGAAGCAAGCCATTCAATCATTACTCCCACATGACCTTTTTCCAAAAACTTTTTGTCTCTTTGAATGGCCATCCACTTCACTCCTCAAAAATAATTATGTAATGTTATGTTATGATTCCTTTACTAAAAAAAAAGCCTATTTCCATAAAGAAAATAGACTCTAGAATCGATTGCACCTCTTATAAAAATTAAAACAACTTATTTATGTCATTTTTAGAAACCAATACCACCTTCCCCCGTTCATCTTCTTTTTTAATTTCGTACAAACCGTTTTTATAATCGTATATGATCGTATATACATCTCCAGCGAAAAGAACTTTGTCATTCGTGCTCATATGAAGCCCTCCCTAATATTTATATATAGATAATTTAATACAATTATCTTTGTGAGTCTCCATTTTTGTTAACTTATCTTACGTAATATTTACAAAGGAGAAAATCAATGTATGCGATTGTCGTCATTATTTAAGATTAATACCCTGCATAAATCCCTGCAGCCTTCGAATGAGACCTCCATTTCCAAATCGGATAAATTTCTGTTGGTCCTTCACAACCCCAAAATCTTTACTAAAATCTAAAAATTTCAATATGAAGATACGGCGATATTGAACGCGTTCAATTCCAATTCCGTAAAACCACTGGTCAATCGTATTATAAACTCCCTTATTTAACCCATATTGTGAATGACACCATTGAAAAAACTGTAAGTCCGGCAGATTTAGATATTCACTTTTTTCTAAGGAATTCTGTTTTGTTGTTTTTAAGTGAATCCCTACAGGACGAGAATTTGAGGTATGCATAATGAATATCCTCCTTTTAAGTATTAATGCGGTCCTATCAAAAGATTTATTTTATTGCGAAAAAATACACTTGTTAGTCTAGTAAAACTAGACTGGATCATGACAAGCAACCCAATGCCCTGAAGCAATTTCCCTAAATAGGGGCTGTTCCTCCCGACACCGGGCAGTCGCTGCTGGGCAACGAGTATGAAAACGGCATCCTGTTGGAGGATTAGCAGGAGATGGGATTTCCCCCTGAATGGAAATTCTTTCTCTAGGACGGGTTGGGTCGGCATGGGGTATCGAGTCAATTAACCCTTTTGTATAATGGTGGGCAGGATGCAAGAACATTTCTTCACTCGTTGCAATCTCAACCAATTGACCCAAATACATCACACCAATGCGATCAGATATATGACGAGCGATATTTAAACCGTGCGTAATAAATAGATAGGTTAAATCCCGCTTACGCTGTAAATTTTGTAATAAATTTACAATTTGAGCCTGTACAGACACATCTAACGCCGAAACCGCTTCATCTGCTAGAATAAACTGAGGATTAAGTGCGATGGCTCTTGCTATCGCAATCCGTTGACGCTGTCCTCCTGAAAATTCATGTGGATACTGATTGTAGCCATTTTTATTTAATCCAACTACATCTAATAACGCTCGGACTCTCGCCTCCTTTTCTTTCTCACTAAGTGATTCATGGACTCGAAGAGGTTCTCCGATAATGTCTCCTACTTTCCAACGAGGGTTTACTGAACCGTACGGATCTTGATAAATCACCTGCATATCCTTCCGCATTTCACGTAATTCTTTCGCACCAAGAGCTGACAAATTCTGTTCTTGAAAAAATACCTTTCCACTAGTTGCTTTCTCTAGCTGTAAAAGAACTCGCCCTAAGGTGGACTTTCCGCTTCCAGATTCTCCCACAAGTCCAAAAGTCTCCCCTTTTTCGATCGTAAAGGAAACCTTATCGACTGCTTTTACATGGGAAGGATTTCGCGAAAATACACGCTTGCCAATCGGATAAAATTTGCTCAATTCTTGAATAGTAAACAACGGTTGACGGGTTTGTTCTGATCCGGTTTGAACTACTTCTTTTTCAGACCATACGTCTGTGTTAATTTCTACTCTAGGCTGTTTCCAATTATCTGTTATGACTAGATCCTCTGCGTGCCAGCATGCGGTTTGGCGGCCATTCACTTCTAACAATGGAGGTGATTCGACAGAACAGCGTGCAGTTGCAAACGGACAGCGTGGATGAAACTGACATCCAGAAGGTAATTGGGATAACCCTGGAATAGACCCTTTAATGGAATAAAGTTTTTTACTTCGATCACTATCCATTGTCGTAATCGATTGCAACAACCCAAAGGTATATGGATGGTGTGGCAACTCGAACAATTGTTTGACGTCCGCATGCTCAACAATTCTTCCCGCATACATCACAATAATCCGGTCGGCCATTTCTGCAGCAACTCCCATATCATGGGTAATTAAGAGAATCGACATTCCAAACTCTTCTTTTAACTCTTGAAGAAGCCTAAGGATTTGTGCTTGTATGGTGACATCGAGTGCTGTCGTTGGCTCATCTGCAATCAGTAAGTCGGGACCACAGGCCAATGCCATGGCAATCATGGCCCGCTGCAACATACCTCCAGACAACTCATTGGGGTATTGTTTCATCCTCATTTCTGCATCCGATATACCCACCTGCTTCAGTAAATAGAGCGCGCGTGCCTTCGCTTCTGATTTACTAGATTGCTTATTTTCAAGGATCGTTTCAATAATCTGGCTTCCAATCGTAAAAACAGGATCGAAAGCGGCCATTGGTTCTTGAAAAATCATCGCCACTTTTTTCCCGCGAATGGAACGAAGCTTTTTTTGAGGTAGATGTGTCAGATCAATACCATTTAGTACGATACTTCCATCTGTTATCTTTCCATTTTCATAATCAATCAGTCTCATGATCGTTTTGGATGTAACCGTTTTGCCACTTCCTGATTCACCTACTATACAGACAGTTTCACCCTGGTGAATATGCAAAAACACATCTTTAATGGCTGTAAGGTCTCCATAATTATTCGTGAAATCCACTTTCAAATTCTGAATATCTAGCAGCTTCTCCATCTTTTACTCTCCTTCATCTCATTCTGCTTGTTTTCGGATCAAAAATATCCCGAAGTTTATCTCCAATAATATTTACCGAAAGGACAAAAAGAGTAATCGCTAGCCCAGGAAATGTGGAGATCCACCAACCCACTGTTAAGTAACCTCTTCCCTGGGAAAGAAGTGCCCCCCAATCAGGGATTTCTTTGATCACGCCAAGTCCAAGAAAGCTTAATCCTGAACCCACTAAAATGGATGTTCCCAGACCAATTGTCCCCATGACTAACAGTGGTGACCAAGAATTCGGCAATATATGCCAAAGAAAAATCCGCCATTTAGGCGTACCAATCGATCGAGAGGCATCCACATATTGACGTTTTTTAATACTCATCATTTGTCCTCTCATCACACGGGCATACCCCGGGATAGACGCAGCCGCAACAGCTAAGACAATATTAAACAAGCTTGGTCCGAGCACAGCAGCAATGGCTAATGCCAGAAGAATACCAGGAATCGTCATCAAGATTTCGATAAACCTCATAAAAATGACATCAATTAAACCACCAATATATCCCGCAAGAGCACCTATCGCCCCACCTATTAATCCTCCAATAACTACTGAAGCAGCACCAATAATGAGCGAATCCCCGCTCCCATAAACAACAAGACTAAACACATCTCTCCCAAAATAATCTGTCCCAAACCAGTGGGCTGCACTTGGGGCACTTAATATAAGTTCAGTGTTCATAAATGTTGGTGAATAAGGTGCGATCCATTTAGGAAATAGCGCACAAGCAATAATGAAGAACACAATAAAACCAGAAACATAGATAAATAGGTTCGATACGGAAAAGTTTGTTTTATATTTGGCAAAATTCCATTTTGGTATCTTTAGTACTGCTTTGGTATTCGTCACTTCTCTCATCGTCATCACCCCTTTTTTTGATGGTCTGCCTTTTACTGAGACCTGCGTACTCGTGGGTCAATAATTGAATACGAAAGATCCACTAATAGATTGACAATCACATAGACTATGGCGCTAAAGAAGACAACACCTTGAATCACAGGCAGATCTTTCGCCATGATCGCATCGGCCACAATTCTCCCAATTCCTTGTCTTGAAAATACGGTTTCAATTACCACTGTACCAGCCATCAGTTCTCCGATATTCAGACCAATAATCGTAATAGCTGGAATAAGTGCGTTACGAAGGGCATGACGATACATGACGACCCGTTCTGATAGACCTTTCGCACGCAGCGTGACAATAAATTGCTCATTAATCACTTCCAGCATACTATTTCGAACCATCCGAATAATTAATCCTGCCCCGACAAAACCAAGTGAAAGTGATGGCAGCACGATGGTTTTCCACCCCTCTGACCCCATAGCAGGAAACCAGTTCAATGAGACTGAAAATATAAGAATGAGTAAGATTCCTGACCAAAATGTTGGCATGGAAATTCCAAATAATCCAATTAAACGAGCGATGAGATCCATCCACTTATTCTGATAAATCGCTGAAAACACCCCGAACGCAACCCCAATCACAACAGAAATAACCGCGCTAGCAAAGGTTAATGCGAGTGTTGCAGGAAAATGTTCTAAAATCTTAGGAAGGACTGGTTCGCTATTCATTAACGATTGTCCGAAGTCTCCTTGAAGAATATTGGTAAAATAGTGGATAAATTGCATGTAAAACGGTTGATCGAGCCCCAATTCCTTGCGCAAATTTTCAACCATTTCGGGTGTTGCAACAGAGGGATCAATCATAGAGAGTACTGGATCCCCCGGAAGCAAATAGTTGATGCAAAAGACAAGGATTAAGGAGCCTATAATCGATACAAATGCAGTCGAGATTTTTAAAATCATCTTATTGACTAATGCCACATATATCAGCTCCTCTACTCTTTATTTTCCAATCGTTACATCGTTAAACAATGGATAACCTAATGCATCAAATCCAATTCCATTTACCTTCTTTGATGCAGCAACTGTGTACGGGAATACATAAATAGGTAAAATCCATGCCTCTTCAATAATTTTTTGCTGCACTTTTTTATAGATTTCTTCCCTTTTTGTTGAATCCGATTCTATTGTTCCTTGTTCCAATAATTGATCCAATTCTGGGTTTGATCCTCCACCTAACCCTTTAAAGGCCGCCTCCTGTTCTGGAGTTTGTGTATGATATATGGCACGCAGCGCATTTGGATCGGAATTTACTTGGCTATTTCCATACAAATCATAGTCCGCGTTTTGATAGACGACTGAGGCAACATCTTTGGTAATATTAATTTCCACTGCAATTCCGATCTCTTTCAATTGTTGTTGAATGATTATAGCGATATCATTTCGTTTCTCCCGGTTAGGAGACCCATCAACATAATTCAATGCCAATCTCTTGCCGTCTTTTACTCGAATCCCATCTGCTCCTTTTTCATAGCCAAGTTCATCAAGGAGTTTATTTGCCTTTTTAATATCCGGCTTTACACTGCCTTCTAGCGATTGATCGTACCCTAATATTCCTGGTGAAAGTGGTGACCAAGCTCTTGCATACGTGTTTAGGTAGAGCGTTTTAACAATCGCATCCACGTCAACCGCTAGCTGCACTGCCTTCCGAACCTTTACATCATTCCAAGGTTCTTTCCTTTGGTTGAAAAAGAGCGTATACGGAAGCCCGAGTGTATTCACTTGGAGCAATTGAGTTTTTGGATCATTTTTTAACGAAAGAATATTTTGTGGCGGTACCGTTTCGGCTGCGAGAACTTGCTCACTTTGTACACTGCCAATTCGAGTTGCTTCCTCTGGGATAATTTTAAAAGTAATTTTATCTATCTTAGGAGCACCTTTGTTTTCTACGATAGATGGAGCCCATTTGTATTCATTATTTTTCTCCACTTGAATGTCTGCATTTTCTGTCCAACTGACAAATTTATACGGTCCCGTTCCTACTGGATTTTTACCAAATTGATCTCCATATTTCTCTGCCGCTGTTGGCGATACAATCCCTAGTAAACCTTGACTGAGATTACTTAAAAACGATGTAGAAGGGGTGGAAAGGTTAATTTTGATCGTATACTCATCAATGACTTCTGATGATTCATATGGTTGGATTAACGCTAACGCATTGGCCGCTTTTGTTTTGGGATCAATGATCCGGTCATAATTGTATTTCACAGCTTCGGCATTAAAGGGTGTCCCATCGTGAAACTTCACATCCTTGCGCAGCTTAAAGGTATAGCTTTTTCCATCATCCGATACAGTCCATTCTGTTGCGAGCCATGGTTGAATCGTATTGTCCGGTGCTAGCACAACTAAACTATCAAAAATAGTTCTAAATGCACGAACCGCTACCGCTAAACCGCTGCGATGAGGATCCAGCGAATCTGGTGAAGTAGCCAATGCATATGTAAGCTCTCCACCTATAGGCGCCTTCCCTTTATTCTTGCCGTTGGTTTCATTGCTGCTGCTCGTACTTGCACCACTGGAGCAACCCGCTAATAGGAGTACAAGAACCGATGTAATCGTGAATAATTTCGTCCAATTTGCTAATAACTTCATTTCCGATTCACCCCAATTATTTTTTTATTGTTTCTTTTGCATATCGATTGATTGGATAAGGCAGACCAAGATTTCCTCGTAAAGTGTCTGCTTCATATTCCGTTCTGAAAAGACCCCGGTTTTGAAGAATTGGGACGACATAATCGATAAAATTTGTTAAATCGCTCGGGATATTTGTACCGATAATAAATCCATCGGCAGCGCGTCCTTCAAACCACTCTTGAATACGATCCGCTACCTGTTCTGGGGTGCCTATAAATGGAGTTCTAGTTGTCGCTGAACTGAGTGCCACTTGTCTGAGTGTCAGGTTCTTCTCTTTTGCTTCTTGTTTAATCCGATCTGTGCCACTCTTAAAACTATTACTTCCTAAATCTCCTAATTCAGGAAAGGGTTCATCTAATTCATACTGAGAGAAATCGTGGTGCTCAAAGAATCTCCCCAAATAGGCAAGTGCCTTTTCGATTGTCACTAGGTTAGCAATTTCTTGATACTTTTGCTCTGCTTCTTCCTCTGTATGACCGATGATGGGCCCAATACCAGGCAAAATGAGAATTTCGTCTGGATTTCTACCAAAAGATGCTGCCCTGCCCTTCACATCTTGATAAAATTTCTGTGCCTCCTCTAATGATGGATGCCCTGTGAACACTGCATCCGCTTCTTTTGCGGCCAGATTTTTGCCATCTTCTGATGATCCAGCTTGAAATATAATCGGGCGCCCTTGCTTTGATCGAGCAATATTCAGCGGACCTGATACAGAGAAAAATTCACCTTTGTGATTCAATTCATGCAATTTTTCTGGATCAAAAAACACACCCGTTTCTTTGTCCCGGACAAATGCGTCATCTTCCCACGAATCCCACAAGCCTTTCGCAACATCAATATATTCAGCGGCAATTTTATATCGTTTTGGATGGTCAGGATGCCCTTCAATCGTCTTACTGAAGTTTAATGCCGTTTTTTCTAGTGGTGAGGTCACCACATTCCAACCTGCACGTCCTCCACTGATGTGGTCTAATGACGAAAACTGCCGTGCAACATTGAACGGTTCACTGTACGAAGTAGACAGTGTTCCCGCAAGACCAATACGTGAGGTGACAGCCGCCAAAGCAGATAGAATAGTAATAGGCTCAAAACGGTTTAAGAAGTGAGGAATAGAGTTCTTGTTAATATGCAAACCATCTGCAATGAAAACAAAATCAAATTTTCCTTCTTCCGATTTTTGTGCTTGAGCTTTATAATATTCAAAGTTTACACTCGCATCTGATGGAACTTCTGGATGTCTCCAGCCTGAAATATTGCCGCCTACTCCATGAATTATCGTTCCAAATCTTAATTTTCTTTGTTCTGACATAACCATTTCCCCTCTCATTCTCTTATTCTTAGAAATCAATCCAATTAATCCTATAAATTTAGTTGGTTTTAATCAAAAAAATTCAACGGTTCTGTAAAAATGGAGCTAATACCTTTTCAAGATGGTTGATCCCCACCTCGGTTACCCCTTGATAAATGCCGTCTTGACCAATTTCAACCACTGGTACATGACGAATCCCATATTTAACCTCTAATATATCGCGGTATTCATCGTGATTAGTCACATCAACCGTTTGATAATTCACTTGTTTTTCTTCTAAAAATTGTTTAACCTCTAAACAATAGTGACAACCTTGTTTTGACCACACAACAACTGATAATGGATTTGACATGACAATTTCCTCCTAAATTTTATTATTTCACTGGAACAGATATTTCCGAAAATGCCTCGCTTAAGAGTACGTATGATTTAAGTCTCTTCTCAAAATTTTGAACAGGTATCACGACAATAACTTCTTCCAAATCGTATATATTTTGGAGGTGAAGAAGTTTTTCTCTCACTGTTTCCTTTGAACCATATAGGATGTTTGCTTCTTGTATTTCTAGTTGATAGCTTTCATTCGCCTGCTTCGCAAACAGTTCTGCTTGCTCCACGCTCCCTACAGTAACGGTCTTGCCACTCTTAAGATGCACTTTGACGATTTTAGAATTAGCCACGAGTTCCTTTGCTTCCTCCTCTGTATCAGCCACAATAACAGAGAGTGCTAGAATAAAAGAAAGGGACTGTAACTTTTTCCGTTTCTGCAAATGGCTGAACTCGTCAAAAGCTTCATTAAGAATCCTTTCCTCACTATTAATGAACTGAGCAAATACAAAAGAGTATCCTAATTCACCAGCGAGTTTCGCACTTGAGGCACTTGCTCCCAATAAGAATAGTTCGGGTGGCGTTGGTGGAACCGGCTCAGCTTTAAGTCCATAAAACGGATCATATGGTTCAAGCGTGTCAGAGATAAACTTTTTAAGGTCGACCAGCTTTTCCCATAATTCTTTTGGATTTCCATCAAAATCCTGCTGAAGGGCTTTTGTTGATAACGGAAGCCCTCCGGGTGCTTTCCCCAACCCTAAATCCACTCTCCCAGGTGATAATGAAGCTAATACATTAAAGGTTTCGGCCACTTTATAAGGACTGTAATGCTGGAGCATCACACCTCCTGAGCCAATTCGAATTTGTTTCGTTTTTGCGAGAAGATGGGCTATTAATACTTCTGGAACTGATCCTGCTAATTTCTCAGCATTATGGTGCTCAGATACCCAAAAGCGTTGATAACCCAACTCCTCTGCCCGTTGTGCTAATTCAATTGTATGGTTAAAGGCGTCAAAGGCAGTTTCATTTTCAGCAATGACGCTTTGATCCAAAATGCTAAGTTTCAATCCCAAAAGGATCCCCTCCTAGTAAAATAAATATCTATTAAATCCAAGATGCTTAAGTGGTTAAATGATCGAGCTGATCACTCCTTTATCAGATAACAAGGAAGGCTTTAACGTATTTAATTCAGTATCTAATCGTTTTTCAACTTCTCCATCAAGTTCATAACGATTATTCACTAGTTTTTTTACTTGACTATCTACGATATAAGTCCCTTTTAAGATGTGGGTAGCTCCGAGGGATGCGAGCACTGGTTTTAGTGCGTAATCAATCATAAGGAGATGTCCGATCGATCCTCCAATGGCAATGGGTAAAATCGTTTTATTCACCAAACTATTTTGTGGCAGAAGATCCAAATAAGTTTTTAAGACCCCGGTAAATGATGCTTTATAAACCGGCGTTAAAATTACAATAATAGATGAATCTTCGACGTTTTTATTTGCCTTAATTATTTCTGCGCTGTCAAATCTCGCTTGAATTAAATCCTCTGCTGGAAGATTGCGGATATGGATGATTTCAGGAGAATGATTCACTCCCTCGAAAAACTCTACAACATAATCCAATGCCCCATTTAATCTCGTATGTTCAGAAGGACTTCCCGAAATAATCGTTATTTTACTCATCTTTGTTACTCCCTTTCTTATGTGTAAATTGATATCTTTTCTAAAATCTCTGTTAAACCTAGTTGTTGATTTCCGCTCCAGGCGCGTGCGGTTCGCGGGCGGTCCGGTGAGCCTCCTCGGCGCTAAGCGCCTGCGGGGTCTCCCCTGCCCCGTCCTCCCGCAGGAGTCTTCGCGCCTTCCGCTCCAATCAACATGGCTATAAATTCAATAATGACTTTTTACACAACCTTTTTAGAAAAACTAACCCGACTTATCTCGTGTGCAATAGTGAGTTAAAAAAGTAAAAGCTCCTGTTTTTTTAACAGGAGCCTTTGGTAGACCAATCGGCGCAATCTTATTTTAATTTATCGATCCATACCACTGGATCTCGATTCATGGGATTCCTTGTATAAATAAGCCATGTTAGATATATTAGGTGGCAGCCACTTCACTGGTTTGTTCCCAAACGGTGCTGGGTTTCTCCCGCCGCAACACTGGTGCCACATCTGTTGCAAATCTATGCAATTGTTCCTGCTGTTCTGATTCCGTTAAGCCATCAACACTGATGCTTAATACCTGATTTCCATATGCCTCATGGTAGTTTAAGATTTTCTCGATTACTTGCTCTGCACTACCAACCAAGACTGGCCCATTTGCTATATTATCTTCAAGATCTTTAAAAGGCGAGTTATTATGCTTCGCTGCTTCTGTATCATGAAAAGCATTGTAGTAAGCTCGGAAACGGTTGATTGCCTCCTCAGCAGTATTGGCAATATATAGACTGCTAGCACCCGATCCAACGATTGCTTTCTTAGGATCGTGACCATAGTAAGCCAACCGCTCACGATAATGATCAATTAACGCTTTATACTTGGCTTGGGGATGAAAAGTGTTGGATGAGAAAATAGGATCCCCATATTTTGCGGCCAATTCAGTAGAACGCGTACTTGATGCGCTCCCATGCCATATTGGAATGCCCTTTTGAAAAGGCCTCGGTTGTGTCGTGACATTGGTTAATGATGTTCGGTAGCGCCCCTCCCAGCTTACGTTCTCCTCATTCCATAAGCGCTTTAGTAATTCGTATCGCTCTTCAAGCGAATCCCATTGCTCCTCCTCGGTTATTCCAAAAAGCGGATAATGACGAGGATCGTTGCCTTTCCCGATAATCAACTCTAACCTCCCTCCTGAAAGGTGATCTAGTGTCGCAAAATCCTCTGCCACACGAATGGGATCCAGAACACTTAGAACTAATACTGTCGTCAATAACCGAATGCGTGAAGTTTTTCCAGCAATAGCCGTCAATACTACAGCTGGTGATGAGGAAAGGAATGGTGTTCCATGACGCTCTCCAACACCATAGGCATCAAAGCCTAGTTTCTCTGCTAAAATTGCCTGATTGACTACATTTTGAAATTTCTGCTGAGCAGTCAGTGATACACCGGTTACCGCATTGGGTTCATTCATCATAAGGGTAAACAATGCGAATTTCACTATATTAAGACCTCCAATGCACTCTTGTTTTTTCTGGGTTTATCTGCCCTTTATAGTACTTTCATCACCAAAACCAATAAAAAAGACTCCTGTTAATAACAGGAGCCTTTGGTAGTCCAATCGGCTTTTACAATAATAGGTAAAACTCCAACAAAAGCAAAGCTTACATATTTTCATAAGTACAATTTTCATTAAATTTTTTGCTGCTGAGAAGAGGTCTCATTATCTAACTTAAACACGAACTCCTATTTCACCTACTGGTTTACTTGGTATTAAGATACTAACTGTTGAATACACTATAAATCTTAATTAGTGTTGTTGTCAATCCATTACTTTGAATTTTTAGATAAATTTTTTTATTAATTCCCACTTGACTTATTATTTAATAAATCTGCATCTTTATTAGTCACTAGAATAAAAAACTCGCCAATTGGCGAGCTTTCAATTGCTGTTTGTTATTAAGAGTGGGGTAAGAAGCCTTAATCGACTCTCTGTTCATACTTATAGGTATTAAAATGAAATATTTGCACCTTAACCTTTACATTCGTTAAGGAGTCTTTATCTAAATAAAAGCCGTTAGATTTTTTTAATTCCCTATATTGCTTCGGGTGTTTTCTATACCACTTTTCACCAACATTTAGTATATCTGTTTTATTTTTCACTCCATTTTTATAAATGGAAGTAAGTTTTCTTTTTATATCTTCTTCAACTAATTTCTCTAATTTCTGTTCGGGAATATCTTTGATTTTTTCGATCAAATCTACTGGTACAGTTAATTCTATAGCAAACTTTGGGGTAGTCGTTCCCTTCTTGTATTTTACCTTCATTTTTGGAGTGGCTAGCTTCACTGCTGCTACAAGCTTTCCCTCTTCATCTACTCTTTGATTTAAAGAAACCTTTTTTTCTAATAACCAATTAGTATAAACAGCGTCCTTGAATGGAAGGACTTTAATAAATTTTTGCTGTTGAAAAATCGCATATCCATTGAAAAATACAATGGGGTACTTTCCGTCAGCCTTCCAGGTTTGAGAGTCAATTTTTACATTAGGTAGTTTAGCCACCCCCATAGGCTCATAATAGGCTCTTAAAAAATCCATTAATGCCATAGGCTTGATCTGATTTTGATACACTTCGTTCTTTTCCTTTCTAAAAAGAACCGTGTATATTGCTGGATAATTAAATAATGCTTTTATATTAAATATTTCGCTTATATTTTCATCCGTTGTCATGACTCGTATAGTATGCCTGAGTGAACGATTTCTTCCTATTTCTACCATTACTTCCTTAAAATGATTCCTGACTATTCTTTGACTTAAAACAAATGTTTCTACGTGGCCAAAAAATAAAGGAGGCTCCGACTTTTTATAAAGGTTACCCACAGCTAAATTTAGTGTTTCTCCAGTTGCTGATGCAATAAAAATCGGGATGGGTTCAGTAGGTTTACCTCCTTCTACCTTTGCTACATTAGCGAAATTTAAGGATTGAAGATACGCGATATACTCCTTCTTTTCTTCATCATAGTCCATACCAATTGCCACAACATAGGTTAAATCTTGAATATTTTTTAAACCTGAACAACCGGAAAGAATCAGACAACCGGCTAAAAAAGAAATCATCCATTTCCTTTTCATGATTGATTTCCACCCCTTGTTGGATCATCTGGACTGGTTAAGGTTGTTCTTGACTTATAAAATTGCCTTGGAGCCCTAAGGAATGACTTAATCATTCCTTTTAGATTGATTGGCGAAAGAGAGCCTAGGTATGGAGACCCAAAGGAAGAAAGGGTTGAAAAGTAAAAAACCGTTAGAATAAAGCCAATAATGACTCCGAATAATCCAAATAAGGTACCCATTAAGATAATCGTGAATCTTAAGATGGTACAAGCCGTACTTAAAGTTTGATTCACCAACGTAAAAGACGAGATGTAGGTAATCGCCGCTACTACCAGCATGGTCGGTGATGTTAACCCCGCCCGAATCGCAGCATCCCCTACGATTAAGCCACCTAAAACAGCGACGGTTTGCCCAATTGCTCTTGGCAAGCGTACCCCAGCTTCATTAAATATCTCAAACAAAAATAGAACAATAAACATTTCAAGTGGTGAAGAAATGGGCAGCCCAAAACGCGAGATTGTAATAGTCGCAACCAGTAAGTAGGGAACCTGTTCAATATTATAGGCAGAAAATGCTATCCATGCACCAGGTAAAAAAGCAGATACGATCAAACCTATCATCCTGATAATTCTTTCTAGTGATACATAAGCATAGCTTATGTAATTGTCCTCAGGTGATTTAATCTGCAATAATAAATTGACCGGTGCATAAGAGACTGTAGGATTTCCATCAACTATGAGAGCAAACCGGCCTTGATTCAGCGCTTGAACAATAAAGTCAGGTCTACCCGTATAGTCCGTACTCGGGAAGATGGAATACGGTCTATCACGAACATATGATTCAAGTTCATGAATACTCGTCAAGATATCCAGTTCTACTTTTTCTAACCTTTTATGGATTTCATCTAAAACTCGCTGATCAATTAAATCATCTATATACATGAGTACTACTTTTGTTCTACTTCTTTTACCAATCGTATATTTCTCTAAACATAAAGACGAGGTGTTAAGTCTTCGTCTTATTAAGGAGATATTTGTCTTTAGATCCTCCACAAAACCATCCTTAGGACCCCTTATTGAGCTCTCAATCGCTGATTCTTCAGGTTGCCGCATAGGAAAGTATCCTGCCTGAATACTTAAAAACGAATCACTGAATAAAAATAAGACATTTCCATCAAAAAGTAAATTTGATAAATCGTCTAAGGATTTCAAACTTACATCATCTGCTTGAAATAAGGTTTTCAGCTTTTTCTTGATAGAATCTTCTTTATTACCGCTGAGTTTAGGTAAAATATATTGATCTAAATAATGTATATCAACTAAGCTTTCAAAATAGATAATTTCAAATGTTTCCATTTCTGTATTGTGCTCTATAAATCGTAGGTCTTGACTTTTCTTAAATTGTATTTTTAGGTTATCGGCTTTTTCCTTTAACCTTCCTTTATGAAGTGGATTCGAGAATATTTTTCTTACCATGTTTTTCATCCCATTTCTTTAATACTTTTATAATTATGGCTGATAGCAGGATTTGAAAAAGAAAAAATGCCATACTAGCCGGCAGAAAGTATTTATATATGGCATCATAGAAATAATATGTCTCGACTTTTATTGTCATCAGGCCGAACAAAAAGAGATACATGACACCAACAAGCTTTGGGTTCAGTCTATAATGTTTCTTTTTATTAGTAAAAAATGTACCTAAAAGATACATGAATAAACCAATTCGAATCAACGCACCGCTAAGCCATTGATATAAAGCAAAAAAATCTAGATGTGATATATATTCCCCAATGCTTAATACACGCCACTGTTCATAAGCTGGATACCGAAAGTGAATTGCTTCAGTAGGTCCAAACTCCATAATTGATGCAGAAAGAGGCCCTAAGATTAAGCCTGTTAAAAAAGTCAATAAAATAAACAACTGTTTAAATTTAATAGGTTCCTGTGAAAATGGCTGCAACAAGATAACCATGTAAATCTCAAGAAGTCCTGATAGAACATATATTCCCCCTCTAATAAGAGGAGAATAGCCGTCTGCAAACACAGGAAATAATAAGCTCGGGTCCTTTAAGCTCGTGTTTGTAATTGCAATTAATATGCCAAATAACACCACAAGCGGTAGTAAAAAACCGCTAGATATAGCCATGCTCTTGACCCCAGCTAGTGTGATTAAAAAACAGACTAAAATCAAAATAAAATTAATCATAAAAACAGAAGCATCCGCGAGAAAATAGGCCTTTAACCAGATCATTAAGTCCCTAAAAGTTACATAAGAGCTTGTGAATAAAAATAGGATGACAGGAATCGAAAAAACGGTAGAAAAAGTCCTTCCGAGACGCTGTCGAATCATAGAAAAGAAACCTTCATTTGGACTGTTTTTTACAATAAAATACACCAGCCATAGAAAGAAAAGAGCAATCGGATATGCCACAATGACACTTAGCCAACTGTCTCTTCCAGCTGCCGTAAGCAAATTGGGGATAAGAAGGACATGATTTAGTAAACCTGTCGAAAGGATAAGCAACAATAATAATTGCCTTGGAAGGAGGATTTTAATTAAGTTTTGCATTAAGATCACCGATTTTTCTCATTTTAGGTATTATTATCACCAATAAAGAAAAATATATGTTTTCAAGGTTAATCGGCTCACGATATACGGAATCATTCAACGATTTGATTTTTGATCCTTTCCAAGATTACAACTGCAACGGTCAGCTCAAAAGAAAAATATCAGAAATAAAAAAAGTTCAAGGTCCCATNNATGGGACCTTGAACTTTTTTGTTTATATAATACGTGCGGTTACGATTCCACCGATTTGATCGATTTTTTCTTGCAATCCAGGAATGATATCGCCATTTACTTTATTGTCAATGTCAATCATCGTATAAGCATATTCCCCACGGCTTCTATTAATCATGTCTGCGATGTTTAAATTATAGCTTGAAATAGCTAGTGTAAGCTGTCCAACCATGTTTGGAACGTTTTTATGGAATACTGCCACACGTTTTTTTCCTGTATAAGGTATGGATGCGTTCGGAAAATTCACTGAGTTTTTGATATTTCCGGTTTCCAGAAAATTCTTCACCTGGCGAGCAGCCATAATTGCACAGTTTTCCTCTGATTCTTGCGTAGATGCACCTAGATGAGGGATTGGAATTGCATTTTTCATTTTCAATACATTTTCATTTGGGAAGTCTGTAATATACTTACCAACCTTGCCGCCTTCAAGCGCTGCTGCCATATCTGTTTCATTCACAAGCTCTCCGCGTGAGAAATTCAAAATGTGAACTCCAGACTTCATAATGCTAAAGGTTGCTTGGTTAAACATTCCTCTTGTGTCATCGGTTAATGGAACGTGAACAGTAATATAATCAGAATTAGCAAACAACTGTTCAATCGTCATCGCGCGCTGTACATTTCGGGACAAATTCCAAGCTGTATCAACAGAAATGAACGGGTCAAAACCAATTACGTCCATGTCTAAATCTAGGGCATCATTCGCTACAAGTGCTCCGATTGCGCCTAAACCAATTACTCCCAGCGTTTTCCCCTTAATTTCTTTTCCAACGAATTGTTTCTTACCTGCTTCAACTAGCTTCGGAACTTGGTCACCTTGGCCTTCTAAGGCTTTAGTCCATGCTATGCCGTCAAAAAGGTTTCGGGATGAAGCCATCAATGTAGTAAGAACCATTTCTTTTACAGCATTAGCATTCGCACCAGGGGTATTGAAAACCACAATTCCCTGTTCTGTACATTTTTCAACCGGAATGTTATTAACACCCGCTCCGGCACGTGCAATGGCCTTTACATTATGACCCAATTCTAGTGAATGCATATTAAAACTACGCACAACAATCGCATCAGGATTTTCACTGTCATTGTCAATCGTAAAATTATCCTTATTGAATACATTTAGCCCGCTCTCTGCAATATTGTTTAAGGTTTTGATTGTTTTCATTTTGTCTAATGTTGTTGTGCTCATCTTGTAATCTCCTCTATTCTTATATGATAGTTTGAAATTTCCTAAATTCATTAAGCAAGCTGAAAGGGTCAAATTTTATTAAAATCTGTATCTACTTGATTTTTAAAATATTAAAGTAATCTTGGCTCATAGCCGGTTGAAATATCCCCTCCTATAAACAGAAAGAGGTAAGGAATAATTCCCTACCTCTGCCCAGGCGAACGGCTACGAGACATTATGTGCTCCCTCACGGTAATCCGTGTTTCGCCAGTTACACATCGTCTTTTTAATTTCTCTTACTATATCAAATTTTCTTACAATAATCAAGCTAGAAAAGGCATTATTTTTTTGTAGTTTGTGTTCAGAAAATTTTCCGCTTCCTACATTAATTTTTTCAAATTCTCAAGAAAAGCTGTTACCTCTTCCTCTTTTGTTGCCCAGGATGTTACAAGTCGAATCGCCGAGTAATCGGTATCGACCTTTTCCCAAATATGAAAGGCATAATGTTTCTCTAATTCCGTAATCAGCGCATTTGGTAAAATCGGAAAGATTTGATTCGATGGAGAATGGGTTAGAAACGGAATATTTGCTTTGCTGATTTCATCTCTAAGTATGGTAGCCATCTTATTAGCATGCGCGGCCAAATCAAAGAACAAATTGTCCCTGAATAGTTCAAGAAACTGGGTGCCCAAAAGTCTCCCTTTTGCGAGGAGTGCGCCCTTTTGCTTCATATGGTATCGAAAATCCTCCTTAAGAGAATCCTTGCAAATCACCAAAGCCTCACCAATAAGTGCCCCATTCTTTGTTCCCCCGATATAGAAGGCATCCACAAGTGTTGGCAGATGACTTAACTGAAGATCATTTTCTGTTGAACAAAGCGCTGAGCCTAACCTTGCACCATCCATATACAATATGAGATGGTTTTTTTTACAAAAATCACTTAACTGCACGAGTTCACTCCGGTTATAAATTGAGCCAATTTCGGTGGAGTTTGATATGTATACCAGCTTAGGCTTGACCATATGCTCATCTGGATGACCGTCAAGTACCGCTTGCACATCAGATGGGGTAAGTTTCCCGTTCACTGTTTCAATTGATAGTACTTTATGTCCTGTCGCTTCAATGGCTCCCGTTTCATGCCCCAAAATATGGCCAGTACTCGCTGCCATTGCTGCTTCATGCGGTCTTAAGAAAGCAGAAATCGCAATTAGATTTGTTTGTGTTCCGCCTGATAAGAGGTGAATATCAACGTCTGTCCGTCCCATTCTCTCCTTTAACAGTTCAACCGCTTTTTGGGAAAATTGATCCTCCCCATAGCCATCCTCTTGGACAAGATTGGATTCTATTAAAGCATTTAATATTCTAGGATGTGCGCCTTCGCTGTAATCGTTCTTAAAGCTATACATCAGATTGCCCCCATCTAATTTTTTATTAGTGTAACTTCATGTCCATCCTAACATATTTCTTAAAGAAAGATGGGTAATTAGAGGATAAAAACGGTAATTACCTTATTAGTCTTTGAACAAATTTCATGTTAATTACAAGAATTAAAAAGATGAACGGATATACTGCTGCAGAATACCAAAGTTTCCATCCACTATAATAAAAAAATTCAGTTTGCACGGTGAACCATTCAAAAATCACTGAGAATATGGACCAAAGGATAATATAAATTGCTTTATATGCTATTTTTCTTTTTGACGGATAATAATTAAGAAATAAAAAGCTAATGGAAGGAAAGTATAGAAAGATCCCAAGTAAAGCTTTCCATTGAAAACCCTTTTCAAAATAACCATAAAGGTGATAATGTATATCGAGCACCATGTCAGTCGTCATTCCGTATGCATAAGCAAAAAAACAAGTGGCATAAATCTCAATTCTGCCTATCCTTTTTGGAACAAAAAAGGAAATTATATTAAAGATAATAAATATGATAAAAATTAGGATCCACATTATAAATTTCCTTCCTTATATCTGGCTTTACTTTCTACCCACAGTATTCCAAAATTTGGTTTCGTCTATTCTATGAAAGAAATTCAAAATAAAAGAGACCTCTGAGGGTCTCTTTTAACATTCTATATTGCTTTTTATTTAACTTGTTTAATGGATTAGGATATGGCAAAATTCAATCATTTTACTTTCTCTCAAAACGCAAATAAACAAACTTCAACATCTTAAATAAATCAACTACCCTCATCATGAGGCGAGTTCCACTTTCCCAATTCTTACTTGCGACTATACCTTTAAAGTACGATTCGCAAGATAATACCTTAATTTTAGACGACCAGTCTTCAAGTACTTTGGGATTGTTAACGTAGAAATACATTTTTGCACCTTTGTTCCCCGTCTTTTCCACTGTTCGATTTGAAGTCTTTAACATAAATTTTGATTCTGCATCGAAGTACAACTCGCCCCCTGGAAAGCGAATTGCCATTTCCTGAAAACTTTTTCTGAGCTGACTTTCCTGAAAATAGTAGAAAACTCCAGCAGCTATAAACAGAATGCCGCCTTCTTCATTAAATATCACGTCATCAAACCAAGAAACGTCAAAAAATGATTTAGCAATGCAGACGTTTCTCTGAGAATCTGCAATCAGAGTTTTGCGAAAAGCTATCGCATCGGGTAGATCAAGGTTATACCAGTTAATTGTCCCATTATCCACTCTTGAAAAAGTAGTATCAAGTCCCGCACCGATGTTTACAATAGTAGCCCTAGGATGTTTTTCTATATATGCTCGGATGGTATCGTCTATTTTTCGCACACGTACTATATAGCTTATGCCACCGTATTCACCAAAAGTCTTCGCTATTTCAGTAAAATCAAAGTCGCAACCTCTAATAATCTCTATCGCTTCTTTGTCGTACAGTATTTCTGGATTCTTCTCACTGGCAGCAAAAGCGATTCGATTATCAACTTTAGAGGCCATTTGTAAGGCTTTAGAATGTCAGACCTATGGATTAACTCACTTTAAACTTAGCTTAAAATCATGTTTTATGTATAAAAAAAAGCTAAAATATGCAAGTTGTGTATAAAACTTGCATATTTTAGGCTTATTAATTTTATTTATTACTGTGTTGAAGCACCCAGTTAGTTAAACAAGAAATTAGTCATTCTTCATTTTAACAACCTTTGCTTCATTAAAAATTTGTTAAAAGAACCATTTTTTCCGTGGTACCGGGTAGTATTCTCCGGCCATTACTGCGTTTATCATCCAAACCTAGAACCCGATCTTTTGACCATGTGCCGCTCAATAAACCTCTTGAGAGAACACCATAAGCCGAAAGCGAAATACCTAATTCCCAAAGTGGTTGCTTATACGCTTAGAATTATTTCCGCCAAAAAGTTGAACAGTCTGCCTTATCCAAAATATTAAACTCGATCATTTTCTCAAGTAATGAGAAATCAACCGGACTATCCCAATGGATACGTACCAACTGCTTGGTGTGATCATAGCCAGCCTGCACAATTTCATCAGAAAAATGATTAATCCCTGCCATTTCAGGGGCAACAGCCAAATGATGTTTGGCTACGCTAAAGCCAATAATAAATGTGCCGTGTTCGGTAAACATAGGCTGATTCCACGCAACTTTTGGCATTAAATTTGGAAATTTCTTAGTTACCCAAGCCAAAACTTCTTCCGTTCGGGCCCGATGTTGCGGGTTATCAATATGCGCTAAATATTCAGCAAAAACTTCCATGTTGTTCCCTCCTAAAATAAAAGGTATTCCTTCAGAGAAATTCCTCAAACCCATTCGCTTGTAACTGTTTAAACTTCTACAGATAATACACAATCTCCTTCTTCCATAAACTTCCTCCACCATAGATTGAAGAAATAGTAATACGTGGTGGATTAAAACACCAATTGAACCAAAATCATATATACAATCGTTCCACCAGCTATAGACAGGAGCATGTTTTTCTTCCATAAGTGAAGCAACGCCACTACTACTACCCCAATCAATTCAGGTAAACCGTGACTTCCAGAAACTAAACTCACGTCCTTAAAACAATAAATGACCAAAAGCCCAATTACTGCTGCTGGCAGTACTTTACCGAGATACTGTACATACTGCGGTGTAGGCTTACCCGATGGGAAAACGATGAATGGAAGAAACCTTGTAAGCACTGTGCCCAAAACCACCATAGCAATCGTAATAATCTGTTGTGTTAAACTCATTGTCATATGGTGCTAACCTCAACTTTCTCCATAGGCTTTCTAATGAGGGTCAGTAACCCAAGAATGGCAAACATCGCAGGGATAATGAAGTGGTCTCCGCCAAAAATAAAGAGACTGACAGTTGAAAGCCCAACACCGATGAGAGCACTGTGGTGCTTTTTCTCTTTCATCCACTGTTCAATGAAAATGACTACAAATAGAGCAGTCATAACAAAATCGAGCCCTTCTGTGTTGAACTTGACAAGAGATCCAGAAATGCCGCCAATTGCTGAACCTATGACCCAATAAGAATGATTGAGTAGTGTCACAAAGAACATAAACCAGCCCTTGTCTACATTCTTCGGAATATCAACGGTACAATTAATAGAAAAAGACTCATCGCAAAGCCCATAAATCATGTAGAGCTTCTTTTTTCCAATTCCCTTATACTTATCCAGCATGGATATGCCGTAAAACAAATGTCGTGCATTTACCATTAAAGTTAGAAAAAGGGCGTTAATCGGATTGAAAGCGACAAGCAATAAATTGGCTGCCACAAACTCCATTGATCCAGCAAATATGAATAGACTCATCAGAATCGGGTAAATTGCACGAAAACCTAATGAATTCATATAGATGCCATATGCGATTCCCAAGAATACAAATCCAGCAAAAATGGGGACTGTATATGGAAAAGCCGCACGAAATGCAATCCATATTTGATTTCTTTTTTTCAAATGATTCACATCCTCAATTGCTAAATTTATTTAAATTTAACATACAAAATCCATACAAAAAACAAGATAATTGTATGGATTACAATTATCCCTACATAGAAAATACCCCCTTTTATCAAAACGGGGGTACAAAGTGATTTTTTTCTAATAAAACAAACTCGTGTATTCACCTTTCCAAACGATCCGATTTCATTATAATAATTCCATACAAAAATGATATGATTGTATGGAACACATATATTAGAGGTGATCTATGCCAATCAATTCATTTGAAAATTATCCAATGTCTTGGAAACCTGATAAGAAAGCCTTAAATCGTCCTTTTTATAAATCTCTTGCGTTACTACTTGAACAGGATGTTATTAATGGCTTTTTGGCACCTGGGACGAAGTTACCTCCGCAACGAGAATTAGCGGATTTTCTTGACTTAAACTTCACCACAATTACCCGTGCCTACAAAATATGTGAGGTAAAGGGATTGATTTATGCCGTTACGGGAAGTGGAACATTTGTAGCTCCAAATGCCGCCCGTTCTATAACCATTTCCGCTGATAAAACAGCAAACCTCATTGAGCTCGGATTTGTGGCATCGTTTGAGCAAACCAATGCTAGCGTAACAGAGGCTATTCAAAAGGTTGTGAACAAAAGTTATCTAGAACAGCTATTAAATTACAACGAGCCGACAGGTATCCTACATCAAAAAACGGCAGCTCTAAACTGGATGGAATCTTACGGAATTCACACGGACCATGAGCATATAGCAATCGTTTCTGGTGCCCAAAATGCACTGGCAATTGCCTTGGCCGCTTTGTTTGAGCCTGGCAATAGAATTGCCACCGATTTATACACGTATTCGAATTTTATTGAATTAGCAAAAATGTTCCATATTCAGTTAGTCCCCATTCTCGGAGACGAGTTTGGGATGTTACCAGACGAACTTGAAAAGCAGTGCAGCCAAATAAATATTCACGGCATTTTCCTAATGCCCTCTTGCTGTAATCCTACCACAGTGATGATTCCAGAGTTTCGAAAGCAAGAATTAGCTGCGGTCATCAGTAAGCATCGTTTAATTTTAATTGAGGATGATATTCATGCTTTTCTGACGGCAGGTATGATCTCCGATTACCAGAAGCCAATGTTCAATTCACTTCCAGAACAGAGCATTTATATTTGCGGCACCTCTAAGTCCATATGTTCTGGCTTAAGAGTTGCCTATATGGTCTATGGGGATGCATTACGTGAGAAAATTCAGCGGGCTATTTTTAACATCAATGTAAAAACCTCATCTTTAGACGCAGAGGTAATTACAGAGCTTATCTTATCAGGGAAGGCTCATGAAATTGTTTCTCATAAGAAACTGCTTGCACTGACTGTTAATGATATTTATTCGGAATATTTTCCTATAAAGAAGAATGTTGGACATCCTCTTAGTTTTTATCGTTGGCTTCCAATTCAAGGATTTAACGATGCCTTTCAGCTAGAATCGGATTTGAAAAGACAAGGTATTAGAGTTTTTCATTCTGATCGTTTTTTAAGTGGGCAGACCACCCCTGATAAGTATTTGCGTATTGCACTAGCTTCCACAAACTCATTAGATGAGTTAAAAATAGGATTAAGTATATTAAGACAGTATCTCAATTAATTCGAACAAAATGAAAAACGGATGAGAAAAATCATCCGTTTTTTTTTACAATCGAAGCACGTTCTCTTTAATTAACGCCCCCTAGTCAACTGACTCGATGCGTTAGTTTTACAACGTATTAAACCATTCATCATCTACAGATTCAAACCAATCCGTTTCTCCTGGTGTAATTGCTAAGTGTACAAACCAACTGTCTTTTGTTGCACCATGCCAATGTTTCATATTCGGAGGAATATTCACCACATCACCCGTTTTGAGTAATTGAGCTGGTTTTCCTTCTTCTTGATACCAACCCTCACCACCAGTAACTAACAAAACTTGTCCAACTTTATGAGAATGCCAGTTATTACGAGCTCCTGGAGCAAAGGTTACATTCCCGATTGGTGCATTTAGTGGCGTTGGATCGGTAAACACCATTTGTAAAAATGCATCACCAATAAAGTTTGATTCTACTTTTTGTCCCAATGGAAAGATGGTGCTATTGCTTAATTGTTCATTTACCATATTTTAATGCCTACTTTCTTTTGATTATTATAGTTGTTTTAACTTTGATTTTTCCTATCCAAGTGTATTACCCCTGAAATAACGACAATCCATCGCTAGTACCAGCATGACTGTACTGCCTGTCAGCGACATTGCGATACGGTGTGCAAGCAGTTCCCCGCCATGAAGAGAGACGTACTTGGTAATACTAAAAATTTTGAATACACATTATTCGATTTTCCCACATCAAGATGTTAACATAATAAACATTGATAAATTAATGAACATCTGTATATAATTATAATCAGATACAAAATACTTACAATGGTTAAATAAACACGTTTTGTTAAGTAATGAACAAATCAATTTAAATTGTTAATTATCTTTATGAAAGTTTGGTGACCCTCACAATGTCTAAAGTGGATAGAAGAATAGCCAAAAGCCAAGAAGCGATTAAAAAAGCAGTTATTGAATTGATGTCCGAACAAAATTTTGATGACATTACAATACAAGATATTTCCGACAGGGCCAATGTTAGCCGGGGAACGATCTATCTTCATTACACGGATAAATATGATCTACTGGATAAGCTCATTGCAGAACATATTGAAAAACTACGGGAGATATGTGAATCGGCATCTGAATTGGATTATATAGATGCAAATCTCCCTTGGTTCGAATACCTTGAAAATCATTATTTATTCTTTTCCACGATGTTAGCCAGTAAAGGAGCCCCTTCATTTCGTAGTCAGTTCCTTGAATTTCTCATCGAAGAATTTAAAGATGAAGTGGATGTAGCAAAAGGAAAAAATCAAGGATTAAATGAAGATGTTATTCTTCAATTTATTGTCACCTCTTACGTAGGGCTAGTGGAATGGTGGTTCAACAACGGAATGCCTTATACCCCTCGTGTGATGGCAGAACAAGTAGGGATTTTATTAGATAGGAATTTATAAAAAAACAGAGCAGTGTTGGCACGTTGGCACACTGCTCCTAAAGGAGTTCCGTTTCTTTAATGTTATGGTTTTTGTTATCATGTACACCATTAAAACACTATGTTTAGCTCGTGTTGAACTAAACTAAGGGACCAACTACTGGGTGCGGTACATATGGTTCCTCTAGTGATGCTATTTCTTCAGGTGTTAGCTTGATTGAAAGAGCTGGTACTGCATCTTCAAGATGCGATATTTTTGTAGCCCCAATAATAGGAGCTGCTACCGGTTCCTTTTGCAGCAACCAAGCAAGTGCAATTTGGGCGCGAGGTACGCCGCGTTTTTCGGCAATGGCAGCAACCTGCTTTGCGATCAATCTGTCCGTATCAGCAGTAGCATCATATTTAGACTTCTGAACTTGGTCCGTTTCGGAACGATGCGTTGTTTCTGCCCAATCACGCGTCAATCTTCCTGAAGCAAGCGGGCTATACGGAATCACACCGATTTTTTCTTCCTTACATAACGGCAGCATCTCACGTTCCTCTTCACGATACAAAAGGTTTAAGTGATTCTGCATGGATACAAACCGCGTCCAACCATTTTTTTCAGCAACATGGTTTGCTTTTAGGAACTGCCATGCCAACATAGCAGAAGCACCAATGTATCTTACCTTACCAGCCTTCACAACATCATGCAATGCTTCCATTGTCTCTTCGATAGGTGTATTATAATCCCACCGGTGTATTTGATATAGATCGACATAATCTGTCCCTAGCCGTTTAAGACTCTTGTCAATTTCACTCATAATATGCTTTCGAGAAAGACCTTTTCCATTTGGACCTTCATGCATAGGGAAATATACTTTTGTTGCAAGAACGATTTCATCTCGATTGGTATATTCCTTTAAAATTTTTCCAACAATCTCTTCGCTTGTTCCATCTGAGTATACATTCGCTGTATCAAAAAAATTGAGTCCTAACTCAAGAGCTTTTTTAATAATAGGACGAGTTTGTTCCTCACCTATTACCCAAGGATGTACCCATCTCTCAGCTACACCAAAACCCATACAGCCAAGGCAAAGCCGAGATACATCCAAACCAGTATTTCCAAGTTTCATATAATCCAATTGATTTGTCCTCTCTTTCTTAAAATAACATAGTTAACTATTTCCTATTATAACCAGAAGGAAAGCACATTCAATTGTTAAATATACGGAATTTGTGTATTACTAAACAAAACCATTAAAATTGTTCATTATCTTTAAAAATTGTAAGGAAAAAAAATCAACCCACTAGCTCCTATATGAGAAGTAAATAATGAAAAGTGTCTCCAATGCAGCCCAAACCAGATAAAACTTTCATTATCTATTTTGATTTCGAATTGCTTCTCTATCTATCGATTGTGGAGGTTTTTCAAACCATCCATGATCGATCATAATTTTTGTCCCCTCTTCCGCATATGAACCTACCTTTAGAAGGTATTTTTCATAAGTAAGGGCTAAATCTTTCCGAAGTGAGGCGGCAATGGCAAGACCGAAGTCTCCAATCCCAATAGCACTTTGTACATTAGTATGAAATAACATCAATTTATCAGAAAAAGGAGCATCCGTGCTATTGGTAATAGTTGAATCCCATGTAGAGGGATAAGAATTATCGTCCTCTTTTAATTTTATCATAAAATCTTCTACCATTTTCTTCCCTAGATCATATCCTTCTTTAAAATAGTCACTTATTTTTTTTGACTGTGCTACTTGACTAAATCCTAATAGCATCGTTTTACCTACGTTTGCCACCTCTATATTAATACCACAATGAGCAACTTCCATTGCAAGCAATGGACGACGGTGACCTATAAGACCTCCAAGAAATGATCTCTCCGTAATATATTCCACTTTTTCTGGATATGAAAGATAAGGGGAACGTATAAACACGCCTTTTTCCTGCATCAATTTTGTATTTCTGTCATATAGCGTTTCCGTTTGGTCATAAAACAACTTAAATAAGTTACGAACATCTTCTCTCGCTGAAATGGATTTAGCCAAGCTATATGTATTTAATCCTGTTCTCCCCATATGATGTAGATAACGCATATAAGTTACATCAGAAAAGAGCTTTTTTGCCTCTAAATTTACATCTTGTTTTCCAAATCCATTCGGAAGAGGAATACCTTCTAAAGTAAATAATTCAGATATTTGTTGGATATGGTCATGTGCAGATTTTAGAGCGAATTCAATAATAGGTTTAATGTCATGGTCTTCGCAAGTTTGTAAAAAATGATTTAGAATACAAATTGCCATTGTATCACCAATGTATGTACTCCATAACATAGAAATTTCCGCCGAGGTTATTTTTGGGGAATGATGTTCCAATAATTTTCAACTCCATTAAAAGTTTTCACATCATTAGAATTCCCAATAAAATTGATAATGATTCGGATTCTTGTCTCGGTAGTCAAACCATTTCGATAAACCAAGGAGAAATTAAAAAAGCCGCCCTCACTTTTGTGCGAGAACGGCCAGTTCAATAGAATATTACACCATTATTTTACAAATATCATTCGTAAATTCTACTGGGTCACTGATTGGTAATCCTTCAATCAATAGTGCTTGATTGTATAATAACTTGGTATAGAGATCTAATTTTGATTTATCGTTTTCAAATGCTTCTTTTAATGATTGGAAGACTTCGTGATTGTTATTGATTTCTAAGACCTTATCCGCTTTGATATTTTGGTTATTCGGCATCGCAGCAAGAATTTTTTCCATTTCAATCGATATGTCCCCTTCAGTTGCCAGGCAGACCGGGTGGGACTTTAACCTTTTTGAAATCCTTACATCCTTCACTTTATCCGCTAAAATGGTTTTCATATAGTCAAAGAGCTCTTTATTTTCCGTTCCTGTTGATTCGGAATCGTCCTTGTTTTCTTCCGCTTCGATACCCAGGTCACCACTTGAGATCGACTTGAATTCTTTTTCTTTGTAGGTCATTAACATTTTGATTGCGAACTCATCGATATCCTCAGTGAAATAAAGAATTTCATAGCCTTGTTCAGAAACGAATTCGGCCTGTGGTAATTTTTCAATTCGTTCAATCGATTCACCGGAAGCGTAATAAATATATTTTTGATCTTCTGGCATCCTTGATACATATTCATCTAACGTAACCAGTTTCTTCTCTTTAGAAGAATAGAACATGATCAGGTCCTGTAATAATTCTTTGTTTGCACCAAAGTCATTATAAACTCCGTACTTTAACTGACGACCGAAGGATTGATAAAATTCTTCATACTTTTCTCGTTCTTTTCTTTGAAGGCTTAGTAATTCGCTTTTGATGTTTTTGTTAATGTTTTTAGCGATCAGCTTCAATTGGCGATCATGCTGCAGCATTTCTCTTGAAATGTTAAGAGATAAATCTTCGGAATCGACCATCCCTTTAACGAAACTGAAATGGTCTGGAAGCAAGTCAGCACATTTTTCCATGATCAGAACCCCATTGGAATAGAGTTCTAAGCCCTTTTCAAATTCTTTCGAATAGAAATCGAACGGAGTTTTTTCAGGAATATATAGGATTGAATTATATCTAATGGTCCCTTCAACACTGATATGGATATGTTTAATTGGCTTGTCAAAACCGTAGCGTTTTTCTTTATAAAAGTTCTCGTAATCTGCATCGGTAAGCTCGCTCTTATTTTTTTTCCAAATCGGAACCATGCTATTGATAATTTCTACTTCTTGATAATCCTCGTATTCGGACTCACTGCCTTCCTTGAGTCTTCTGTTGGTAACATCCATTTTGATTGGATAACGGATGAAATCTGAATATTTCTTGATAATCGCTTTTAAGCGATATTCCTCTAAATACTCATCATAGTTTTCATCTTCACTATTTTCTTTAATCTTTAAAATAATTTCTGTCCCAACTGAATCTTTTTCTACCTGCTCAATCGTATATCCATCAGCACCTGTGGATTCCCATTTAAAAGCCTCATCGCTATCTAAATTTTTACTAATCACAGTAACTACGTCAGCAACCATAAAAGCAGCATAAAAACCTACTCCAAACTGACCGATAATGTCATAGCCATCTTTTAATTCGTTTTCCTTTTTAAATGCTAGGGAACCACTTTTGGCAATCGTCCCAAGATTTGTTTCCAGTTCTTCCTTGGTCATCCCAATCCCTGTATCGATAATCTTAAGTGTACGGTTTTCTTTGTCAGCTTCCAATTTAATATAATAATTGGATTGGTCAAAACTTAAAGCATCGTCAGTTAAGGCTTTGTAATAAATTTTATCAATGGCGTCACTGGCATTCGAAATTAACTCTCTTAAAAATACCTCTTTGTGAGTATAAATGGAGTTAATCATCATCTCTAGTAATCGTTTAGATTCTGCTTTAAATTGTATCTTCGACATAGAAAAAGCCCCTTTCTATTCTTAATATGTAAAAACTGATTTAGATTGTCTAAAAAGTAAATCAGCACCTATTAGCACTCTCACCACCTGAGTGCTAATCCATATATTTAAATATCATATTTCACGTTGTCGTGTCAATAAGTATCTATTTTTATTTCACAAATCTTTTAACAAAGTGAAAAAAAGCCACCAATAAAGGCAGCTTATTCTTCCGTTTTATGAAGTGCGTTTTTACCAAACTGCAATCTCGTTATTGACCCGGAGCATTGCTGCCTCATGACCACTACGATCTTCTTTTTTTAATGAAACCTCTAACCTATCATCATTATCGAATGTTAAAACAATATTTTGATCACTAATAATTTTCGACTTCTTTACTTGATGGTTAATAAGAGAACATAAAGAATCTCGATATCCTAACGAGGCGCTTTCAAAATATCGGCCATTCACGACAGAAACTGGCAATGAATATGTAGTCAAGGTTCCATTAATCTGTTCACCTTCAAAATAAAACTGCAAATAATCTCTAATAAAAATGACTGAGCTAACTTCTGTATTTTCTATGGTTTTAATAAACATGGTTAACCTCCGAACTTCGGCATATTAATACGCTTTTCTCCCTAATGTGAATATGAAAAAAGGCAGCAAACCCAACTCTCATTTAAATTAAAA
Source organism: Bacillus sp. AFS031507 (assembly GCF_002584635.1). NCBI lineage: Bacteria > Bacillati > Bacillota > Bacilli > Caryophanales > Bacillaceae > Bacillus > Bacillus sp. AFS031507. The sequence goes on from NZ_NUOW01000024.1 coordinate 76,709, forward strand.
ACCAACTATTTAATTAAGTATTTATCTAATTCTGTAATACTTAATCCTTTTTTATTTACGCATTTATTGATGAGTTCAATTTCATAGTTCAACGATTTGGACAGTATGCCATTTTCAATTTTTTTATTAATATGATAAAGAAATTGTGCAAGTACATCGAGCGGTAATTTATCATAAAAGTTAGCCAATTTCACACCTACCATTTTGGGAACTATTTTTGTATAACATATCATATTACTTGACTTTTTAAATGTGCGATTTATGAAAATATTATGTCAATTTTACATTTAGACCTAAATTGAGTGGTACTGATCCATTCTTCTTCCTTATTTCTAAAATCATTTCACTTCTACACATTTCTTTTATAATTAGTTTTTACATAATTGACATATTCGTAACGATATTGACATATATTTTATCAATCGCATCGGAAGGAGGGTAAACCAAATGGATAATCGAATTTTTTTATTACTTGCTACAATTTTATCTGGTTTCGCACTTATTAGAGTTCCTTTAGCTGATTCATTTCTTGAAAGCGTTTCCCCAATCACTGATATCATCGGTATACTAACTGTTCTAATCTTCTCACTCGTCTTAATTTATAAAGGAGTTAGAAGTTTGTTCAGTAAGTAAATATGGTTATGGAAAGCACTCTATAAGGGTGCTTTTCCTCTTTCAATTAAATGTTAGCCAGGTCCTAAAATAAATTCAAAATTTTTGCAATCAATATTTATTAAAGGGAGATTTACAATCCAAAACTGATTGATAGGAGATTCTAAAATGAAAAAAGATACATACTCGATGGATTTTGTATATCCATTGAATAACTCATTTAAAATTCTCCTCTTTTTCTTATTTATTTTGAATCAGTACTGAATATGACGGTATCCTTTTTTGAAAACACAAACAGCTTTTGCCCAAAATAGTTTAACAGCGTGTACAAACAGGTGCCTATTAGGACTGAGATATCGGTTTTAACAAACGGACTGAAGAACTCATTTTTGTTTAGAATCCATTCAACAAAACTTCTTCCAATTTCATAAGAAATGAAATAGCAGCCCAAGATAACAACAATAAAGCGGATAGCACTCTTTGAGACTGAATCCTTGCTTTTGAACGTAAAATTTCTATTTAAAATAAAACTAACAAAGGCTCCAATCGAATTGCCAACAAAAGTGGCGATCCAATAGGACTGTCCAAGTAGATGTAAAAGAAGATACATAACGGATAACCCAACCACCGTATTAACAATTCCTACTATAATAAAGCGAACGAATGAAAATTTCATAGCTTCTCCTATTTTTCAACTGCTGCCTTTTGCAGTTGTTCCACTAATAAACGCGAGTATAAGTCTTTTTCAACGGCATATCTTGGCCGTCTTTTAACCTCATGATAGATTTTACCGATATATTCTCCAATAATACCAATACCTAACATTTGTAAACCTCCAACAAACCAAATGGAAATAATTAAAGAAGTCCATCCGGATTCGGTACGACCTAATATTTCTTGGGTTATCGCATAGCCCTCTGCTATTGCACTTATTAACACTGCCAAAAATCCAATAAATGTGACAAATCGAATCGGGGCGACACTAAAGGATGTCATTCCATCAAATGCGAAGGCAAGCATTTTCTTTAGTGGGTATTTTGATTCTCCAGCAAATCTCTCTTTTCTGTCATAGTAGACCTTTGTGGATTTATAACCTACAAGTGGAACAAGTCCACGAAGAAATAAGTTTGTTTCTTTATATTTTAATAGCTCATCTAAAGCTCGTTTACTCATAAGACGAAAATCTGCATGGTTTGGGACAAGTTTAATCCCCATTCTTTCCATCATCCGATAAAAACCTAAAGCAGTTGTCCGCTTAAAATACGTATCCGACTCTCGGCTATCCCTTACACCATAGACAATATCCTGTCCTTCCCAAAACTTTTCAATAAATTGATGGATGACCTTAATGTCATCCTGCAAATCCGCATCGATTGAAATGACACAATCCGATTGCTTAGAGGCTATCTCTAATCCAGCTAAGAGTGCATTTTGATGACCAACATTTCTAGCAAGCTTCAATCCTCTTATATTTGGATTTCTTTCATTTTCCACTTCAATTAATTCCCAGGTCCGATCCCTGCTGCCATCGTCCACAAAGAGGATCTTGCTGTCTATTGAAATAAGCGACTCCTCCATTAATTCAAATAAAACAGAAGATAATTGTGCCGACGTTTCAGCTAATACTTCTTCTTCATTAAAACAAGGGACCACTATTGTTAGCACCGGTTTATTCATTTGGAATCACTCCTGTAACCACATTATTTGACTTGGTAAAGGTAAATTTTCCAAGCAGAATCTCTTTGCTCAAAGGCCTTTTTGAATACAAGTCCATTTTCATCCGTATTTAAGATAGGGACTGCTGAGAAGATATATTGTCCGCCCATCTTTTTAAATACTTTTGTATTAAGTTGTAAATGGTCGATCTTTACCTTTGAATCTTTTTTAAAATCATATTTTTTTCCTAATTTTGCGACAAAAAGATAACATCTGCCGCCCCATTCATCGAAGTATTCCTTCAAGGTAGGACTTTTATCTAATTCTTTCGAAATAATTTTCCGAAACTCTCGTTTATAAGCTAAGGGATAGAAATTATTATAGGTATCAAGTGTATAAAAACCATTATATTGAGCAATCGCTGGGTGGAGTCCTATACTTGCCACCCTGTAACTACTTTGTGGTTTACCGATATATTTTTTAATTTCATGAAATTGGCTTGTCGCATAGAATTGCTTTACAGAGGGCTTTCCAGCACTTCTGTAGACAATTTCATCATTTGCTGCAAACAAGACTAAAATCTGAACAATGAGACATATTTTAACAAATCTCCGCCAATTCTTTCCGAACCTCCAAAGTAAATAGGAACCAACTGCAAACATAAGATAAATAATTAAAGGTCTTAGGAAATGAAATCTTGCAAAGTTGAATGTATTTAGAAGAGAGACACGTTCCTTTAGCGGCTCCCAGCCTTTATAAAACCAAAAAGCATACCAAACGGATAAAACGATATTAAACATGAAAAGATAAAGATAGCGATTTTCTAACCAGTCTCTTTTTTTATTTTTCAACATCCATAGAACTAGAAAAGAAAGAGGGACGATTACTAAGGTGTGAAGTGTTAATACATGTGTATGGCCTAAAAAATAGTTTTTAAAAACTAATCGAATGGTGCGCCAAAAGCCAAGTTTTGAACTAACAAAATCATTTCTGCTGGTTGGTGCATCAGGAAACACTAACGAGTAAACAAGTCGATACTCTATCAGTAAATAAATAACTGTCATTAGTGCGATACTGGAAAAGAAGAGCCAATTGCTTTTTCTTTTTACGAGAAAATCTCTTAACCATAGCAATCCCATGAAAAATAAAAGAAGAAAAATCCTAACACTAAACTAGAATAGAAAGGTAACAATATAAGAGTGAGCCACTCTTTCCAGGTATGTTTACCCTCTCTAATATTCAAAAAAGCCCATAATGCAAGTGGCATTCCCAAAGTACTAAGCATACCGGACGGCCAAAATGGGGTCAGGGCAAAAGCCACCGATACCCAAACACGGATAGGGTAAGCCTCTTTTTCTTTTACAAAATGATTCTTTAGAAGAAGATACATGCCTAAAAAGGCAAACACTCTTGTGATAGTTTGGCTTATAGAATACGCAAGCATCGAGGGAAACAGGTTATGCAGCCATTGTATCCCACTGAACTCCGTACCAAAGGCATTTCTAGGCAGGCCATTAATAATTTGCGGGAGAGTACTATTGATCCCGCCAAACAATTGGCCACTATCCTTCAACACTTTATACCAGGCAATGTTCGAATCTAAATTATCATGAACCCTTATATGGGCGTTTTCGCCTAAAATGAATAACGGCGAAACGTAAACTATCAATAAAAGTGTTGCAAAGTATATATGCTTTTTCTCTTGATTAGCGTTTTTCCAAAAATTAAACATTTTTTCACCGCATTATATAAATTTCTTCGTAAACTAATATCATCGTTTGCTTCATTTATGGCATTTGCTACCTGTTAATGTACATCTCCAAATTATCAGACAGCTTAAGAATTACAATGAATTTCCTTTTTACTCCTTTACTTTATATCTTTCTATATTCGATGACCACTTACCAAAAGTTTCAATATATTGATACAGGTAAAGTATAGTCTGATAACCTAAAAATTGTATTAATACAATATTAAAAGTTAATTAAAAAATCGATAGTAAAGGGATTAGTGTTCCTAAAGTCGAAACAGTAGATTGATAGAAAAAGAAGGATCTGAGTGGTTATGTCCTGACTTGTATTTGCTCTACTTTCAGCTACATCAGCTGCATTAGTCTCCGTATTTGGAAAATTAGGTTTACAAAATATTGATGCCAACACTATGATGGCCATTAGGGCCATAATTATGGCAATCTTTTTAATGGGAGTGTTCATTTTCGAGGGGAATTTAGGTGAAATCCCGGTAATTATCGGGGAAAAGCTTAGTTTGGTAAATGTAATTGGCATAGCCCTTATTGCTCTCAGCGTGATCATGACAGCATGGCATTAGTTTGTCTATTTCGTACTCTTTCGGACACTTATTCATAATAAACTCTCTGCTTGTTTGCTCAAAAAAAGGTTGCAGAAGCAACCTATTCTTTTTAATTCATAAGGCAAAAATCATGATTCGTTGTACAACCGCAGCTCATTAAATAACCCCCAAGGATTTTATCAGTTAAATTAACAATAGCATAGAAACATATCAATCCATGGGTCTAAAAGTAAACATATTATGAACCTATCCAATTTACCCTTCTATGTAACTCTCTTTCATTTACCGGGGATGCTCATTTTTTCGTTACTTTGTCAATGTAACCCTCTTTCA
>NZ_NUOW01000024.1:81677-258502 GCF_002584635.1 Bacillus sp. AFS031507
CTATTCATTTTTTCCTTACTTGGTCACTGTAACCCTCTTTCATTTACTGCCGATGCTCATTTACTCACACACCTAAAAAAAAGAAAAAGCAATCCTTCTTAAATAGAAGCATCGCACCTTATGATAGCTATCATCCATCGTAGTGTTCTCTTTCTCTCTCTTCTTCCTCAAACATTTCGTCATTATCCTTGATTGGGTTGCTCTTGAGCAAATCCTGTGATTTGTGAGAATCGTTTTTTTGCGAGAGAATTTCTTGTTCATTGGTATTTCCGTTCAGTTCCTCAGAAAATTCAGTCAAAAAACTTGGTTGATTTTTCATAATAGGTTTTCCTTTTCTTGTCGTATTTTGTACTTTGAACCTAGTGCTAAATCTAATCACATAATAAATCAATGAATATAAGACAACCATTACGATCCCTGCTACCAAACCAACTCCCTGCCCTGGAATAAACGGCATACACATAAGGACTATGATCATGCTTATTAACACAATCCAAGAAATGTACGGATAACCGCGCATTTGACAAATTCCTTCTGGGGGACAGCCTTTCCTTTTGCGAAAGCGGATAGGACTGGCCATTATGACAACATAGGTAAATATTAAAGCGAAGCCGCCCGTGGTAATTAAAACCAAGTAAACTTCGGAAACAAGAGCCCAAAACCTAATCCTACAAGCATCGCAAATCCAGAAAATAAAATCCCTCGATAAGGTACGTGCTGATCATCCTGAAGCCATTTCGGCGCATGCCCTTCATCTCTTAGTGACCTGATCATTCGCCCTAGACCAAATATGCATGACAGCATGGCAGAAAGAATGGCCGAAATTAACACTATATTTATGGCCCGCCCAGCCCAACCGATTCCCCATCTCTCAAGCGGGCCACCATCGGACTCACGCTTTCATTTAATGATGCTGTTGGGATGAGTGGCAGTAGGACCGCAGCATAGAGAATATACAATCCAACCAATGAAAACACCGTATAACGAATCGCTTTTGGAATCGTATCTCGCGGATTCTCTGCTTCCGTCGCGGCTAATCCAATGATTTCAAAACCTGCATAGGCAAAAATCACGAGGAGCATGCTTCCGGCAATCCCCTTTATTCCTCCTGGCATGATTGGCTCTGTCCTCAAATCTCCAGCACCAACAGGCGGGGACCCTGGAAGTACTCCGAAAATTAGTACTAATGCCGTAAGGATGAAAAAAATAATCGCAAATATTTTTACCCCAGAAAGACCACTTGCGAGCTTACCAATCTTATCAGCCCCTAAAAGGTTCAGCAGCGTAACACCGATGATAATTGCACTTCCTAGCAAACCTATTGATACATTGGGAACCCATTTCCTAATTAGGATGGATATAGCTGTCGCTTCGCTAGACATGGATAAAACGGTTCCTGTCCAATACAGCCATCCAACAACGAACCCAGTCCCCTCTCCAAGTTCTCGTGATGCAAAATTACTAAAGGAACCTGTTGTAGGATTAGCTACAGTCATCGCTGACAAGGCGTATAGAATTAAATATACCAATCCACCTGCTAAAAATAAAATTGAGGGCCCTGCTGCATGAATGGCGGCCGATGAACCTAGAAAAAAGGACCCGCCAATTACACTTCCTAAGGCCATCATGGTGAGCTGCCATGCGGACAGTCCTTTGCGGTTCTTCTCCATTAATCTTTTTCTCCCCTACCATTTATTTTATAAACTGAGGTTTACGGTTATTATTTACTCAGCTTTACAAAAAGATTCTGACAGGGAAAAACGCCGGACTTGCATGGTCTCCCAGTTTGCCATATACGAAAGACAAATTTTCTAAATTGATCATGATTGTTAAAAAAAAGCTTTGATACATGGTATCCTTTACTTAAATATCAATGATTTGGTTATAAAAAAGTTCAAAAGAAAGTTGGTGAATATTGATGAAGGTATATACTAATTTGGATAATGTGAAGAGCTACAAATCGTTTAAGGACATGCGGAAATGGCAGAGTGAACGAAGGAAGAAAGTGAAGGATTTATCGGTTAATATTGAACAGTGTCCTTCTAAAAAAGTAAGAGAATTAAATGAAAACAGAAGCCAGACTTCTTATACTTGGATTGGACATTCCACCTTTTTGATTCAAATGAATGGGATGAATATTCTAACTGACCCTGTTTGGGCCAAGCGGATGGGACTAGAAAAAAGATTAACGGAGCCGGGCCTCTCGTTAACAGATCTGCCAGAGATTGATGTGGTTGTAATTTCTCACGGCCATTACGATCATTTGGACTTCCCCACACTAAAAAAATTAAATGGGAATCCCCAATTCTTTGTTCCAGTGGGTATGAAGTCACTTTTTAACAAAAAAGGCTATCAGAAGGTAATTGAAATGAATTGGTGGGAAAGCACCGACCATGAGGGAGTAACTATTCATTTCGTCCCCGCTCAGCATTGGACAAGAAGGTCGCTGAAGGACATTAATACATCTCATTGGGGGGGCTGGATTTTTCAAACCCGAGAAGAAACACTTTATTTTGTTGGCGATACCGGCTATTTTAGTGGTTTTAAACAAATAGCCGAACGATTTACCATTGATACGGTGTTTATGCCGATTGGTGCCTTTGAGCCAGAATGGTTCATGGCGCCAGCCCATATATCACCAGAAGACAGTGTGAAAGCATTCATTGAATTAAAGGCAAAAAACTTCGTCCCGATGCATTATGGCACTTATCGGTTAGCTGACGACACGGGGCCAGAAGCCTTGGAACGTTTAAACCGTGCGTGGGAGAAGCAGCAGCTGCGCAAGGAACAGTTAACGGTTCTTCTACTTGGGGAAACGGTATTTTAGTTAGGGTCTTCTAATTTAAAATTTACCTGCTCTTTGACTCGCATAGTTCGACTTTAATTGGTCATTATATATTTGTAAGACCATTTTTAAGGGGAGTGACTTCTGTGGTGAAAAAAAGTTGGGTAACTTTTGTTTTAGCAACTACCTTATTAGGATTAACTGGTTGCGCAAATAATAAAAACAATGCATTGAATGACAATAATGCAGGCAATATGGGAGTAAACAATGTTAGAAACAATGCCATTAATGGTGTTAACGTAAGGAATGTTTCGAACCAAAATTTACGTGTTTCAGGTCGTGCCATTAGTAATGTAGAAACCCTGAAAGAAGTTGACCAAGCCCATGTAATCATCCGAAATAATGATGCATATGTGGCCGTTCAATTAAATAATAATCTTCAAAATGGCACCCGCGCCAATAAAGGCACAACTGGGACGGGGCCAAATATGAATGCTACTTATGGGAATGGCTATAACTCCGGTACAACAGGTACCAATGGCTCTACAAATATGAATGCTACTACCGGCAATCTTGACAACACGGTTACCAATGGAACAAGAAATAATCGAGGAACTACAATAACTGGAACCCGTGTGACTACCACCAAACTTGATCAGAAAATCATCGATCAGGTCCGTGCAGCTGATCGAAATATTGACAACGTTTATATTTCTTACGATACCGATACTTTCGGCCAAATGACAAACTATTCAAATGATATTCGTACTGGAACAAACAGAAATGGCCTGTGGAACGATTTTACGAATTCTGTTAACAGGATGTTTAGATAAGAGCAAATCAGCTGTCGGATAATTTTCGGCAGCTTTTTTTTCTTTAGAATTGTTCACTCCAGTCACCGCTCACGATAAATTTCATGTTAGTTGGTTTGCTTCCTATTAGAAGGAAGTACATAGACGTGTCCTCCTTGAAACCCAAAGAAATAATTTCAATACTCCATTAATTAAACCACTAGGTTCATACCAATTTTTCAGTTGTATCTCTATTTACCTTATTTTAACTGGAAATCAACTCCTACTTATTTTCACTTGTTATTCTTGATATAATAGAATATTCAAGGAGTGGTTGGTATGAAAATAGTAAAATATCTAATAGTTTTTGTATTGCTCATTGGCCTTGGTATTTCTGCGTGGTTTTATTATCCCCAGTACCAAATCCACCAAATGAAAAAACACGCGGTTGCGGTGGTTAATAAGAGTTCTGACCAAGTCTCTTATCTCAATTATTATCGAAATGCTAAAACTTCTCAGATTCACCATTTGGCGATTGGTGATTCTATTATACGTGGAGTCGGTGCAGGAAAGAATGAAAATTTTGTCAGTCTATTTTCTAGCAAATTGGCAGAACAAACCGCAAAACAAATTGAATTTCAAAATCAAGGGATCAATGGGATCACCAGTAGTGAATTAAATGACTTGGTTCAAGAGGGTCGATTTGATGAATCGATCAAGCAATCCGACATTGTCACGATTAATGTGGGCGGCAATGATATTCTTCGAATGGCAAACGGGCAAAATTTTCGTACCGTCATTCAAAGCTATGACCAATTGCAAACCACCTTCTCGAAAAATTTGTCTGAGATTACATCGAGAATTACCAAGCTAAATCCAAAGGTCACAATTGTATTCTTAGAATTATATAATCCATTATCACCAGATGACCAATTGTACCCTCTGGCAGATAAAATGCTGCCAAAATGGAATGTTAATATATATGAGGTCGCTCATAAAGTCCCAGGGTCGATTGTCATTGAAACAACAAAGGTCATTAACGGGGACCACCTGCAAAATCTTTCCCCTGATGGTGTTCATCCAAATCTGGCTGGTTATACCGCCATTTCGGAGCAAATGATTTATCAATTTAAACACCAATTCAGAAAAATTGCTGTATAGAACCGAAGGAAGATCGGTAAAAGAACTCTTTAACAGCTTAAAAACAAACTCAAAAATACACCTTCCTCGTTTCATTTTTAGGAAAATGAATGTGAGAAGGTGTTTTTTTTTTGATTAAAAATAAAATTGCTTAACACTATATTAGAGGTCTTCCCGCATCAGGTGAAAGATTGGGATCTCCGCCACCAGTGATAATAGCGCTGTCTGGCTGAATATCATTATCCTCTAAGTTAGCTGTAAGATTTATTTTGCTATTTTTATGATCATTTACATTATTTTGAAACTCTTGAGGTACATTCTTTTTCTCTTTATCCATGATTACACCGCCTTTTTACTTGTAGTGTTTGTAATTCAAGAATAAATATACAAAGCATGGATTTCCTAAATCCTAACTGTGACTCTCTCTTTATTTTTAAAATAAACCCATTCCTTGAAGCCGATTTCCTTAAGGCGCCGTTGCACTTGATCAAACTCGTCCCCTACTCGATGTGGATCATGGGCATCCGATCCAAACGTTACCTTCACACCATAGTGAAGTGCCAGCTCTAAAATATCATCAGACGGATACCAGCCGCCAACGTCTTTTGTTTTTCCGGATGTGTTGATTTCAATCGCGATATCATTTTCTCCTATCACCTTTATGGTATTTTCAACTGCAGCTGTCTGGATGGATGAAAAGGCAGGATAGAATCCTTTCATGGCATCAATATGGCCGAGGATTTGAAACATCCCACTTCGAGCCGATTGCTCAATAAGCGAATAGTAATTTTCTTTCGTTCTGATTTTTTCTTGTTCTGTAAGCCCATTCCAGCGCTTTTTATTAAAAATACTCACCCCGTCCACATGGTGAACCGAACCAATGATGTAATCAAATGGGTACGGCTCAAAACAGGATTGATAAATCTTCACTGACTCAGGGAAGAAATCAGATTCCACTCCAAGAAGAACCTCGATTTTATCGCTATAAGCTTGTTTCAGCTGCAGTACTTCGTTGACGTATTCGGGAAACATACTTTTTGCCATCGCGATATGGGGACGGAGCTGGTCTTCGTCACTACTAAAGTAAGGGGAATGATCGGCAATCCCGATTACACTTAGCCCTCGTTCAATCGCTGCATCAATATAATCACGAATCTTAGCACGTGCATGGCCGCAACGATCATGATGCGTATGTAAATCAAATTTGGGATTTGAATTCAACTTGTCCACTTTAATCACCTCACCTATTAATATGTACATATATCAGAAAAGATTAATCAAAGTAAAAAAAAGAAAACACCTTCCACTAGTTCATGTTAAGTGGAGGCGTTTTCTTATTCGAAACAATTAAACATAATTCTGCTTGATTGAATTGAGAGGTGTATCTCGTTTATTGCGTCTTCTTTTAAGCCTTTTCGTTTTTTCTTTTTCATAAAAATGATAAACAATAAAGTAAGAACTGAAGCTTAGGATCATCCCAAAAATGGTCATACCTATTAAAGTATGGAAGCCTCCATGAAGGATACTTATTAGACTATGAAGATCACCATGGATTAACTTTTGAAAAGAAAATGATGACTTGTGACCTATATTTACTTTCATCGGAAAAATCAATTTCCCAATTTTTTTTGCAAAAGGTAACAGAAGAACTGGAAGAAGGGTTAGTTTACCGATGACATTACCAATAATGGATGCAGGTAATGAACCTTTCGCTAAACGGACGATCGGTACAAATAATATATAAATAAGCGAACCTGTTGAAAGAACCAACATTTCCAAACCAAGGCCCAGCGCAAATCCTAAGGATACTTTTCTAGCTCCACCAGGAGACCGTAGAAGTTTAGTAATATTAAACTTAAAAGCACGTCCAAATCGCTGCAAAAAATTATACTTTTTTGGTTTTATGCTCATGATGGGTATCTCCTTACTACATTAGATAAGTTTATTATACTCTATATGAGCCCTAACTACTATTCTAAGAAATCAACTAATTGAATAAAAATAGAGCTGATTCCATCTTGGAACCAGCTCTGCATTATATGGGATTTCACTGCTTAGGCTTTAACCTCATTATTTAAATGAACCCATTCTTGAGACAGGATTTCTTTGACAGAATCCCTTCTTGTTTTTCCACGAGAATATGCCTGTTCTCTTATATACTCTGGCAATTGAACAAGTGATTTTAATTCGGCATAGGTACCATTTGGTTCAATTTCAATATCCACAATATTATAGCTCCATTCTATTTCCGCTGGGATATGAATGGCATTTAGACCAAGCTCAATCGCCGGCTTGATGTCTGTTTTGAGTGAATTTCCGATCAGCCAAGTCTTCTTTTTGTCTGCGTTTATATTGTTTAAAACCTGTTGCAATGCTTCTGTAGTTTTATGTTCAAAGATAAAGATTCTTTCTTCAAAGTAATCCGATAAGCGCAATTGGGAAATTTTTCTATTTTGATTCTCTTCATCTCCTCCAGTAAATAAATATAGTTGATGCCGCTCTGCTTGTAAGGTATCCAAGATTTCATACATATAAGGAAAAGGTTTCACCTTTCTTTGAAAAACACTTTGACCAATTTTTTCTACTTGATTTAGTTCAGACGCTTTCATTTTTCTCCCCGTTTTTTCGCAAAAATACCGATAGGTTGTCACTAGGGATTGCGTATATAAGGAAGAATGCAAGCCATTATTTTCAACAGATTTTATATCAATTTCAGATTGTTTTTGGAGAATTTCCTGCTTTGGTACGGATTTAAACCATTTCTTCATCACATTTGCAAATCTGTTTCTAGATTCTACAAAGTATTTATTACAGTGAATCAAGGTGTCATCTAAATCCAATATTAAGGTTTGTTGATTCATGAACCAATCCCCCCTTAAATAGTGGTGTAACTTAAGTATATGGGGTAAAATCATTTTCATGATAAAATGAGCCTTTCCCATCAAAAGTTAGTGCATAAGTATTAGCGGACAATGTAAAAGCGGAAATAAACTTTTCAATATAATAGTGACACTGACAAAAGCCAGTGTCTCGATAGACCCTAATTAAGATTTATATAGTATAATAAGGAAATTATAGCAAACAGGAGAAGAGAACATTGGAAAAACAAAATAGCAAGTATAGATGGGTCGTTTTTGTATCAATTTTATTAACGTATTTATTAATTGTTAGTCAACGAACAGCTCCAGGTTTAATTTCCGATCAATTGATGAAGGATTTCAACATTACAGCCTCTACGATTGGATTACTGACAAGTATTCAATTTTTTGCCTATGCTGGTCTGCAAATTCCTATTGGGATCTTGTCTGATCGATTTGGCCCCAACTTTTTTCTAGTGATTGGGGCGCTTCTTACTGGAATAGGTACATTAATTTATAGTCTAGCCACGAATGAACTAGTGCTTCTTTTTGCTAGATTATTGGTAGGAACCGGTGATTCAGCTATTTGGGTTAATTTAGTGTTGATCCTAAGTCAATGGTTTAAAGTGAGGGAGTTTGTTGGATTACTGGGCATAGCTGGAATGGCAGGGAGTTTTGGCTTTTTACTAGCGACCGTCCCCTTTTCTGCATGGATTACACGATCAGGCTGGCGCCCCCCATTTTTTACATCGGGAATTATGGTAGTTCTCTGTGGAGTACTTCTCTACTATGTCCTAGTAAAAAAACCAAAGACTTTTGAATGGAACGATACCATACCTAAAAAACAGAAAAAGCCGCGTGAAAAAACGCTGATTTTGTTACGTCGTATTTTTACCACCCGCCAAGCATGGGCCACGTTCTTCTGTCACTTTGGTACTGTTGGAACGTATGTAGGATTTATTGGTTCGTGGGCTGTCCCCTATGGGATGAATGTATATGGATTGTCTCGTTCAGATGCGAGTCAACTGATTATGGTAGGTCTTTTCGGGGCAATTATTGGTGCTCCATTAACTAGCTGGATTTCCAGCCGCTTAGACTCGATTAAACGTCCGTATGTTATTGTTCACTGCATTGTGTTTTTATGCTGGGCGTCATTCCTTTTCATGAATGGAAAGCCGCCAGTCTTAATGCTTACGATTATTTTCTTTCTTATTGGATACGGAAATGGAGCGAGTGCATTAACCTTTGCGATTGTTAGAAAATCCTTCGATATCAAAGAAGTCGGGGTTGTTTCTGGCTTTGCTAATATGGGCGGTTTTTTAAGTGCTGTTCTTTTGCCAAGTATTTTTGGGAAAGTGTTAGACCATTTCCACGCATCTGCAAGTAGTGTTGGATACCAATATGGTTTTATTATTCCTGTCATATTTGCCTCTCTAGGGTTAGTGGGTGGATTGATTATCGTGGAGAAGCGACAAGAAGTTTTGCAAAGTCAGGTAAATTAATTTTCTTAATTAAACAAAAAACTAGGGAACTCATAAGGAGCTTCCTAGTTTTTTTCTGTTATTATTCGATTTTGTAATCCATGACCCACTCGGTGTTTGGCAGGTAGTTAATCAGGAAACGGCGTCCTTCCACATTTTTTCCGATTGGATATTGTGGATTTGGAGATATATTTAAGCGTTTATTATGGATTATAACAGTAATAGTTCCTTGGATTTCACCCTTGGAAGGTTTCTCATAAACAATTTTTGAAGGAATCCCTTCTAATATTGTGTAATTCTTTTTTATGTAAGCCGGTGAATCTGCCCAATACGCAGAAGCGCTGAACAAGGCTAGAGCTCCAAGTCCCAGAATCCCGAAGCGATAGATCCACATGACCGATGAACCTATATAAGGTAATTCTTGTACCCTGGTGAATCCCTTCCAGACATTTTTTACTTTTAAACTAATTAATATGAATGATAAACCTGCACCAGTTAAGCCAATCGCACAGAATGGGAAGATATTTGTATACATGCCAAGTGGGACTAATAAGAAGAAGGTAATACCCAGTCCTAAAATAAATGGTGCTTTCATATATTACTCTCCTTTTCAGCTATATTTTCCATGTAAACTTTCCCGATTATTATGTGTAATTTTTCCCAAAATTACTTCACTCAAATGCACCAGTTTAGATTAAATTTCCACACCATGATAAAATAGTTTAAGCGCGGAATTACATAAATATCGTGTTTCCTTGCTTCAAGGTTGTTATTATTCAACTAATTTATAGAGATAGAAGGGTTCTGTTTGATCAAATTTGCAAATGACGACAAAAGGTTTCGATTTTGTGTCTCATTGTTAATCGCTTTAATAGGAGGAATTACGTTCGTTGCTCTACATACACCTATTCCATGGCTGCTAGGACCGATGGCAGCTGTTTTAATTGGCTCAAGGTTTAGAAAAGTTCAATTTTACTGGCCTAGTTCCATTCGCGACATAGGTTTAGTGATTGTCGGATATTCGGTTGGCCTCTCGTTCACAAAAGAGGCACTTTTGGAAATAATGGCCAAACTGCCTTCCATGTTGCTGATGACAGTATTACTTGTTTGTTTTTGTGCTGGAATTGCTTTTGTTGTTTCTAAGTTAACTGGTGTAGATTATCCAACCGTGTTGATTGGAAGTATTCCGGGCGGGCTATCACAAATGATTATTTTCGCCGAAGAATTGAAAGGAATTAACATTACTACGGTGACCTTTCTTCAGGTAGCTAGATTAATAATGATTATTTTCTTTGTTCCTTTTCTTATATTAGGTCCGCTTTTTAAAAATACGACAAACACAACTTCGGACTTGTTTAATAGTGGTACAGTCTCCCCTATCCCACTTTTTCCAACCATCATTTGGTTTGTTGTTATTTGTGTGGTTTGTGCATTTCTAGCTCGGAAATTCAAATTTCCTACTCCCTATTTGTTAGGTCCAATTTTAGGAACAGCGGTCATCCATTTATCTGGCTTGCATGGTCCGGCGTTACCAGCTTCGATTCTTGATGTATCTCAATTTATGATTGGCGGGTACATTGGTTTGCTATTAAAGCCTGAAAAACTGGAGCACAAAACAAAAATTATTACACTTGCGTTCCTTAGTGGAATGGTAATGATTTTGGTCTCCAGCGGGCTAAGTTTATTACTTGTTGCTTACTACCCTATCAACCATTCAACCAGTTTTTTAGCTTTAGCTCCTGGAGGAATGGATCAAATGGGAATTCTCGCTCATGAGGTCCATGCCGATTTATCGATGGTGACCGGCTATCAACTTTTTCGACTCTTTTTTATTTACTTTGCCGTTCCACCGCTTCTAAGATGGATTTTTAAAGTCGGGATGAGAAAAACAGCAAAGACCCCTTAGGTCCCATGTTCCAAATATTTGTATTTTATTACTTGCAGATGTGTAAACTATGGGAAAAACGGAGATTAGAAAATGGAGAAGAAAATAGCAATCATAACGGATATTCATGGTAATTATTCGGCATTAAGGGCAGTTTTGAATGAGATTGACAAGGACGAAAAGACTGAGCATATCTATTGTTTGGGAGATTTGATCGGGATTGGGTATGAAACGAATGAGGTTCTTGAGCTCCTAAGTTCACGTGCTGATATTTCGTTTGTAATGGGAAACCACGATGAAGCTATTTTGGATATTATTGCAGGTAGAGAGCCTTATAGCAGGGGTAGTGAAAAGGTACATCATCAATGGATTGCAGCCCATCTAGACCATAAGTTTATTCCGTTTTTAACCGAGATTCCTGTCACGTTAGAATCGATTTACAATGGTAAAAGATTGTTTTTTGTTCACTACCATTTGAGTGAACTAAATAAATTTATCTCCGTGGATAAAAAGCCAACCGAGGAGAAACTTGACGCCTTTTACCAGACATCTAATGCGGATATTGTTTGTTTTGGCCATCATCACGTGATCCATCACTTTAAATCCATGGAGCGACTCTATCTCAACCCAAGCTCTTTGGGCTGTAATTATAAGCCGTTGGCCACCTACGCTGTTGTGACGATTGGTGAACATGGAGATATTTCTGTTGCTTTTAAAGAAGTGCCGTATGACAATAAAGAATTTCTGATCGGTTTTAACAGATTGAATGTACCTGATGCGGATTATATTTTAAAGATATTTTATGGCGATCAACATTTGAAATTTATGTAATTCTGTTTACCGCAACTAAGGTAACCCCGCGCAGACTTTTTTATTCGTAAAATAATAGCCCTCGATTATTATTTCCATAAAAAATGACGATGAGCTTGGATCATTCCAAGCTTATCGTCATTTTTTTAATAAGTATTACTTTTTACGAATGGCAAATACGAGAGCCACTAATGATAACAAGGCTGCAACAACCGATAAGATGGTCGGAAGTGAATTAGTGTTATCAGAGTCTGTTTTTTTAGCTTCAACTGTTTTTGTTTCTTCTTTTTTCGTTTCTTCCATTTTAGCATTGTCGTTGTGGTCATCCGTTGATGCGCCTGCAACAATGTCAGTAATGGAATGAGGGCTATCTGCTCCTTCGTCCCCTGTCCATTCTACTATGCTGCCATCTTTATAATATTGAAAAGCATCCCAAGCTGCTTTAGTTGCCGTTTCAGGGTTTTTTCCAACAAACGTAAATTGCTGGAATTGACCTGGTAAAATTCCGTCACCTGTTGCTTCGAAAGTAAATGATTTTACTATACCTTTCGCATCTTTTTCATCGGAATATTTCCATCCAGGGACTGGCTGATAAGACTTAATTTCAACTCCAGCTGGTGCTTTTAACGTGAATTTTGTCGTGGCTATATCCTTTTCAACGGGAACTTTAACTGTATATGTTTCCCATGCACCTGTTGTCGACGTTTTCGGTACTACTGTCACATGGGCACTTGCCACACTTGAGAATAATAATAAACCTAATACTGTTGGTAAAAACACTTTAGAAATCTTTTTCAATGTACGTTTCATCCTTTTTGCTCCTCAATTTTTATTTTTTACTGCAAACAATAGTAAAATCTACCTACTTACTTTCATTCTAAAAATCATTCTCTTTTATTACAGCCACATCCACTTTGACCATTCATTCTTTTTTGTATTTCTATGATGGCTTCTTCGAATCGAAGAACTATGCCACCAAAGCCTTTTTGAAATTGATCGGCATGTTTTAATGAATCAAAAGCTAATACTTGTGGCTGGCAGCAATTCAAATTAAAATCTGCGTCAAGTAAGAAATACGCCATTTTTGCACTAATGGTCGTATCCTGAAGGAAATCGCGACAAATGATTTGAGAAACATCTTTTTCTATGTCCTTATATCGTAGTAAGCCACAATGAGGACAGCAAAGGTGCTCTACCCTTAACTCGTGGGTTATAATTTGAACTGGGTGGCGATTATTTGATTCTTTCAAGCAATATTTACATGCGCTTGAAGAAATGGTAGTTTCTTGTGTTAAGCAGATTCCACCTGAAGTTTTAATGACTTTTTTGTCCTCTATTAATGGCTTTATATCTCGATAAACGGTCATTTCAGAAACTTGTAAACGATTGCTAATTTCTGTAATCGATAGGGTTCCTTCATTATTTAACCAAGTTAATAGTTGCTGTCGACGTTCAATAGGTAACAATTGTGCACCTCCTCCAAGATTTGTAGAAATTACTTTTATATAATAAGATTAGAATACCTTTAAGATATTAACAAGGTATGAATGTGAATAACTTGTGAAATTTTATCAACAAAATCACATTTTCTCACAAAACTAAAATTGGTTGAATCAAGAAATAGGTATAAAGACTAAGGAAAATAGAAGGATTTACATTCCTAACATTTCTCTTAAAATACATAGAAGGAGGTAGAGTACAATGATTAAAAGAGTGATCATCCTTTTGGTGCTCTCATCAATTTTAATAGCATTAGTATTAGTAAAAGATCATACTTCTGCTCCTGTTAACAATACTATAACTAAAAACAATGGTTCCTCTGAGTACACCACGGTAGAATACAAGATTAGTAAAATTAAAGGGAAGCAATACTACGGAAAAAGTGATGACGGAACAGATATCATCTTTTCTTCAAAGAACATCCTTTCAGGTGATAAGATACGCGTTCATGATGTGGTCATATGCTATTTTGATAAGAATAATTTAGGTAAAGGTTTAGTCAAAGTGGAGAAGAAATAGCTATTACAAGATACCCCCTTGTGTGGCTTCTGCCCACTTCATTCGAGGGGTAGATTTCTTTTTTACAGAAGTACTTTTGAAAAAAAAAGGAATTTTCTATTCATTAACTACAATTAATTACAGAAAGGAAAATTAGATTGAAGGAATTTACAGTTTGCTATACGTTTGATCATGAGATAATAACCGAAAAAATGATAAAAGAATTAGATGTTAATAAAGAAGATGTTGAACAAGAAGTAGTTGAAATGATGGAGCGTAACAAATACTTTATCGTGAAAAATGATCAAGGGAATTATATTATAAATTCCTATTTAGTTCGTTTTGTACGAATAATCAATGAAAGGATATTAGTCAAATAAACTAGCTGTAAGCTTTGGAAGTTATCTTTTGCCTCTCTATACAAGATTACTTAAATAGTGAACTCTTCATAATTACCTTGTTATAAGCTAATTTAAAACCGTTTCTTTCCATATTCCTGGCGGATGTGTTATTCGGTTTTGTCGTAAAAAAGCAGCTGAATGAGATAAATTTAAAAAACCTCTTACGGATTCGATTGAATCCTCCGTTGTGTTCTGGTCGCTCGAAAAACCAAGGGCAACGGTTCGTGCCCATTCATATGATTCTTCAGCTCCCACTTTTACTATTGAAACCTGGTCATTTCTTAGGTTTCCTTTGTTTGGATTCCACTCCTCTAATTTGAGTAATCGCCCCCGAACGAATTATGTATCTTTCATTTTCCATCAAACATACTCAATATTTATTCTACACAGTTTTTTTCTTTTGAAAAGTTACGATTATTACCCCCAGCTAAAATTGAGGTAAACAGCATTTTTCAATTTTTTTTTGTATTAGTAATTTGGTCTAAATTTAACTCATATATTTTATATGAGCATTTTTTATGTATCACATACCATAAGAAATAGGTGAGACCAAAATGTTTGCTGTTCATTTTATTGAAAAAAATAACGTTTTATTAACTCAGCTGCTTAATCGTGTTCCAACCGAAGGTGATGAGTTAAAAATTAAAGGTCGAAAGGCAAAAGTTGAAAGTGTTAAGAATATTGATGATCTCAATATTCATGTTCAGGTTACTATAGAGGTCGTTAATAAAAATAAACTTGTTGTAGATAATTCAAAAAAGAAAAAGCGGTAAACAAGAATAAGAACGTACATGTTAGATTTTCATCTCTAATATGTGCGTTCTTTTTATTTTTGTTTTCACAACCTTGAAATATATTCACAGTTGATTTTTTATCCTCTGACAGTGTGAATTATTGGTAATTTAGCCTAAATTTAGTGGAAATATGTCCTTCAAAATATACAATGCATAAGCTATAAAGAATTAATTTTTTGCAAAGAAGGTGAATTTTAATGACTCATGGTCATGGTCAATCACAATCCTCATTTATGCCTTGGGAACAGTGGCATCAGCAAAATCCACACGGTAGTTGGCAACAATGGCACCAACAACACCCTTATATGCCTTGGCAGCAGTGGCATCATCACTATCCTCATGGCACTCATCATCAGTGGCAACAACAACATCCTTGGGTACCTTGGCAGCAATGGCATCACCATCATCCTCATGGTACCTGGCAGCAATGGCATCAAATGTATCCACATAGAGAAAAGTAATAATATACAGAATTATTGTCGAGGTGAATTATTCACCTCATTTTTTTACACTTAAAAGCACCATTATATCAAGGTAATTAATACAAAAATCAGCAGACAATTAAAGTCACATTTCAAAAAAGTTATGTCTCTCTACACGGCATACTCTGAGAGAAAAATTCTTGTACCATTCTTTTTTCCCTTTATCCTGTGCTATTCTATGAGCAGAATTTTCCTTCCAGTTTTTTATAGATTCTAATGAATCCCAATATGAAACTGTAATTCCTAACTCTTCATCCCTTGCACTTTCCACACCTAAGAATCCTTTTTGCTGAGAAGCTAACTCTACCATTTTATCTGCCATTTTTCCATAACCACTGTCACCTTTAGTTCTCTGTGAAGCAAAAATCACTGCGTAGTAGGGTGGTTCAGGCGTTTGTGCAATTCTACTCATATTTCATTCCCCCAAAAAGTTTAATCCTATCATAATTTTAATACATTTTCACTTATGAAAAAAGGAGCTGATTATCTACATATGGTAGGTAACCAACTCCTTTTATTCCTTCGTCTAGTTAATTATTGATTAATTCTGTCCCATAAGAGTTATCGATGGCACAAAGCCAATCCCCTTGTGAATTTTTCTTAAATACATAGGTCGCTTTTCTATCCATAGAATATTCCGAATCCTTTTTATCAGCAGCGAGTAGTGTCTGTGAAATGACTAATGCCGTGTCTCCAGCTTCTAGTATAATCATTTCACCCTGTGTTGGTACAACACTATTATTGAAATAATTTGCAATCGCAATAAATGCTTTTTTGATTTCCTCTTTTCCGCGTGCAATCATTCCAGGCTTTACAACAAGAATGGCATCATCGGTATAGTAATTCATCAGCGTATCAAAATCTTCCTGTTTAATTGCCATATCACACTTTTTGATGACCTCTTTTAATTCGTGTTCCATCATCTATCCCTCCCAAACATAATTATAAATCCATTGTCATAAATACACTATTTGGGTCGTCCATGTAATCCGCAAAAGGCATACAAAACTGGAACCCGAAACTTGCATATAGTCTTCTTGCTGGTTCAAAAGCATCCATTGATCCTGTTTCCAAGCTCAACCTGTGATAGCCACGCTGTTTGGCTTCTCCGATTATGTGGTTAAGAAGTTGTTTGGCAACACCTTTTCTTAAATGTGAGGAAGATGTTCGCATGGATTTGATCTCTCCATGTTGATCATCAAGTTCTTTCAAAGCCCCGCATCCAAGTAGTTCACTTCCTTCCCATGCACTCCAGAAAGTAATCTCTGGTTTTCGTAATTGATCAAGATTTAATGCATGGATACTTTCTGGGGGGGAATTCAGTCTCATACCATGAAGATGCTCCCCCACCAATTCAGCCACTTCTGCTCCCGTTAAATTATCTATTTTTATATCCATAGAAAATCCCCCTAGTTTCTATATTGGAAAATATATTAAACTATTAGTAGGAATAGTTCTAGTATATTTTTTAATATTTCCATATCCAATCAAAAAAGCTGCCAATGGCAGCTTTCTTCAACGATTGTACCCAACTTGATTTTGAACTTGACCTGACACAAGTAACCTGCTAATTTGATTCTCTAAAATGTCAAATGCGCACCCCTAGAATAAGTGTAGACTAGTTCAGCTTCTATCGGTCGCATTTTTTAATACACTATCCCTCTTTCATAAAAACTCATTTTGGGTAGAGAATCTCGTCGATAATCCCATACTCTTTTGCTTCCTCGGCACTCATGAAGTAATCTCGGTCCGTATCCTTTGCTACCTTTTCAAGCGGTTGGCCGGTCCGTTCTGAAATAATTTTATTGATATGCTCTCTTAGCTTTAAGATTCTTCGTGCAGAAATCTCGATTTCCGTTGCCTGCCCTTTGGCTCCACCTAACGGCTGATGAATCATAATTTCACTATTTGGAAGTGCGTACCGTTTTCCCTTTTTTCCAGCAAGCAGTAACATCGCCCCAAATGATGCAGCCATCCCAGTGCAGATCGTCCTGACGTCCGGCTTAATGTATTGCATCGTGTCAAAAATGGCAAAACCCGCTGTAGTCAAACCTCCTGGGCTGTTGATATAGAGCGAAATTTCTTTATCTGGTGCGTCTGCTGCTAAAAATAATAATTGGGCAACAACACTATTGGCCGTGTGTTCATTAATTTCATCACCAATGATAATAATTCGATCCTTTAACAGTCGTGAATAGATATCATAAGAACGTTCTCCACGATTAGATTGTTCAATTACATATGGAATGGTACTCATTCCGACCCCTCCTTAATAGCAATTTGGCTATGCAGCCATACAGAGAGTGCTTGAAGGAGTGAAATTTGGTTTGGAATGTAATTTACCTGTCATGATCTTAGGAACTTTATTAATACTTGTTCGTAAAGGAAGTGCTTGAATAAGGATGGTTGGATCTTGATTTTTTAATGCTTCATAAAATAGCTCCGATAGCTGCTCCCTTTCTTCTTCTTCCCAAAACAAGTCAACTGACTGAACTTGCTTCTCTTCGTTTGCTTTTTCGAGTCGCTTTTTCGCACGATGAAGATTGGACTTCACAGACATTTCTGTAGAATCTAACATCGAGGCGATTTCCTTCAGCTGATATTGAAACCCCTCTTTTAACAAAAAGATAATAGCTTGGTTTGGGGTGAAATTCTTTAGGAGTATATCAACCGATTCCCTTGTGTTATCAAGTTGATTTGTTAAAGAATGAGTGGAAAAATCGGAATCTGCCTCAACCGTTTCATTTTTTCTTTTTCGAAGCATATCAATCCAATGATTATAGGCAATCTTATTTAGCAATGCAGTGGTAAGCTTTTGCGAGTGATTGCCATATTTTAAGGCCTTAATAAAGGTTTCCTGTGCGATTTCGTCTCCATCCCATCGATTGTGGGCAAGAAAGTGACAATATCGCAGAAGTTTTGGATAATTTTCGATCCAAAAGTCATTTTCGAACCTATCTTCGTTCTGTGACCTTGCTAAGTTAGCTTCTCTAAGTTTGTGTGACATGTTTTCACTCCTTTTGCACTCTCTACACTTTAAACGTTTCGAGAGGGATGAAAAGATACGGGGGAAATAAATTTTCTTTTGTTAGAGTTACTTTATGTTGTTGCTATTTAATATAAACTTGACCATTTTAGAAATCAAAAGAAAAACTTTAGAAAACGCTCCTTTTATAATTAGGCCTGATTTATAGTTCGAGGTTTTCAAATATAATTGGAGCTTCTATACATGATTATAATGTAATTAAATAGTTAACAAAAAGCTGTGGATTAACTCAACAGCTTTAGTTTATTTCTATAAACAATGTAAGAAATAATTCACACCTACTTCTTCTTTAAATCCCATTTCTTTATATTGAACATAACACTGCCTTTTGAAGCAAAGAACCTAATTTGGTCACAATCTGACTCTGGGAAAATCCGTGCTGTAAAGACTTCTTCCCCATCATTAATAAATATCTCAACAGAAGAGGTATCTACGAACATATGAATCGAAATCTTATTGCTATTAAGGTGACATGCTCTTTTTGTCCCGTAAGAAATCCCAACCTCCTCACCAGAATAACTGCGATCCAAAATCACCTTTTGTTCGGCAAGATGATATTTAATTACGGTTTTTTTCGTATCATTCGCCCGAAACTCGATTCCACATTCTTCTGCAAAAATATCAGACATTTCACAATACAATTCAAAGGTTGTACCATTCATACCTGGGAAGCTTTTCACATCATTCTCAATAAAGTCCGTAATTTTTTGTTCAACTTTTCGAAGCAGTTTCATTTCTTCTATTGGCTGTTGGATTAATTTATCATTTTTCACCTTTAGTTCGCGAGGAATTGTTAAACAATGAGCCCAGCCGTTAGGATCCGTTGGATATTCTATTTCCGGTAATCCCATCCAGCCAATGAGAATTCTTCTCCCATCCGGTCCAAGTGTCGTTTGCGGGGCATAAAAATCAAAGCCGCGGTCAAGCTCACGAAAATCACCGTGGCCGAAATTTCTATTCGGCAGGTCTAGCTTCTTTCCCAGAATATACCCTGATTGATAAATGTTGTGGAAATCATCGCCATGGGGTTCGAGCCCTTGAGGAGAAAATACAAAAATGCCTTGATGGGCGAGTTCAAAATAATCCGGGCATTCCCACATATAACCAAAATTCTCTAGCTCCGTTGCTAATTCTCCTTCAAAGTTCCATTGTTTTAAATTGGACGAACGATAAAGGACAGCAGTACCGGTTAAATTATCACGTTGTGCACCAATAACTGTATAATATTGGCCATCCTCAGACTTCCACACCTTTGGATCACGAAAATGGTCTGTATAACCACTTGGTACAGTTGAGATTACTGGCAGGTTCTCTTTTTCAATATCTCCTTGTTCATTCATAACAGCCAAACATTGATATGGATGCCTTTGCCAATTTACATCGCGTGTATTCCCTGTATACAGCAAAAATAAATTTCCATCCTGTTCAATTGCACTGCCTGAATATGCTCCATGGCTATCGAAAAAATCCCCCGGTGCAATGCCTATTCCTTCGTCTTCCCAATGCACTAGATCCTTTGATTTCACATGGTACCAATATTTCAACCCATGGACAGGTCCTAATGGAAACCATTGATAAAATAAATGATAGTAACCATTATAAAAAGCAAAGCCATTTGGATCATTTAGTAAACCTGTATTAGGTTGTATATGAAACGATTGCCTCCAAGGGCAAGCATTTACCTTTTTCATTAATTCCTGCATTGCTTCAGGGCTTTCATCTTCAATTCGGCGGTATCTTTTCTCTTTAGTCCACTCCATAATGTTTCTACTCCTTAAATAAATGGAAGAGAATCATTAATGATTCCCTTTCCGATTTTATAAATATCTATTTGGCTGATACTTGCTTTTTCGCATCGCGTTTCCCGAGAATAATAGTAACTAGGAAAGCCGCAGCAAAAGAAATCGCCATGCCGATAATATAGAAAGTAATTGTTCCTGGTTTAATAGAAATGATTCCAGGTAAACCAGCAGCCCCCATAGCAATAGCTTTCACTTTAAACAAAGTAACAAAGCCGGAACCTACGGCAGAGCCAACGATTGCACCAATAAACGGATATTTTAACTTAAGGTTAACCCCGAACATGGCTGGTTCGGTAATACCAAGAAGTGCTGAAATACCTGCAGCAGAAGCTACTCCTTTTACTTTCGCATCCTTAGTCAGTGCAAGGACTGCCAGCGTTGCCGCCCCTTGACCCACATTGGACATGGCTGCGATTGGAAAAATGAATGAACCGCCAGTTTTTGCAATATCAGCCAAGAGCTGCGTTTCAATGGCGATGAAGCTATGGTGCATTCCAGTGATAACAATTGGAGCATAAACAAGACCAAATAATATCCCGCCGATAAATCCAGTTGTGTCATATAACCAAACTAAACCGTCTGTCAAGAGATTACCCGCTCCACGAGTGATCGGTCCGATTAATGTGAACGTAAGAATTCCTGTGATAAAAATAGATAATAATGGTGTAACTAAGTTATCAAGGAAAGAAGGGACTCTTCTTCGTAAAAATGTTTCAATTTTTGCTAAAACAAATGATGAAACTAGGACAGGAAGCACAGAGCCCTGATAACCTACCTTTTCGATTTCAAAGTTAAAAATCTTCCAAATTGGAACTTCGCCTTTAGCTACCGCATCAGCATACCCGTAACCATTTAATAAGTCAGGATGGACCATGAGCATTCCAAGTGCGGCTCCAAGATATGGGTTACCACCAAACCGCTGTGTTGCGGAGAAGCCAATTAAAATAGGCAAAAATACAAAGGCTGCATTAGCAAACGTGTTTATAAGTCCAGCCAAATCGGCGATATTTGGATAAGCTTCGATTAATGACTTTCCTGCAATAAAGAAATCCTTAGCAGTTAAGAGATTATTGATTCCCATTAATAAACTGCCGGCAACGATGGCTGGAATAATCGGAACAAAGATATCCGATAGCATTTTGACAAATTGTTGAATAGGATTTAACTTCTTTGATCCTGCTTTGGAAACTTCCTTAGTAGACATTTCAGATAATCCTGTTAGTTTAGCGAGTTCCTTGTATACTTCATTTACTGTTCCTGACCCCAAGATAATTTGGAATTGACCACCCGTTGAAAAAGTACCTTTAACTACATCCATTTCTTCTAATTTAGCTTTATCAATGTTTTCATCTTCGTTTAAAACCATTCTTAATCTTGTTGCACAGTGTGCTGCCGCCGATACATTTTCCTTACCACCAATTGCATCAAGTATCTCTTCAGCAATCTTTTTGTAATTCATCAACAATCACCCTATCCTATCAGTTATTTTGCGGAACCGGTTCCGAAATTATTCAAAAAAAATCAATTAAAGGAACGAGTTCCAAGTGGTTTTAATAGGAACCGGTTCCAAAATTAGATGTATTAAAGTGGAACCGGTTTCATCTAGATTATAAGATTAATAGTTTACCTTGTCAACGCTTTCTTGCTCCATTATTTTAAATTTTGAAAGTGTTGTTTTTTCTATTTGTTCCTCATTAACTAATTTAACTATATTCATGGCGGCTACATGTCCTGCCTCTTTATAGAAAAACTTAGCTGTTGTGATGCCTGGAAATGTGATTTTCGTGACATCATAGCCGCCAAATCCAGTAATAGAAAGCTGGTCAGGCACCGTTAGCCCCTCCATATTTGCTGCTTTTAAAGCACCTAAAGCGATATTATCAGTTGCACAAGCAATAATAGTAGGATGGAAGCTTTTAATAATATTGGGGACATTTTTGATTGCATCTTCAATTTTAAAGCTTGTTTCAAAATAATGAACTTCACACCCAGGTTGTTCTGAAACTGCCTTCATGAACCCAGCTTTTCGTTTGACACCTACTGCTATATCCCTTTCTGAAACACCTAAGTAGGCAATTCTTCTATGTCCTTTTTCCAGAATATATTGGCCTAACTCGTATGCGGCTTGATAATCATCGTGGATAACGCTGTGAAAATTAGTATGCTCCTGCCCCACTAATATGGTGGGTACTTGAATATTATCAAAGGCTTCAATATGTCTTTCGGTGATTTCGGTTGCAAGAAGAATTATTCCAGCTACCTTTTGTTTGGCCAAACTATATATGTTTTCAATTTCTCGATCGAGATCCTGACTTGAGTTGGATATTACTAATTGATAGCCTTGTTCCCTTAGCTGGTCATCCATCCCAATCAGTGTCTGTGATGTGGCGAATGAATCTAATCTTGGGACAATCGTGCCAATAATATTTGTCTTCTTAGCTTTTAGGCTTTGGGCAAATTTATTAGGTGTATATCCCGTTTCTTTAATGACACTTTCAATTTTTTTACTGGTTTTTTCACCCACAGATCCCCCGTTTAAGTAACGAGAAACCGTACTCTTTGCAACACCCGACAGTTTTGCTATATCCGCTATTGTAATCATATCTTCAACTCCATTTAAACCAATCACTATTATGAATGTATTATACACAATTTCCACTCAATAATCGAAATTAGATAAAACATTCGATGTAAACGGCCTTATTTGCTGATTTTTGATGAAAAATAATGATGGACTATTTTTTCAAGCCTGATATAATCCATATAGAAAACAATAATTTATTTTTAAAGGTGGACATTATGGCGAACACTTGTAGATATGTTGTCAACGCACTTGGTAAAGGTGGGGAAACATATTATACGCTTTGTAAAGATAAACAAGAATTACAGAATTGGATCACAATCAATCAAGAAAAATTAATCATGGAAGAATTAAAGGTAACTGATAAAAATCAAACTTTATTCTCTAAACTATTTAACTTAAAAAAATTATATTAATCTTTTTTAGACGCCATTCTTAATAGAATGGCGTCATTATTTTTGTAGATTACTAGTGTACTCACGCCTAGCTTTTTAAAGTTGGAATTTTTTGTGAATATAATTATACTATATTTACTAGAGGGGTGATTTTTTGTGAAGGAATTGAAGGAAATTAATAATCAACCAGGTTCGAATAACAATAAAAATGATGTCAGGGTAACTAATAATTTCACTTTGAATATTAACCTTGGGGATCCATTAAATTTATTTGCTCTAATTGGCAGCATTTATATTGTTAGAAGTATAGTTAAAAAACGTAAATCAAAAAGGAAAAAAATGCAATGGCCTTGACACCATTACATTTTTTCACTTTTTCCGTGAACTAATTACTCTTCCAACTCTCTTAATTTCTTTCTTAATTCAATCAATACCGATCTTGGGTTTTCAATTTCAAAAATGACATATTTATATTTTCCAAAATCTTCTAATTCTAAATGTACAAGTGGTACCCTATGTTCACATGAAAGGAAGTACCATTCATTACCAAACTTAAAGCTTCCTTCGTAAATGTTGAGTGGTGCAATGGCGGTTCCAGGCATGCGAAGCATCCACATTGGAGGATCAAAATCATCAATATAAACACTTTTAATCGCTTTGTAAGGAATTTTCAACTGCCACTTTAATGCCAAAATGCTTAAAAGCCCTGTTAACTTCAGTACGAATTCTTCCTCTTTAAAGTGTACTTCCCTTCCCATAAAGGGTCACCTCACCTGCAGATTTGAAACATACCATCATCTATATTTTACCATTGGAAAATTCAGTAAGCCAATAATTTATTAAATTTTCTACGTGACTCTAATTGGTTAGTAGAAACAAAAACAGGCACTTAGACGTGCTCTACGTGACCCTAAAATGTGAAAATGAACAAAAAAGGGCACGTAGCTAATCTACGTAACCCTTTTTGTTTCCAACAATATCAAAGTGTCCACTCCATACGGACATAATCGAAATACTGTCTTTCCGTGGTGCCTGACACAAAAAAATGACACCAATAAATGAGACCGTTAAACCGATCTACTGACGAATTTCCGCTTTTGGATGTATATCAGTCTGATGGATAGGGCTATTCCGGCTGCGAGCAGGCCGATGGTTAGTCCGATCCAGTAGCCTCTTGCTCCTAAACTCGTATAATGTGCGAGTAGATATCCTGATGGAAGACAGATGAGCCAATAGGCTATGAGTGTCATGATAAAGGCAAGGTTGACGTCCTTATATCCTCTTAAGGCAGCTTGTGCAGTTGCCTGGATGGCATCACAAATTTGGAAAAATAGCGCAAAGATTAAGAAATTTGCGGTTAAATTAATGACGGCTGTTTCATTCGAATATAAACCGGCAACTTGATAGCGAAATATCACTACTAATACTCCAGTCACAACGGCAATCAAGATGGCAAGATAAACTCCTAACCAGCTGTATTGTTTCGCATCTTTATAACGACGGGCCCCAACTTCATACCCGACTAGGACTGTTTGTGCCGTCGAAATACTAATCGGAATCATGTATAGAAAAGAGACAATATTTAAGGCAGATTGATAGGCAGCAATGGTAGTGACATTAAATTTACTTAGTAGGATGGTAACCACCGCAAACATACTAGTTTCAAAGAATATAGAGAGTCCCATCGGCACACCGATCTTTAATATCTCTTTACATTTATCCCAAGAAAATTCTTTTAAATCAGCGAAAACGGAGTACCTAGAGAAAGGTTCTTGGGTTTTAACGATAAACACGGTCATCCCCATAATCCCCCAATACGTAATCGATGTTGCATAGCCTGCCCCTGCACCACCAAGCTCTGGGAAACCCAAGTTTCCAAAAATGAGCACATAGTTCAAAAAGAAATTGAACGGTAACGACAAAAGCATGATCACCATAATAACCCTTGTTTTGCCAAGTGCATAAATAAATGATCTAAGTACATTAAAAATAAATAGCGGAAGAATTCCATAGCTGAGTCCGACTAGATAATGAAAGGCAGTTTTTTGCACACCGGAATCAAGTTTCATTAAATCTAGGATCGGGTCTAACAAAAAGAATCCCAGGATGATGACAACGAGTGCAATTAAAATGGAAAGATATATTCCATGTTTCACCACTGATGCTACTTCGTTGCTCTTCTTTTCACCAAAGCGTTGAGCGGCAATTGGTGAAACCGCAAGAAGAATTCCGCTGATCCCCGTAAAAATCGGACTCCAAATCGAGGACCCAATCGCTACTCCGGCTAAAGCGGTGGAATGGTACTTCCCTGACATAATCGTATTAAAAAACACCATTGAAAACATGCCAAGCTGTGTAATTAAAATAGGAATCAACAAAATAAAAATTTGCTTTGTCTTTTCCTTTAACGTATAGGTTTGATTCATATACAGGTTCTCCTTGAGAAATAAAAATCCGAAACTTCATTATACTCTATATTGGATTATTATTCCTCAATTATTTTAAGAACCTTAGAAATGTTTGCCTTAGCAGGAAGATGATTTCTCATCTGCTGCATCTGTGCAGCAGGATTCGTTTGTATTAGAAGTTCCCGCTTGAGTTTCAGTTACCTCTTTGATCTCCACATTACAGCAACTTGAAGATTTGGATGTTGGTTTACCAGTCAGTTTTTTGAAAAAGTTCATATTACCCATCTCCTTTTTGAAGTTAATTTTAATAAATCAATTATTTTTGATTTATAAGTTAAATCAACTTTTTTTGATTTATAATTAAAGTATATTAACAATTTTTTCTATTTGCAACCACTTTATCAAAAAAAATTTATAAATGATTTTACTGTTTTCACGGACCAATTGAAATTTTTTTCTAAATCAATTTTTCTTGATTAAAAACATTGACATATGAAAAAATTGACCATATGATAAATGCATCAAGATAAATTGATTAATAAAGAAGGTGTAAAAATGGAACAGGAAATCCAATTACAGGATATATCCCTGGAGAAAGTATTTGAAAAATACGAGTTAAAGTTTAAAGCGATTGCAGATAAAAAGAGACTGCAGATCATGAATATTTTAACTCAAAATGGCTCAATGTGTGTATGTGACCTCGCACCAATCGTTGATATGACTCAATCAAAACTGTCCTATCATTTAAAGATCTTGTTAGATGCAAACATCATTTCAAAAGAAACAAGGGGTACCTGGAGCTACTACCAGTTGAATCAAGATGAATTAAATCATCTATTGTCCCATGAACTTTGTTGCATATTCAAACCAACCTGCTGATTATTTTTTTAAGTTATAAATCAATTTTTTTTGATTAATATATCAATATTATTTGATTAATAGGGGGAATTAAAATGTGGATGGACATCTTTAAAAGTTTTTTATCAATTGCGTTTGAGTTAACGGTTCTGTTTATCGTCATTTCATTTATAATTAGTCTACTGCAGGGCTTTATTCCCTATGAGAAAATCGAAAAAAAGTTTGCCGGGAAAAATAAACTGTTCGCTGCCTTTACAGCAATTGTCTTTGCATTTATTACACCCTTCTGTTCCTGTTCGACGATACCGGTTGTCGTAAATATGTTAAAAAAGAAAATGCCTTTTGGGATCGTCATGATATTTCTGTTTGCTTCCCCTGTCCTTGACCCTACGATATTGACCCTTATGGGAGTTGTCCTAGGTTGGAAAGTAACGGCCATTTACACCGCTTTGACTACCGTATTTTCGATCATTATTGGTTTTACACTTGAAAAGTTAGGTTTTGAAAAATCTGTAAAAAATGTCGTTATGACAGGTTATCAGGAACAAAATCAAAAATTTAATGTGAAAATGGCGTTAAAGGAAACCCTCGATTTAATGAAAAGTGTTTATCCTTATTTAATCATGGGTGCTGCCATTGGCGCTGTCATTCACGGTTTAGTTCCAACAGAATGGATTTCCAGTGTGTTTGGCGAAGAACATTGGTGGCTGATTCCTATTGCCGCCATCATCGGGATCCCTTTATATATCCGTCTTTCCAGCATGATCCCGATTTCACAAATTTTTATTGCTAAAGGAATGGCATTAGGACCTGTCATGGCGATAATCATTAGTTCTGCAGGTGCTAGTTTGCCTGAAGTGATCCTATTAAAATCAATCTTTAAAAAACAGCTGGTTTTTACCTTTGTCTTATCTGTATTTGCCATGTCAACTATATCCGGATTTGTATTTTACCTATTAGAATCATCGTAAACATGCAAAAGAACGCTGGATTTTACTTATCCAGCGTTCATATATTTAGTGGCCAACTGCTTTTCCCAGTCCACCCGGTTTGTTGTGAACAGCAAGTTTTTCAATCAGTTTATTGCTTTCAGAGTTTAATCCTTTTAAGTTTACTTTAACTCCATTTTGATGGTACTTAATGACTACTTTATCAATCGCACCAATCGCAGAATCATCCCAAAGGTGGGCATTGGATAGGTCTAGGTCAATTTCACTAACGTTTTCTTTATAATCAAAACTGTTTACAAAGTCAGTTACTGAAGCAAAGAAAAGTTGCCCAGTAACATGATATATTTTTTTATTTGAGCCTTTAGCTGAACTTGATACTTTCACTTGTGAGATTTTTGAAGCAAAGAATATCGCACTTAAGATGATTCCCGCTAAAACCCCTTTAGACAAGTCATGAGTCTGTATTACTGTAACAACGGTCACAATCATCACAATTGTATCGGTAATTGGCACCTTTTTGAATGACTTTAGGCAAGACCAATCAAAAGTTCCAATCGAAACCATAATCATCACACCCACAAGTGCGGCCATTGGAATTTGCACGAGGAATCCTCTTAACGAAACAATCAAGATTAATAAAAACGCACCTGCGACAAAAGTGGATAATCTGCCCCTGCCGCCAGATTTGATATTAATACCAGACTGACCAATCATTGCACATCCAGCCATTCCGCCAAAGAATGCTGAAACAATGTTCGCAATACCTTGTCCAACGGCTTCCCTGTTCTTGTCACTCTCTGTATCTGTCAGATCGTCGACAATTGTTGCCGTAAGAAGTGATTCAACCAACCCTACAATCGCGATCGATAATGAATAGGGAAAAATTATCTGAAGTGTTTCAAAGTTGAATGGAATGTCCGGAATCAAAAAGACTGGTAATTTGGATGTTAATTCTCCCATATCTCCGACGGTCCGAACATCACTGCCCGTAAAAATAGCAATCGTTGTTACTACAATAATCGCAACCAACGCTGAAGGGACAGCCTTCGTAAAACGAGGTAAGATATAAATAATGGCAAGCGCTCCTGCGACCATGGTATACATTTGCCATGACTCCCCTACGAAATGCGGTAATTGGGCCGCAAAAATAAGAAGCGCAAGTGCGTTAACAAACCCTGTCATTACGGACCTGGGAACAAATTTCATCAATCGCCCCAACTTTAAAGCTCCCATAATGATTTGTAAAACACCCGTTAGAATCGTTGCAGCCAGTAAATATTGCAATCCGTGGTCTTTAACCAATGTCACCATTAGTAATGCAGTGGCACCTGTTGCTGCAGAAATCATCCCCGGCCTACCACCAACAAACGCGATTGTCATTGCAATACAAAACGAAGCATACAATCCGACCATTGGGTCAACACCGGCAATAATAGAAAAAGAAATAGCCTCTGGAACTAATGCAAGTGCTACCACAATACCTGCTAATATATCGCCCTTTGTATTTCCAAACCATGAATATTTAATTTTATTTAAATCCAAAATTGCATCTCTCCCTTTGTTTCACTAAATGTACAGATTCTTACTGTAAAGTCGTTTCTGATTTATAACTTGACTTTCAACTCTCATGAAAGTCGGTTCCGTTATTAACAGAAAAAAGTATAACGGATTGTGAACAATTTGTGAAATCCAATGTAATCGGACACAATCTATATTTGCTTTGTTTTGCGCCATTTCCTTTGGATTTCGTCTTATCTCCAAAAAATTAGAGAAAAGTGATGGGAAGCAAAAATGTATTTAATAAAAAGGATTCTTATCAATTAAACTGTAATAAATGATCAAACAAAAAAAGATTGATTCCACTTAAATAGCGGACATCAATCTTTAGCTTATGTCACTCTATTTCCACCAAACTTTATTTGGGTAAACTTCCGAACCAATATAAACAGTTTCACCAATTCTTGGCGTGGAAATAGCAAGATTTTGTGTTTTGGCCGCGCTCGTTACTCTATCGATTGGATCCGTCCAGTCATGTAAGGCTAGTGTAAAGGCTCCCCAATGAATTGGTATCATTATTTTCCCCTTCACATCCAGATGTGCTTGGACGGTTTCTTCTGGCGTCATATGAATTGCCGCCCAACGCCTGTCGTATTGACCGCATTCCATTAGTGTCAGATCAAAGGGACCGTATTTAGCACCAATCTCTTTAAAATGTGGCCCATACCCGCTGTCCCCACTAAAAAAGATATTAGTATCCTCCCCCTTTATTACCCATGAACACCAAAGGGTCGCATCGCGGTCTGTTAGGCTTCTGCCTGAAAAATGCCTTGCTGGTGTGGAAGAAATCTTAAGTCCTTCATGATGAAGCTCATCCCACCAATCTAGCTCTATTATGATTTCTGGACTCACTCCCCATTTCTCTAAGTGGCTCCCCACACCTAACGGGACAATAAATTGTTTGACCTTTTCCTTTATTTTTCTAATCGATCCATAATCCAAATGATCATAATGGTCGTGACTGATGATGACTATATCAATCGTTGGAAGATCTTCAATGATAAATGGGAGTCCTTTGCTATAGCGCTTTATGCCGAAGATTGGAAATGGTGTAGGTGCCCAGCCAAACATCGGATCTAATAGTATTCTTTTTTCATCCAATTCTAAAAGTAGAGCCGAGTGCCCAAACCAGGTGATTTTTGGTTGTGTAACATCCTGTCGATCCGAAAGTTTTAATTTTTCCATTCGGATGGCATTTTTAGGTCTTCCATTGGGATTACCTTTGATGAAATCAATTAATATCGAAACCGTTTCTTTAAAGCCATTTTCCATTATTGTTGGAACGCGGTTGACGAATTTCCTTTGATGAGAGAAGTTTTCGGATTGCTCATATTTCCTAAGCCTCTCCTTCGAAGCCTTTTTGCCAAACGGGGGATAATACCTTAGGAAAAAATAGGTGATTCCAATTAATCCTAAAACAATAATCAGTGCGATCATACAGGTACCTCTTCCTTTTACATGTTTGTCATTCCTCCATCGTATCATCAATGGTTTCACTTTTCTATCAGGATGTGATTCCAATCACCACCTCGAACCTTATATTTTCTAAAATATATGCAAAGGGATTGGTGATATTTGATATGGAAATACAAATGAAGGATGTAGCTGATTTTGAATGCTATCACAATCGTCAAGTAATTCTTAACTACAATAATGATGAGGATTTTTTATGGAAGAGGGACGGATTCCACTTTGATTCTATCCAGTAATTAAATGAACAGCTGATATTTATGAAGAGGGATGGGAATTACCTAACCATATTATTGAAAAAATATGACACCTGTACGAAAAACATTGATTTTCAAAACTACTATATATTAAATAAGGGCGAGGATCGATTGGAGATTTATTTTCCTTAAATCAACACGGCGGATATAACAAAAATAGGACCTCTAAAAGAGTGTCCTATTTTTTAACGATTTTTGATGGGTTATTGATTTTATACAAGACCGGGACATCTACTAAGAATTCTTCGTCTATATCTTTTCCTTTTCCAAGTTTCTTAGCAGCAACTTTACCATCGAATTCAAGTGCATCCCGTATTGCCAATTCAAACTTTTTGAGTGTCTTACTATGGCTGCACCAGGCTAGACCGATTTCTAGTGGATTTTCCTCGTTGACAATCTGAACATTTTCTAAGACAACAACTTCATCATTTTCCTCATTAAACGGATTGTAAACGAGCGCGAACTGTTTTACATTGGCAGTAAAATGGACCTTGTCCACTGGAAGTTCGAGTTTTGGAGCCTTCTCCTTTTTAGGTTTCGGTTCCTTTGCTTTTGGTGGCTTAGTTGCTTCTTTTTTTGCAGGTTTTTCGGCTGGTTCTGTGATTGCCTCTGCAATTATTGGTTCACTTTCGTCCACAGTCACAAGATCGGGTGCAACCGTTTCTTTTTCATCAAATGTTAACAAGCTTTCTTTTCCAAAGCTCGATTGCTGCATTTCTTTTAAATAGGCTGGATGGATACAGGTGAGATTTCCATCTTGGAATTCAATCACAAGCGTATTAATATCCAATGCTCTCCCGTAAGTTTCATACCCTTTAATAGTTACTTGGCGCTGATAGTTTCGATCCTTGTACCAGAATTCTTTTTTCGCTTCTCTCGCTGAGGATAAACCCCATTCCTTGAGTTTCTCTTTGTAATGGTCCATATCACGGAATGTTTCATATTCACCTTTGGGCGGAATATACTTCGTCAATTCGGACTGCTCTAATTGAGGACGCTGGATGATCATCCTAACACTTCCTTCCACTATGTATGTGATTTCATTATATTTCAACTTCTGCCAATAAAAAAGGGAAAGAGCTTTTCCTCTTCTCCCTGCGGTATTTTTATGTATTTGCGTATAAATTGTTTGAAATTAAAAAAAGGCTCTACAAGAGAGCCTTTTCATTCACATTTATGTGGTTTAGATTATGCTTTACGAACGTTAGTTGCTTGTGGTCCACGTTGACCTTGTTCAACTTCAAAAGTCACTGCTTGACCTTCGTCTAAAGATTTGAAACCTTCGCCTTGGATAGCAGAGAAGTGTACGAATACGTCGTCTCCAGCTTCGCGCTCGATGAATCCAAAACCTTTTTCTGCATTAAACCATTTTACTTTACCTTGTTCCATTTGTGTTTCCTCCTGCTGTGTGCTTTGCACACATAAAATTACTATCCTTGCTCAGTTCGATCTTTTAGACAAAAAGCAGTATTCCCTTTTTTCATCCTTACCGACTAACAAAAATAATTCTCCTTAACTATAACAGATGGTCCCGAATAATGCAAATATATCTTAGGAATTTATTATTTCTTTTGTAAAAATATTGTAGAAATACTATTGTCTTTTTATCATTAAAAGGCAGAAACAGTACAATCCAGGCGGAATATTTCTAAGGCTATCACAAAACACTTTCATACATGATCCATAGGTTAGTTATTTTAAAATAATTTCGAAAAAATCAAGTATTCTTGTTGTATAATAGCTATAGAATTTTTATGAAGATGGTGGATGAACATGCGCACATACAACGAAAAAGTAAGTATCTATCATGGGATGGTGTCTACCATAGCTGTGAACCTTGCCAGTAATTTTTTTCCTATTTTCGCTATTTCCATTCTCGGCGCAAGCAACTATCAAGTCGGCTTGATCAGCTCGCTTCCGCCATTAGTTGCACTGATTATGACAATTCCAGCTGCTATCATGTTGAATCGTTTAGAGCAGCAAAAGAAGACCGTTGCCATGTCCGTTTTATGGGCAAGAATCTTATTTGTTTTTTTAGCTGGAGTCCTTTTTATTCGTTCGGATTATCAAGCATGGGCGTTTTTGATCATAGTGGCTTTAATGAATGTACCCGGAACGATATCAAATATCGGCTGGCAAACGCTTATTAGTGGAATGATAAACGAAGACCGAAGAGGAGCGTTTTTCAGTGATAGAAACCGACTGTTAACCATTGTAGGCATGATCACAACTTTGATCATTGGGATCGTTATGAAAAACCAAACCAACCATGCGGTCGCCTACCAGCTTTTATTTCTCATGGCCTTTCTTTTTGGATTATTAGAAGTATTTTTCTTAATGAGGCACAAGGAAACGGTACAACCGAAGTCGAACAAGGAGCAGGAGCAAAAGAATTCGTCTATGGATTGGTCAATTTTTAGGGATAAAGGATACAAATGGTTTCTGATCACTGCCTTATGTTTTAATTTCTCATGGCAAATGGCATGGGGATTATTCAATATTTATAATGTGAAATATGCTCATGCAACGATTCTTTGGATTAGTATATTTTCAGTAGCGAATCAATTAGTGCAGATATTTACCTTCCCATTATGGAAAAGATGGGCGGAACAAAAATCCAATACCTTAGTGCTCGTTTGGGTTGCTGCTGGAATGGCAACTGCACCGTTTTTGACCGTTTTGTCCACTAATCTAATCTATTTAACCTTTGTCTCGATGACCTCTGGATTCTTTCTTTCAGGTACCATGCTGCTATTGTTCAACCTGTTGTTGGAGCAATCTCCAAAGCAAAAAAGAACGTATTGCATCACAACCTATAATGTCCTATTATCCTTTGTTGCCTTCATCGCGCCGCAAATCGGCATTTGGCTTCTCGAAGTCACCGGCATACAAAAATCAATGAACATCATATCCATCCTAAGATTCATCAGCGCAATCGTCTTCTTCTTAATGTACGTTAGATTTATGAAAAATAAAAAACTAGCAGATAATTGGAACTATTAGTTTAAAAGTTTCATATTTTTTTAGAAGGAGTGGATTAGGGAAGCAGGTGGGAAAATGATTAAAATAAATCAGCAAACGATTCACGTGGATGATCTTAGTCATACCCTTACAACGAAAGAACAGAAAGACATCGTTACTAAAATGGAGAAATATCCGGAAATTTATCAATATCAAACTTTAAGTCAATTCAAATTTGAGCTGCTGTTTCGAACCAAGACGCTGCAAGCTGCCCGAGAGCTTAATAAAAGTAAGGTACAGTTTACAACCTTTACTTATGCCTTTTGCAATAAAAGGTATTGGGATCGTCTAAGTAATGGCGGCTTTCTCTTGAAACCAAATGTAAGGCCCAGCGTCGCCATTCTTGATGTTATTAAAAATGGAGCCCTTTATGCCTTTGATTGTTCAACAGGAATCGCGATTGTCTTATATCTTGCTACCCTATATTCGATTGGAAGCACAAGGTTTGATCTACTTTTTAACCGGCTTCTCTTAATGGATTGGCAATTTGATAACGACCTGAAGATTTGGCAAAAATATGGGGATGATTTTATACCTGGTGACATCTTGCATTTCAACAATCCTGATTTTAACCCGAACGAGTCACACTGGCGTGCTGAGAATGTGATTTTTATGGCGGATGACCAATACTACGGTCATGGAGTAGGCATTAAAAAAGCAGACACCATCATTACTTTCTTAAATAAAAAAAGAAAGCCCAATCCGCGGATCTCTGCTTATCTCATGAACCTTATCACAAGACCCGTGTATCGATCTTTTTTATAAAAAAGCTAAGACCGCTGCCATTGAAGCCGCGGTCTTTTGCATTTGGTCACATGTTGCTAGTTTCTTATCTGTGCTAAAATAAACGGATCTTTGATTTTCTTATCTTCTGCGAGCAAAAGGACTTTTGAAACAATTTCGGCTGTTTTTGGGTCCTCGTCCATGAATGGCAGGAAGATTCGACCACGCTGCTGTGAATGGACGGGAACGATATAAATGGCACCTGTAGCCTGTTTATACACATTGGCACTTCCCAGGTGAACACTATAATCCCCTATACTTCCGTTAATCAGCGCAAAATTGCCCTCGATCCTTACATTTTCCAATCTCATTAATCGAACCGATTCAGTCACTATTACTTTTCTCATTTCAATCGTCGTTAGGCTCGCCTCTGGGTCCACCCCGCCCACATGGGCGATACTGACAACCAAATCAATGTCTCGCATCGTTTCCGAGAAGATCACCTTCGGAATACTTTTAATTTCTAGAGGTTGATAGGTAAGACGGTCGAAAAATTCGATTGTTTCCAAGGTTGGACACTCAACATCCGATGGAGAGAACCAATCGGCTAAAGCATTTAGTTGCACGATAATATTTTCCTTGTAGTAGACTTTTTGAAGTCCCGTTTCATAGCTCGTCGTCCACAAGCGACTTTTTAATATGGCAACTGTTTTTTGCGGCTGGATTTTGTGACCCGCGTATCTTCGTGTTCCCGTTCCCAATGCAAGTTCATCCTGATTTGGTAAATATAGTTCTCGAAACACTTGCTTGAAAGGCTGTTTCACCTTCCGAGCGAATAAATCCCGTTGGAATTCACTCCATTGCCCACTCTCAAAGAGATGGACCGGGTGAGCGATGAAAATTTCATCAGTGGCCTGAATGGAATACTTGTCAACCGTCCCAACACCATATAGAGAACCGTCTTCAAAAAAGCCTAAATAGTTCCCCACTTTTAATACCAATGATGTCATCAGTGGCGTCAACACCGGATTTTTCATCATAGTATAAACTTCACTTAAAAGAAAACTATTTCCAAGCTCCATCGAGCGTTCCAACTCTTCCTTTGCTCGTTTGTATTGCTCTCTTAAATCTGATTTGATCCCTTTTAAGACAACAATATAATCCTGTTTATTGTACTTGGCTGGGAGAGTTTTTAGTGCTTTATCCCCTTTTACTGCTTTGATATCTCCTCGCCCATTGGCATCAATCACGAGCTGTACAGTCAGATCATCCATCACTTTTGGCTCAAGAAATGGTGCAATCTCTTCCATTTTTTTCGATTCCATTGCCCACTTTAACCTAGTTACATCCTTATAACCTGCATTTCTGGTGAGGTTATCAAGGGCAATCGTGACTGTTTTTGATTCACTGGACCGGCGCTGGGCCCCAAACTTCTTACTTTCCTGTAAAAATCTTTGTAAGAATATATACCGTTCGAGAACATCTTGTTCATTTTTCACTGGAATCAAACTGTAACATAATACTTGATCCTTTGTTCTTTTTTCCTGAACTAGGTTTTTAGTATTTTCAAGCGCTAATTTCCCCAAGACCGCATCCGCAAACAGCTGTGATCTGCGATGATTAGCACCTGCCGAAATGTATTTGGCACGTTGATAGAGAATTTGAAACCGTTCCTCACCCAACTGTTCGTAAGACTCTTTAAACCACCTGATGTCAAAAGCACCATCTTGAAATTCCTGTGGTGAGATGGGAGAAAAATGCGCAACAATGGTTTCTTTTTCCTCGGAAAATGTCTCATTGATATGGGCATGGAAATACCAGGCGGCACTCCTCAAACCATTCCAATTTAAGTGCTTTGAAACAATGTCTAGCCATTGCGGGGCATACATCGCTGCCTCTAATAATCTTTTATCAGCTAATGCCTTTCCCTTTAAAAGATGCTTTAGTTGTGCGTCGCTGTCTCCCTCTTTTGGATAACTTGTTTTTAATAAGTGGGAGAACACTTCTTTTTTAGTGAGATCGCTGCCATAACCATAAATATAGCCGCGTACGAACGATTCTTTATCAAGGCCTAATAGGATTTGAACAAAGGAACCTATGCCTTCATGGCGTTCAATTCCCATAGCCACGGTAGTTACCTCTGTAGGGAGATCCCCTCTTTTTAGTTCAATTTCTAATATTCTTTGAACCACCCGATCTTTAATAGGAATCATATCAGGATAATTTTTTAATAAATGATCTTTGGGATTAGTTAATTCTGATACATAATCTCTACTCGTTTCATCTCGACCCAAAAGTTCTTGAAAAATGACCTGTTCATCGATTATTTTACGTGCATAAGCCTTTGCTAAATCTTCCATCGACGGAAGAAAACTTTCAAAATTGGCCATCGTATATAACTGATAATGAAGCTTGAAATACACATCAAAGGATTCACTAGTAATATCGGCAAAGTGTTCAGCCCATTCCAGCCATGGATCGATAAGAAAATCAAGCAGCTTATATTCGGTTTTGAGTTTATCTTCAGGGATCGAATGTACCAGAAAATTTAAAACAGCACTGATGTTGTCGAAAAGCTCTTTTGAATCTTGACTGGTAAAATAAGCATCGAAAAGCGTTTCTACTTGGGAACGATAATTCAAATCATCTAGAAAGCGATTCACTTCTTCGATGTTTTCGATTGGATAAATTTCTTCTAAAAATGTTTTCCTCCAGCCCTCTACCTGTGGATAATCCATAACCTCCCAAACATCCAGCCTATTACTGTAATAGCTTAAGATCCTGTCAGCGTGAAGATAGAAGGCAGTCTGAATGAGCTCTGGTGCTGTTAGCTTATGGGTATTAATATACTCCTTCCAAACTTCAGCTAATGGAAGTTGGTCGATTTGCTGTTTTTCATCCTCTTGATAAGAGTAAGTGCACCTTAATTCCTCGCCAATATGGAGTGTATCCTTTGAGCCATCGTACCACTCGACCTCATATTCCACCTGACGATGTTCATGAACCAATGCGGCTAAACCTTGAAGAAATTGCTTGCTAGAATCAGGTGATGGCTGCAAAAGGTTTTTTAACTCTTGTTTAGGGTGCTCAAGTTCAAGGTTTACCCGATGATTCGGGTCATATAATCCAAATCCATTATCCAGGTTGTATTCCTTGGTTTGAAACAATTTATCAAGTAATATTTGTTCTTTTGAGCCAGCTTTCATTTGGAGGATTGTATTTTTAAACGCTTTAACTAGTCTTTCACGTTCAGCCTGGTCGTTGATTTCTGATAAGATTTCAAGCGCACCCAATCGTTGCAACTCTGCTTTACTTGATAATAAACGGTCAAGCGCGGGTTCTAGGTGATCCTTCGGGAGTCCTAATAAAATCTGAATAGCTCCTTGTCGGAGGGCTCCAGTTTTTAATTTTAATATCGCTTCAATCTTTTCAATCTCCTCAGGCATCAACTCCATTGATTTAATATGCGCAAGGGCGATTTCTCGATTGTTCACACTTTTATCAGCAAGACTTGCAAAAAGGAAATCGCGTTGTGTTTTATCCGAGTCATCCTTGATAAAAAATGAAAGCAGATCTTCTCTTAATTCAGCACTTAGCTTGTCCTTCGATTCAATTAATTGTCTTAGCCAATCCTTATCCAAGTCGTAGGCAGTTAAGAACATCATTTTTCTCGCAATTTCGTTCCTTGAGAAAAATAGGGTTAGTCCTTGGATGGCTTTTGATTCGATTGAAACCTCTCTTTTGGGCATTTGTAAGAACATGTTTTTAAACAACTCAAACTGTCGAGATCGTTCCTTCTTGTTTTCTAACAATGGTACCTGGTTGATGGTCAGTGTGTTTTCACTTTTTTCAGATTCGTATGACCAATGGATATCATAGTCATACACATAGTTTTTGAGAAGATAATATTGCAGCTCTCCATTCTTTTCAAATAAAAACGGGTGCGCTAACTCAAATCTCATACTCGCATTTTGGCTTTGTGTTAAAAAGAATTGGGCCATCACCTTTTGATAGGTTTCGCCGTTTTCCATCAGGAATTGGATCGGTTCTTTTATATCGTCTTCTTCATTCACAGCTGTGGCCCAAAGACTGATGAAAAGCGTATTCAGATTCTCGCTTCTAACTCCCTCTTCACGCAGCTCTCGATTGGATAGAGAATCTGCCGCGTATTGAATCGATCGTTTAGTCACTCTATTGTCTGAGGCTTGCAGATCCAAACCTGTCCATACATCAAGTGCCCTCACGACGGAACTGTAACGAATAAGTTCGTGGTCGAGGATGACTTTAAGCATGTAAATAGTAGCTTCTAATGTACCCTCATCTATATTTT
The DNA here is from genome assembly GCF_002584635.1 of Bacillus sp. AFS031507. NCBI lineage: Bacteria > Bacillati > Bacillota > Bacilli > Caryophanales > Bacillaceae > Bacillus > Bacillus sp. AFS031507. Next base: position 120,501 of record NZ_NUOW01000024.1, read on the forward strand.
CGACAATGCTTTGGCGCAGGCCCTCTTGCAGTCTGGCGGCAAGTAACAAATCACCGAGCATTGTATATCCTTCCTGGCTATGGCTTTTAAAAACGCCCTTGATCATTTCATATGTAAGCAGTGCTGTGTTATTTTCTCCGAAAATAACTTCAGATAAGGCTTGGATTACCCGCTCATTTTTTTGGTCGATTTCATAGGCAATCACATCACTGATCAGTGGATTGTATATCGGCGAACCCTCACGGCAGGATAGATAATCAATAATCGAAAACTCTTCAAAATCCAAGTCAAATATATAAAGGAAGCTCTCGATCATTCCATGGTAGTGATACTCGAGGTTTCTCGTCCGAAACGGTCGTCGCGAATATCCTTCACTGTATGGATATTCACACTTATGGTCGATGATATATTGAAAAAGAGCCCCGTATTCTGCTCCGATTAAGGTGTGCACAATTTCCACAAGCGGTTGGAAAATGAGGGGATCACGGGGACTTTTTTGTGTGAATAGGATATTTCTAATTTCTTGAAGATTTGTGTCGCGTACGATGTAGGTCGCGTCCATTAATTTTATGAGAAGCAGCGCCAAATTCTGCTCTGCACCAGTAAATTCTTTGTTTGCCTTCGCTTCTAAACTCTCATAATATAGATCCTTATTTTTTGCTCTCATACCGTTCCCCCCATTACCACATACGTCCTGCTAACATCGTCAGCTTTATAAAAGTAAGTTGATCATCCTCTTGTAAACCCAATCGCTCATCTAAATCGATCGACTCTTTTTCATTAATAAATACTCGGTATAAACCATCTTCAAAGGCTTGGATAGCCACCCTGGCTGCCGTTTGCAGATTGGCTTTTTGGTCACTATATTTATTCCCAAACCCAACTTTACCGGCATAGACTTGCTGTTCGATTTCCTTGTTTGTTAGGAAACTTACCATGTTGGTTTCTGTTTGGGTTGTTGCATTGAACTCCTGGATTTGGATTGACACTAATTCTGTCAACAGCACTCTAAGTGTCGTCGGAAAACCCTCTAAATGAATCTCCTTTTTGGTAAGATACGCCTTCCTCATAGCCAGACTTTTCATTGTCACATAGATTTTCATGAAGCTACCTCAATAATAGATTTTACCTATATATTAGCAAACTTCAATGAGGTATACAGCAACAATCCAATAAAAAGAACAATAAAAAATGTCCACCCAGGGCGGACATTTTAATCGTTTTGTCTTTTTGTGGTGCCTGACACCAAATTACTGGCACTGACACCAATTTACGTTAAAAGTTGATAAATGCATCCTCGGCTTTTAGGGTGTCTTTTATGACTTTTTTGTCTTTTAGCCATTGGGCTGTGGTTTTCCATGTTTCTGGGTCTTGGTAGCCGAATGGTTTATCTTTTGCTTCCATTAGCGGGAGAAGGATTTCTAGGCTTTTTGTTTCGACATCCTTCTCAAGTGGTGATGTTTTATCTTCATGGTTCATTACAATCGAAAGACCATCTTCTGGATGTTCCTGAACGTATTTTTGGCCTTCCGTAATCGCAGCCATAAACTTTTTATACACTTCTGGTTTTTCTTTTAATCCCTTTTCGCTAGCGACCATAACTAATTCATAATAATCTGGAACCCCATAGTCCGCAGGATTTAATGCTCTCATCGGGTGACCTTCTTTTTCCAACAATAACTTCTCATGGTTAATATAGCCGCCGATTAAAGCATCAGTTTTTTTCGTTGCCATCGCAGGAATGAGATCCCAGCCCACATCGACCATTTTGATCTTTCCGGCGTCTCCTCCGTCAGCTTTCACCATCGTTTGAACGATCGCTTCATCTAATGGAATCGATGGGTAGCCAATCGTTTTCCCAGCTAAATCTTTGGGTGATTTTATCGAACCATCTGCAGGCACCATTAATTGATTTAATGGATGACGGACAATTGCTCCAATGGATTGAACAGGTATATCCTCACTGCGTGCCACAAGTACCTGTGGTTGATAGCTAAGTGCCATGTCAATTTGGTTGGCCGCAACTAGTTTAAGCGGGTCATTGGTATCTGCTGGCATTTGGATATCAACATCTAAGCCTTGTTCTTTAAAATAGCCCTTTTCTTCAGCGACAAAAAGAAATGAGTGCACCGCATTTGGATACCAATCTAGCATTAAGCTAACTTTTTGTAGTTTATCGACAGCCCCCGTGGCTTTATCTGATTCCTTTTCATTGCTTTTACTACAAGCACTTAGTAGTAGTAACAATAGACTTACCATGATCAAAAAACTTTTCTTCATTTGAGTTTACTCCTTTTCTAGTTGCGAATCTTATTTTTCAATAGCTGTTTTTCCAATAATCCAATCAATAAAAACAACACAATCCCTAAAAGCGATAATAAAAATATTGCCGCAAACACGGAGTCTGCCTGTAAGTTACCAGACATTCGTCGACTGAAGTACCCTAAACCTTCACTTGCCCCCAGCCATTCACCAACCGTCGCTCCGACAACACAATAAACAACTGACAACTTCAATCCTGAAAAAATGGCTGGCAACGCCATTGGAACCTGGATTTTTTTAAAAATTGTCCAGCGATTGGCGCCCATCGTTAACAGTAATTCACGGTATTCACTTCCACCAGATTTCAACCCATCATATGTACTTACGACGATGGGAAAGAAGGCGGTTAAAATGGTCACGGCAATTTTGCTCCAAATCGAATAGCCAAACCACATAATAAAAATCGGTGAAATTGCAATTAGCGGCACCGTTTGTGAGATAACAAGAAATGGATATAGTACCTTTTCAATGGAACGAGAAAAGTGCATAGCAACTCCCAGCGATAATCCACCGATTACGGAGAGCACAAAACCGATCAGAACTTCCTTTACAGTAGCCGGCAAATGCACTTCAAATAAAAGCTGTCGGTTTTCTTGTAATGACCCCCAAATAGCCGAAGGAGCTGGCAAAATAAAAGAAGGAATCATGCCTTGCCTGACGACCCATTCCCATATGCTGAGAAGGAGGATCACCACGATCAAAAACAAACCGTACTGTTCCGTCCATTTTTTCAAACTAGCTTTCATTTTGAATCAGCCACTCCAGTTCTTTTCTCATCGTAATAAACTCTGATTGATAGATTAGCTGTGAACTTCTTGGTCTCGCCAGGTTGACCTTCATTTCTTTGATTCCGGTGTCTTGGAGCAAATAGATTCTATCGCTCAACAAAACTGCTTCTTCAAGATCATGGGTAATAAACAATACCGTCTTTTGTAATTCCCCCCACAGTCCTAATAACCAGCTATGCATGTTCCGTTTTGTCAGGGAATCGAGTGCGCCAAAGGGCTCATCCAATAATAAAAGATCTTTCCCTGTCATAAGGGTTCTTAAAAAGGCCACGCGCTGCTTCATTCCTCCCGAAAGTTCATTCGGATAAGCTTTTTCATATTCTGCCAAACCAAACCGCGATAACCACTCTCGTATTTCAGGAATTCTCGCTTGCTTTGGTTCCTTTGTCACTTCTAAAGGTAGTAACACGTTTTCTAAAACGGTTCTCCATGGTAAAAGCAGATCCTTTTGCGGCATGTAACCGATACTCCCTAATCTCTTACCAGTCTTTTGACCATTGACCATAATATCTCCTTGATCAGGTTCAAGTAAACCAGAAATCAATTTAAAAAGAGTGCTCTTTCCAGATCCACTTGCGCCTATCACTGAGACAAACTCTCCTGGCTTAACGTCTAGTGAAATTTGATTGAAAATAGGATTGGAGTTTCCTTCACTTTGAAAAGAGTAGGATAAGTTTTTTATAGATAACATGGTTGAGTTAGACAGGCCACTCGCCTCCCTGATAGACCATATCCCAGAACATATATTCAAATTTTGATGTAGTCAGGAAGTGTTCTTCTAAGTTGGCTAATTCCCGCTCCGGTTTACCCTCTGTCAATCTATCTAACAAATCGATCAACCAAGTTGTTAAAGAACCAAATTCATCAGAAGAGTACATTTTCACCCATTCTCCATAAAGATGGTGGTCACTAGCATTTGGATAGGTATCTGCTAGCATCTTGCTAATCTCCCAGTAACTCCACATACACGGCAAGAGAGCAGCAATTAATTCCTCGAGCGAACCTGTTTGAGCGACATTTAGCATATAACGAGTATAAGCTAAGTTAACCGGCGTTGGTTTTGTTTCCTCCAGCTGTTGATGGGTAATTCCAAACCTCTCAGCATACTGTCGGTGCAGATCCATTTCCCCGTGCAATGTCTCATGCAAAAGCTTCGCAAATGCGGCCATGGTTTCAATATCCTTTGCCTTAACAGCCCCTAAAGCAAACAGCTTAGAGTAGTCAATTAAAAACACATAGTCCTGTTTCATATAGCGGATAAAGGATTCAACAGGCAGATCCCCTGTACCTATTCCGACTACAAATGGATGCTGATGGGTTTTCTGCCATACATCATTTACTGATTGATAAAGTCTTTCGGTGAGTTTCATTTCCATACTCTTCCTTCCTCGTGTTACACCATTCCGCGATAAATACAGCTAATACTTTTGTAAAATCTAATAATTGGCGAATTTCAACTTTTTCATTGACTGCATGGGCATCTTCCAATTTACCAGGTCCAAAGATGACCGTTGGAATTCCAGCCCGACCCAGCCAGCCTGCATCTGTAACGGTGGTTGACATGCCCACCGTCGGCTTGTCTGTTAACAATTTTTCATAGGAATTAGCTAAAACCTTCGTTCCAGGATGATCAGAATCAATTTCTAACGAAGGAAAAATTTCACCACGATCGACAATCATAGATTTTCCGCCCCAAACAAACTGTGGCGGATTCTCGCGAAGCCACGGATCTGCCGCTGCAACTGCACCAATATGTTGTTCTATTTCTTTAATTACCTCTTCATAGTCTTCATTCGGGTAAAAATGAACGGTAACCCATAGAGCACAGCGATCAGCCACAAATGCAGCATGCCTGCCACCTTCAATAACGGCAGGATTAATCGTATTTGTGCCGGGAGGAAAGCCCTGATAACTTTTCGTAACGGCCCAGTGGCGTTCTAAGTCTTGTAGTCCCGAAATAATCTTCATCATTTTCTCGATCGCACTGGCCCCTTTAACACCGCCACCTGCATGAATCATCTTCCTACGGATTCCATCATGAAAAGTTTCTTTGCTTTGAATGGTAATCCATCCAGTTATGACGCCGCCTTGTCCTTGAATATGTAAATCACTGGTATCGACCACTACTGCATAATCAGCGGTGTAACCCCTCTCAGTGCACGCCAGCGTCCCAGCCTCTCCAACTTCCTCACCGATAACAGATTGAAATTGGAGATCACCTTTGAGCGGGATACCCAGATCTTTTAAAAGTTTAATTGCGATTAGTGATGCTGCAATTCCACCTTTCATATCGGCCACACCACGTCCATATATGTAGGAATCTTTGCGATAGGCAGAAAACGGAGAATAATCCCATTCTGTATTATCCCCAACTTCCGCGACATCCACATGACCATTTACAATCAAACTATTATATTGATCAGAAGATTCTCCAGGTAAGTGGCCAACCACATTCGGATCTCCGGGATAGACATCCCATTTATCTGTGGAAAATCCCATGTTTTCTAAATACCCTTTTATAAATTCCTGGACATCATTTGTATTCCGTGCAGGAGGACTAACGGATGGAAAAGCGATAAGGTTGGTCAACAATTCGATTAATTCCGCTTCTCTCGCTTCAACTTCTTGTGAGATTTTTTCAAGCAAATCCTCTTTCATTTGTTTACTCCCATGATTAGTTTCTGATAGTGGTATCATTTTCACTAACAATCAAAACTTTCTTTCTTAAAAATACGGTTAAAATAATAAATCCAATCAGCGCTCCAGCAAACGAGCTAAATATAAATAATGGAATAAACCCAAATAATGTGGCCTTTTGACCGAGAAAAAGAGTAGCGATTGGGTAAGAAAGCAGTGCCCCAATGATACCCGTTCCAATTACTTCACCGATAAAAGCAAGATAGATCTTCCTAGTCTTCCAAAATAATAGCGAGGCCAGTAAGGCTCCAACCATACTTCCGGGAAAGGCAAAAATCGAACCAGTTCCCATCAGATTTCTTAGCAGGGAAACGCAAAAGGCCTGAGCTACAGCATAATAAGGTCCTAAAAGAACGGCTGATAAAACGTTCAAAAAGTGCTGAACCGGGAAGACCTTTGTAAATCCAATCGGTATATAGAACAGGTTGCTTGAAATGGTACCAATGGCTATCATCATCGCAGTTAACGTCAGTTTATGTGTTTTGTTCATTTGAATACCTCTCATGAATACCGACACTATTTCTTAACGCTCTGGCTGCTTCGATTGGTGATTCTGCATGGCTTATTGCCGTAATAACGGAAACCCCATTTGCCCCAGCTTCCACTACCGATTGAGCGTTTTCTACCGTGATCCCGCCGATCCCAACAATCGGAATATCAATGCCATCTTTTCGTAATTTTTCGATCAGTATTGTTCCCCGTGATGGCTTGGCATCCGCCTTTGTTTTTGTCGGAAAAACAGGGCCAATGCCAAAATAGTCAGCACCACCGCTTATTGCAATCATTGCTTCTTCCGTTGAATGGACGGAAACCCCAAGGATTCTCCTATCGCCAATCTTCTCTCGAACTGTGAATACCGTTTCATCCTCTTGTCCGATATGTACACCGTCCGCATCAATTGCCACAGCCAACTCGATATCGTCATTAACAATGAAAGGGATATGATGTGCTCTGCAAATTGCTTGAAGTTCTTTCGCAAGTGCATATTTGTCAGCTCCAGTTAATGCGCCGTCACCCTTTTCACGAAATTGAAAAAGTGTAATCCCACCGGCAATTGCCTCTTTTAATACTTCGGCTGGATCCTTTAAACAGTTGGTACTGCCCATGATAAAATAAACACTTAAAGCCGCTTGTAGGTTTTTCATAATTCAGCCAGCTCCTTAGCGCTTTTCCTTTTTCGATATGCCCAATGGTTAGTTGGACCATATCCTTGCCCGATCTCCAAATGGTTCTCAATTGCCGCCTGAATAAAATCCTTTGCTATACATACTGCTTCATAAAGAGTTTCCCCTTTTGCTAGTTCAGCAGTAATTACTGCGGAAAAAGTACAGCCTGTTCCATGTGTGTTCTTTGTCTGAATTCTCTTGCTGGTAAAGTAGTAAAATTTCTTTCCATCAAATAATAAATCAGTGGATTCAGACTCATTTTCATCATGGCCACCCTTAATTACGACATTTTTTACGCCTAACGCATGTAGTCTTTTAGCAGACTCCAGTTTATCTTCCACCGTCATAATCGACATGCCCGTTAGTACTTCCGCTTCTGGAATATTCGGGGTGATTACCGTTGCTAGCGGCAATAAGTATTTTTTCATGGCAGAAATGGCTTCCATTTGCAACAAGGAAGCGCCACCTTTAGCAATCATGACTGGATCGACAACAATATTTTGCCATTGATAATTCCTGAGCTGTGCAGCGACGGCCTCAATGATTTCAGCATTAAAAAGCATTCCTGTTTTCACCGCATCCGCACCGATATCCTCGCCGATCGCTTCGATCTGTTTTACGACTGCCTCAGCTGTCATTGGATAGACAGCATGAACTCCTAATGTATTTTGGGCCGTTACAGCGGTCAATGCTGACATTCCGAAAACCTCTAATTCCTGAAATGTCTTTAAATCCGCTTGAATTCCTGCTCCACCGCCGCTATCAGAACCAGCGATTGTTAATGCTTTTTTCATTCAAATTACCTCCATTTATCGATTAAACTTTTTAAAAGAAGCATGTGAAATGATATCTTCGGAAGAAACTAAAGCTAATTGGTTTAAAAATTCGATTTGGAAACTACCAGGTCCCATTTCAACTGTTTTTGCCGCTGCCTTTTCTGCCGCGATTCCATAATACGTTAAAGCAGCCACTGAAGCTTGAAGCAGGTCCTTCTCCACTCCTGCAAACGCTCCAATCACTGAGGTTAATAAACATCCAGTGCCTGTCACCTTCGTTAAAATTGGATGTCCATTTGACACGACATAGGTTGTTTTCCCATCCGAAACAATATCCTCTTTTCCAGTGATGACGACAAGACCATTCAATTTTTGTGCTGAAGTAATAGCTAGTTCAATGATATTTCCTTTTGCATCCCCAGCATCGACGCCCTTAATTTCCCACTTTTCACCAACCACATTGGCAATTTCGGCTGCGTTTCCTCTAATCACAGAGACATTTACCTCGTTCATAATTCTTTGCGCGGTTTCGGTTCGATAGCGGGTAGCCCCTGCACCAACCGGGTCAAAAATGACGGGAACACCGGATTCATTAGCCGCTTTTCCGGCAATGATCATCGAATCTACTGTCTGTGGGTTTAATGTTCCAATGTTCAATACTAATGAACTTGCAATCTTGGCCATATCTGCTACTTCCTCGGCTGCATATGCCATGACCGGTGAGGCACCAAGGGCAAGAAGCCCATTTGCCGTAAAATTTGTAACAACCACATTGGTAATATTATGTACCAGCGGGTTAACCTTTCTAACTTCTTCCAACGTTTCATACAAACTATTTTTTTCCATCTCAATTTCCCCGTTTCTTTTTTTAAAATAAAAAAACCAGATCCAATAATGGACCTGGTTAGTTAGTCAAAGAAATAATTAACATTCACTTGGCTACTTTCCTACGCTGGTATTACCCAGATCAGGTCCGAAGGGTTGAAAATTTCTCCATTTTCTCTCAGCCTGTTTACAGGGCACCCCTAGTAGATCTAATACTTTATTTAATTAACTACATAATATTCCTATAGTACTAGAATGTAAAGGAAAAAGTACCAGTTAACATAACATTATTATTGTTTGCCTTTATAAAGGAAAGTAACAATAAATGTTGTCCCTTTATCTTTTTGGGAATGAATTTCTATCTGTCCATTTAATTTTTCCAAGCTTCTCTGCACCAATGATAAACCGATTCCTCGATTTTCACCTTTGGTGGAATACCCTTTTATAAATAAGCGATTTTTTACAGCCTCATCGATTCCTTTTCCTGTATCATGAACCTCTAAGGCAAGGACATCATCGTAATAGTCAAACCTTAATGTAACTTTTTTTTGTGGACGGTCCGAAACAGCATCTAGTGCATTATCTATTAAATTCCCAAGGATCGTTACCACTTCATGCGTTATTTCCTGCTGTTGTGGTTCAGGTAGACTTCCTTCCCCATCAATGATTAATTCACAGCCATTTTCCCTAGCAAAGCTAAGTTTTCCTACAATAAAACCTGCTAAAACAGGATCTTTAAAACGACTAATAACAAATTCTACCTCAGTTTGTTGGTGATCGACAATTTTGGTAATGTATGACGAGACCATTTGATAGTCTTTCATATGAATTAAACCTGATATTACATGCAGTTTATTCATGAATTCATGTGACTGGGTTCTCAGTGCTTCCGCGTATAGCTTTACACCGGTTAATTGTTCAGCTAATTGCTTGATTTCGGTTTTTTCTCGGAACGTAGCAATCGCACCGACAATCTTTCCTTTGACAACAACCGGAACCCGATTGGTTAAAATGGTAATATGATTGATTTCTTGTTCTTGGTCTAATTGAGATTCCCCCGTTTCTAGAACAGAAGATAGCATAGAATTTGGCATGTAGTCATCCACTTTTCTTCCTAAAAAGGACCCATGAATGCCAGCTTTTTGAAGAAGTCGGATCCCCTCATTATTTACGAGAGTGGTAAACGCATCCTGGTCAACTGCCAAAATTCCTTCCTTTGTGGATTGAAGCATCGCACTACGTTCCTCAAGCAATTTTGCCATCTCACTCGGCTCAAGTCCAAAAAGAATCGCTTTGATTTTTCTAGCTAGAAAAAGGGCACCTAGAATCCCAACTAGAATTCCTACTCCCACTCCGATCAAAATAATTTTCCTACTTTGTTCGATCGCCTGATTAACTTTTTCTAAAGAAATCCCAACCGCGACTGCCCCTATTTGATTATTTTCTTGATCATAAACAGGAACAAACGAACGTAAAGACAATCCCAATGTCCCTTTGGCAATGGAAATATGCTCTTTCCCTTTTAAAACAGGTCCTTCATCTCCACCGACAAAATGCAAACCTAATAGGTTGCGGTTAGGATGTGATTTTCTTTTTCCATACATGTCCATTACGACGATAAATTCAACATGCGTTGATTGTTTAATATCATTCGCAAATGTTTGGATATCCTTCTCTGCTGTTTTATTTTTAAGCCCATTCATGACAATCGGAGACCTTGCAACAATCCTCGCAATATCTGTTGCTTTCTCGGCTTGGCTTTTCTCTGTTTCCTGTGAAATTCTGTTGGTGATTAAAATCTCGGTTACTAACAATGCCATCACGACCACGATACAAACCAGTAGGGTTATCGTCGATTGTAAACGAAGTTTTGGTTTGGACAACCTTATTTTCCACCCCAACTTGATTCCCCCTTTCTCACAGGCAATCTTTTCAAGGTATTTGCGTTAAACACCGTAACGGTTAATTGGTCTTCCGACGCCGCCGTAATGGATATGAATTTTGACTTTTCCTTCTTTTTCTAAGTAATCAAGGTATCTTCGAGCCGTTACCCGAGCCATTCCTATGCTTTCCGCTACTTCTTCCGCAGAAACAGGTTCTTTTTCCTGCGAAATGAAATTAGTAATTTTTATTAACGTATTCATATTTAATCCCTTTGGTAAACTCTCTCTTTCACTTTGTTCTTTGCTATCAATAAATAAAATTTGATCGAGCTCCTCCTGTAAAAGAGCTTTCTTTTCTCCTAATTTCACTCGATAGTTTTTATAATTATCAAGTGACTTTTTAATTCGATCAAAGGTAAACGGTTTTATGATGTAATCAACAGCCCCTTGTTGTCGAACACGGTGGATGGTTTCGATGTCGCTCGCAGCTGTTATCGCAATCACATCCACAGAATAGGCCTCTGAACGAAGTTCGCTGAGCATTTCCAATCCACCCATATAAGGCATATAAATATCGATAATCGCCAGATCCGGACTGAGTTCTTTCACTAATCTTAACCCTTCCATCCCATTGGAGGCGATTCCAATTATCGAAAACCCTTCAATCCTATCAATGAATTGGCGGTGTACCTCTCGAACCATCGGATCATCTTCAATCAATAGTACTTTTAACGGAAACATCTCCCTGCTCCCCCTTACATTAAATGAAACTGTATTTCCCTTTATATTATTATCATGGCCTATTTTATTAAAATAGTAAATTTATAGATAGCATTTTTTGTTCGATTTTTATGAGAGTTAATTAAGGTATTTTCTATAACAAAAGGAACAATAAGACCAATATGACCAAAACCTTACTATTATCTGAATTTTCATTTATTATGTGCTTGGGTGGGTTTGAAAGCGGTAACAGTTTTATTAAACAAAGGGGTGTATGAGAAAATGAAAATTAATTTCAAAAATTTGACCGTCCAAGTATTATTGGGGATCTTACTTGGGATTGTCATCGGATTTCTTTTTCCGAAATTCGGTACAGAATTAAAGGTTTTGGCGGATATCTTTATCAAGTTAATTAAAATGGTCATTGCTCCAATTGTATTTTTTACAATAGTCATTGGTATCGGTAACATGGGGGATTTGAAGAAGGTTGGGCGTATCGGCGGGAAAGCGCTCCTGTATTTTGAAATTGTAACGACATTTGCTTTAGCGATTGGTTTACTCCTAGTTAATATCATTAAGCCAGGATCTGGGTTTAATACAGATTCCGTAAAAGGCGGAGATATTTCACAATTTACCACGCAGGCTAAAGAAACAAGCCATGGATTTATCGAATTTATTTTAGGAATTATTCCTGATAATTTTGTCGGGGCAATGGCGAAGGGCGAGCTGCTTCCAATTTTATTCTTTGCGGTCCTGTTTGGAATTGCACTTGCTTCCTTAGGGCAAAAAGGAAAACCAGTTGTTGCCTTGTTTGAGCAATTTACGGAGATATTCTTTAAGATTGTTAATATCGTAATGAAATTTTCACCAATTGCAGCATCTGGTGCAATGGCCTATACGATTGGTAATTTTGGTCTAGGTTCTTTAGTATCGCTTGGAAAATTGATGGGAAGCGTATATGCAACGATGTTTCTTTTCATCGTCTTTGTCCTAGGTTCGATCGCGAAACTTTATGGATTTAATATTTTAAAATTTATCGCTTATATTAAAGAAGAAATTCTCTTGGTGTTAGGTACTTCATCCTCTGAATCCGCTTTACCAAGAATGATGGAAAGACTTGAAAAATACGGCTGTTCCAAATCAGTAGTTGGTCTTGTCGTTCCAACCGGGTATTCCTTTAACTTAGATGGTACTGCTATTTATCTTTCAATGGCTGCGCTCTTTATTGCTCAGGCTTACAATGTCGATATTACGATTTGGCATCAAATCACTTTATTAGGTATTCTTATGTTGACATCTAAAGGAGCTGCCGGTGTAACGGGTTCTGGTTTTATTACACTAGCTGCTACTCTATCTGCTTTCCCGGTAATACCAGTTGAAGGGATTGCCTTGTTACTAGGTGTCGATCGTTTTATGTCTGAAGCACGTGCAATTACGAACTTAATCGGAAATGGTGTAGCAACTGTGGTTGTTTCCAAGATGGAAAACGAATTCCACCCTACCGCTGAAATTCAAAGTACCAAAACAGATAAATCAATTAGTGCATAAAAAATTACAGAAAAATGGCTTGGGGGATTTTACTCCAAGCCATTCTTGTCCTGAATTGACAGCTGCACCTTAACTTTTTGCTATTTCTATTAGTTCCTTTAATTCATTTGTAAATCCTTTCACTGCTCGATTATCAACCACAGTAACAGGAACCCCTAGAAAGCCGTATTTCTCCACTTCCTCCTGATATTCAGGGTTTGCCAACACGTCCCTGGATTCAAAGGCAATTCCTTCCTCATTAAGAACTTTTTTGACCATCGTACATTCAATACAGTCTTTTGTTGTATAGACGATTACCTGCTTGTTCATTGTTTGTTTACCCCTTTTATATTATTTTCAGAAGAATCTTTTGTAAAAAAGATATGCTCGGCTTCCAAAGAATCCCCGATATTTATGAGGCCAAATGAATATTTTTCCTGCCTTCTTTTATCGGTAGGCGATCCTGGGTTGAAAAGCATAATCCCTTTTTCGCATTTTTTAATAGGAATATGTGAATGACCAAAAATAATACAATCTACTTTTTCATCCGCAAATTTTTGAATGGCTCTCCTTTCTGTTGTTTTTCCTGTGCCATGACCATGTGTTATTCCAATTTTAAACCCGCACACCTCAATAACTCGGTTTTCCGGAAATAATTCCTTGATTTCGTCTCCATCTACATTACCATATACACCCACAATATTGGCATAGGATTTTAGATCATTGTATACATCAATGGTCTGCCAATCACCGGCATGTATGATTAAATCAGCATTGACTAATTCTTCAATTAATCTAGGTGGCAAGCTTTTAGCCCTTTTAGGCAAATGCGTGTCTGAAAGGACGACAATTTTCATAATCATACTCCATTCTAAGTACAAATCATAATAATGCGTTTATAATTGATAAAATAATCTTGTGTTCTTCCATAATCTTTCCGACACTTCTTCTTCTGGCAATTTTTTTATTTTTGAAATTGCCTTAATGGATTCAAGCATCATATTCGGATGTGTCATAGTTCCCCAAAATGGACCTTCAAATGGCCATGGACCATCTGTTTCAATCATCATTTGTTCTAGCGGATATCTTTGAACTAATTGTTGTATCTCCTCTTCATAGACCACATCAGGTGTAACCGATATATAGTACCTATTTTTTTCCATCCTCTTAATTGTTTTATTGTCTCCTTTAAACCAATGAAAATGAGCCTTTTTAATGGAGTATTTTTCTAAAAGGTCACAAACAATGGGAGCATCCTCATGAACGGCATGGAGGACAATTGGCTTCTCCCATGTTACTGTCTTTTGAATGAAGGTCTCTAATAATTCTATGTATTGTTCATACTGACTACTGGACACTTTAAGCTTTCTCCTTAAATAATAAGGAAGGCCTACTTCCCCTATGGCAACCATAACGTGACTGTGTTTATTCATCCAATCCATTAACTCATTCAACTGATTTTCTGTTGGAAGTGACCGCGCAGGATGGTAACCAAACGCAGGTCTCACCATTTAATATTTTCTCGTTAACTCAAGGTTTCTTTTACACGAATCTAAATCAAAAGAAACGGATATCAGCCAATCTAATTGTGGAATAGTTTCCATTATCTGAAAAATCTCATCATCCTTATAATGATCGAGATGAATATGGGCATCAATCATTTTTATCAAATCGTTCACTACCCTCATTTAGACTAGTTTAATTAATAAGCTACTTTATTTTAATAAAATTTTCAATTTTCCGACAATAAAACTCGATAATTGTCTGTTCATGCGCTTTCCCAAGCAATAATTTAAGAAAATTTCCATAAATACAGGTCACCAATGTCTAATTTATTAAGTTTTTAAAGGTTTAAAAAATTGCAAAATTAGGGAAATATATATTTCCCTTTTTCGACTTTTTATTCTTTTCTATCAGGGAATATTCCAATTTCCCCATTTCGTTTCCTCATAAAATATTGGATTCCTATGCTGATTATTCACTCGAATATCATTGCAAATGAATACTCTGTAGTAAACAAGCTATGGAGGTGTAAATATGAATCCGTTAAATAGAAATGATGGTTTAGAAGGACTTTTTTTTCTTTTTGGGTCAACGTTAGTATACAAGACTTCAAGCTCTTATCAAAATATTTACGTTACAGAGCGGAGTCAATATGAAGGAAAACGAGGAAAATTCCGAGCGCTTCAATTTTCTTTAGATGGTATCCAAGGGATAATAAATATGGAGCATCCGCAATCACTGGTCGCTTCATACAGTCGAATCACAGTGGATCTAATAGATCACTATGCATCTGATTTTAAAAAAGGATTTATTATTGGTCACGGGATTGGAACCGTCAGCTCTTATTATTCCCATAAACATATGTTAACAGCGGAGATTGATCCGCTAGTCGTAGAGGTATCAAAGAAGTACTTTGGACATACGGGAAAGAACGTATTAGTCGGTGATGGACAAGCGCTCTTAAAAAATCAAGAGACACAATCTCAGGATATCATTTTTTTGGATGCGTACAGCAGCAGTGAAATCCCATCTCACCTAACAACAAAAGAGTTTTTTACTCTTACAAATGAAAAGCTGTCCGACCAAGGGATTCTAATCATAAATTATCTTGGGAAGATAAATAATGATAAATTCTTGCATACGCTATACGAGAGGATTTCAGAAATCTTTCCTTACGTAAAAGTGTTTGCTACAAATTCTGAGAATAAAACGAAACAAAATCTATTTCTTGTTGCAAGTCGGCGATTACAGGAAGATTATTCACCTCAAGAAGCGATCCCTATCCAGATTATGGGTAAATAATTTCAATACCATTGTATTAACGACCTTCTTAGCTATGCCTAGGAGGGTCTTTACTATTCGTAACGGTATGTTTTTCTTCCAGAATAATATTAACACTACATTTTGTTTCAAATGACAAAGATATTAGGAAATCTTACCTACTAATTAAAGTGAAAGTGACAATTTCTTTTTAAAATTAATCTTTCTAATTCCGACTTTTGTAAAGTTGGGCAGCCCTTTTTTTATTTTCGAGATATAAGTTTATGCTTGTCCATTACTTTTACATATTATGTTAATTGTAAGAGGCCTCTTATAGACTTTGTAACAAAAAGGGGGGAAAATAAATGACTATGGAACCGGGTTTGTTAACATGCTTAGGAGCAGTGATTGCAATTATTTTAGGCGCTGTTGTCCTACTTGTTCTTAATTTACTTCAAGTGCCTGATGCTACTAAAGATGCTTTTGCAGATGCAATTTGTGCTGCTGCCCAAAATTGTTAATCCCTTTCTAACTGACGATCAACAATTAAGAAATCCCTGACGGGTGCGTCACGAACTCTAGAAGATTATTAAAGTACTAATCTTCTAGGTTTTTTTTTTATGCGAATGATTGTTTATTTTATTTTTTTTCTAAGGCTCTTTTCGTAAACTTTCTTGCTTTAAAAGCTTAATAAGGGTCATTTATTAAGTTTCTTGGCAATTTTCGCATATGTTCTTACGAAAAGATGCCACGAAGCTTCTAGTATTACGGGTTGATGAACTTATATGAAAAACAACAATCTATGCGAAAATAGCCTTTTCTAAAAACTAATAAGGTATATTTCTTTCCATGATGATATTAACACACTACATTTTCTGCTAAATAACATAGGATATTAGGAAATTTCTGAATTTATTATTATTTAAAACTAAAAAGGTGGTTAAATCATGGATGAAAACATGAAAGAAAAAAGTGTAAAGAATACTGGTATCAATATAGACAGGGACTCTCTCAAGAATCTTGCCAACAATTTACAAAAAAATCAAAGTTCGCTTGATTTGGGGTCATTAATGCAAATGGCAACGACTCTTCTAAAAAACGATTCGCTCATGAATTCCGTTACGCAACTTAGTAAAAAAAAGAACAACACTACGCTTCCTGAGTCAAAAATTACTGAAAAGCTGGAGAAAGTCACTGATGATAATAGCGTACAAAATACGGGTAACAATGTAGACAAGGATTCGCTTGATTTGAATTCTATCATGCAACTGGCAACAACTCTTACGAAAAATGAGTCGTTATTGAATTCAGTTACAGAACATCTAAACGCGACACTCCCAGTATCTAAGGTTTCTGAAAAGCAAGAAAATGTAGAGCTGACTTCTTTATCTGAAAAAATGGAGACTATCGCTAATGATATTTCAGGATTAAGACAAGAAAATGCTGAGCTGGCATCCTTGTCTCAAAAACTTGAGAATATCACGAATGATATTTCAGGATTAAGACAAGAAAATGCTGAGCTGGCATCTTTGTCTCAAAAACTTGAGAATATCACGAATAATATTTCTGAATTAAGACAAGAAAATGCTGAGCTGGCATCTTTGTCTCAAAAACTTGAGAATATCACAAATGATATTTCAGGATTAAGACAAGAAAATGCTGAACTGGCATCTTTGTCTCAAAAACTNNGAATATCACGAATGATATTTTAGAATTAAAAAAAGAACTAAAAGACGTGAAAGAACAAAATAGTGAACTTAATAAATTACTCAAAAAAATATTGAAAAACAATAAAAAATAATCATATTATAATTGAATACATTTAAATTTTTTCGCTTATCCCATTACTAAACAATAAGAACCTTGAGAATATCAGGGTTTTTTAATTAAGCTTACAATGTCAAATACTTTTTAAAGTTTTAAGGTAACTCACATACACTTACCGAACTTTCTTAATTGATTACTTCACACACAAGGAAATTACAATAAAAAAGAAAGTGTCGACTCCACTTTCCTAAAAAATAAAATAACATTTAAATTTTATTCCTTTTGTTTGCTTCGACACTTTTTCTTTTCTTTTTTCTTACTTTGTGAGTCGTTTTTCTTATTTTGTGAGTCCTTTTTCTTCCCATTTTTTTTTGAATCAGTTTTTTCCACTTTTGTAATTTCTATTTCCTCGTCCAGCATAGGCATTTCATCCGGCTGGTGTAAAATATTTTCATTAATTGGTTCAAGTGATGCTCTTTCTTCTAGAGGGAGTGCCTTTGTCTCAACAAGCTTTTCAATGTGATTGATTCTTTCGAGTAACAGGTCATGCTCTTTTTCAGCTAATCTGCCTTTAGAAGAATAGTATGGGTCCTTTTCCCACCAGTCCATTCCTATTTCTCTGGCCTTGTCGACAGAGGCGATCAAAAGCCTGATTTTAATGGTTAACAAGTCGACGTCTGCTAACGATATTTTAATATCCCCTGCAATAACCACTCCTTTATCAAGTATTTTTTCTAATACTTCAAGCAAATTCGATGATGATTGTGATGGGTGTTGGATGGGCATAATCTCTCTCCTATCAGCCGGTTTAAAGAAGTTTCCCCAGTGGGCCCAATTCTATATTGAGATCTTCCGCTTCTAAACCAAAAATGATTTTTAATTCTTCCATTTTTTCTTCAAGCCTCATCAAAGTTAAGCCTAATTTCTCTAATTGTTCATCAGTAAGAGAATCGCTTTCAACTCTCCGCATCGCTTGCCGCTCCATGAGCTGGCGCAGCAGTTCTATAATGGTTAGCACTAATTTCGCTAGTCCTTGCTCCACCTTACTTGAGTCCAGTGGTAATCGTTCCATTTACAATTGACCCCCCACCAATTTTCTGCTCGCAGGTTCCAAAGGCACTTTCTATAGATGAAATTAAAAGCTTTAGATCGACAACAATTAAATCAATATTGGCAATAGAGATTAATATTTCTCCCGTTACCACTACGCCCGTATCAATGATTCCATCGAGCAGATCCAATAATGTCATTTCTTTATTTTCTAAGAGATGGTGCCTTTCCATTACAAAATCTCCTTTGCCATTTTCGAAAAATGATAAGGAGGCCAAGGTCCGGTTACCTGAAAGGTACAACCCAATGGATCAAATAATTTTTCCAATTCTATTACTCTACTCATAAACTCTTCCGACTTGGATTGTTCAATTAAGAAATCACAATTGACAATCATCTCCTCTTTTCGTTCGGTTACTTCTCTTCCCCAATTTCTTCGAAGATTTGTATCAGAAACAACAGACGTTACATGTTGTTGGATTTTACTCCACCAATTTGATTGTTCTACCTCTAATTCTGAGGTAATCAAATGTTCTAGCTTTTTTTTCATTAAAAATTGTTTTCCTTTTGGCATCAATGCTAATTTCTCTCTCAAATCTAATACTGCTTCATTATGTTGTAGAATAAAGGATAAGGCTTTTTCATTATTACAAAATACCTTCAAATTCCACTCTTGTTGACTTTTAAGGCTAAGTAGTTTTTGAAAAATCACATCGTATTGAACGTCAAGTAAATTTTCTAAATTACTTTCATTTTGAAAAATAGTACAAAAAGACATCGGGAGGACAGTAAAATGCTGGTGAATAATCGAGATAACTTCATGATGA
This sequence comes from Bacillus sp. AFS031507, assembly GCF_002584635.1. NCBI lineage: Bacteria > Bacillati > Bacillota > Bacilli > Caryophanales > Bacillaceae > Bacillus > Bacillus sp. AFS031507. Next base: position 139,612 of record NZ_NUOW01000024.1, read on the forward strand.
TGAAATGCTTTTTCCTTTAGCCATTCTGCATCTTTTAACTGCTGGTCGATTTGTTCTTGGGAAAAATACTGGGCATTTACCGTGGTGATGACAGCTGCTAATTGATTATCAATTTTCGTAGTAACAATCTTTTGATCAATGCCCAAAATTGAGGGTATATCTGACTTTTCTAATTCCTCTGCGAGAATAACCCCATACAAGTATAGGAAATCACTTCCAACTTTTGTGTGTGACATGGTACCTCCTCCTTAAAAACTATAAGTCTATTCGTCCAAAAACTCATTTTGTTCACGTTCTTTGGCTATTTTATATCTCCTAATCAATTCCTGTTCCCGTTCAAGATAGGTAATTTCGTCCAATTCCTCCAATTCGAACATCATATGCAATTCTACAAGCTGTTGTTGCAAATACGGAATATCATAGAGCTCTTGGTCAACCTCTTCTTGGATTTTTTCCCCAAGTTTAATTAACGAACGGATTGGCAATGTAAACAATTTAAAAATCATATTTTCCCTTCTATCCTTAATCGAATATTTACAAAGTTATAGGACGGCCATGGACCCGAATATTTAAATTCCACTTTTTCCTTCCATAATTCATATAAATCATTAACACGTTGGTCAAATGCTTCTTCCTTCTCACGATCTATTAAAAAGGCAGCATTTAAAAGAATCTTTCCTGGTATCGTGTTATTTTGCTTACCTGCTTCGGCCAGTTCCAATAAAGGGTTATATATTTCCTTCTCTACTTCACTCTCTAGCTGTAGAACAAACTTTTGTGCCATCTCCCCTAATTGGATTTGATCATAGAATGATGCGGGATTCGAAATATCTTTTTTCCCCGTTTTCCACTCACTTAAAACGGGATCATTTAACATTTCCTGGTCGACCCAATTTTGTTTTACAACAACTTTCAATCCTACCTCGATTTTGTTTTCTAAATGAGTAAACAATTTTTCAAATTCATCGTTCAGGTGTTTCGTGATGATGAGAACATCCTGCTCGGAATGAAATACATTTCCAAAACTCATTGGAATTAAGCTATATTCCTTCATCACTTTCGAAATGGTTTCCTGATGGGCAAATAAATTCTTCCGATCTGGTAAAACTTCTCCATTTACCTTTGATACCACCATGGCAATATTTTGATGATGAATCGTATATACCTTATTCTCCTGACCATTTAAAATGACCTGGTCGAATGTCTTTGGTTCTTTTTCCCGGATAGCACAAAAAACATATACCCCACTTTGTTTTCTCATCAATGCTCTTCCTTTCTCCGCATTTCCTTTATAATTAGCTTCTGAACTGCGCTGTGACTGAGTTCTGGGGAAATTTGTTTGACCGGCCTGGTTAACACATCTACACAAAGTGCCTGGTATCGTTTATCATCGTAAGTAATCGGGATGTTCCCCTTTTTTGCAACGGTTGCAATCATTAATGATGCTCGTAGACTCGGGCAAAACCCCTTACCAAATGCTCTTAAATTTGAAACTAGCCTCACTATTTCCTGCGCTTCCTGTTTGTTTATGCCTGCCTTCAAATGTAGAATTTCGATTTCTGTTTTGGTATCACAGCAATCTAAACTAATCGTAATCAATCGATCCATAAGTGCATCCTGTGTATGAAAAGTTCCAGAATATTCATCCGGATTGCTTGTAAAAATCATTGAAAAGTCAGGATGACATTTAATGAAAGTTTCTTTCCCTTTGCCATATATAGGGAGAACCTTTTCCTCTAACAATGATAAAAATATATTATTCGCATCTGGGCGGGAACGTGAAAACTCATCATAAATAACTATATGTCCATTTTTCACTGCCTCAACGAGCTGACCATGTTCCCATAACGGTCTTATTTCTTGTTGGCTTTTATACACAGAGTGGATGTAATTATCGATAATTTCCTTCTTGCTTATACCATTGTATTGGCCAAGTAAATCTTTGTTCGATAGTTCGTGGTGACCGCGAATAATCGAAACAGGCCTGTTAAATTGTTTGGCAATATATAAAGCTAAGCTAGTTTTTCCTACACCTGATGGTCCAATAAAATGGACAGGATATCCTGCTTGAATATATTGAATTGTCCTAGCAATGATTTCTTCAAAAAATGCAGTTTTTACAAATCCACCAGTTTCATCTTCCTTTTTTGACCGGTTCAACATGTTTCCTCCTGCTCATTGACTATTTTTCAATAGAGGAGCCAAGGCTTAGAACGGCCTTGGCTCCTCCTTTACAAACTATTTATAACGCAGCTTCTAATCCAGATTCGTCTCCAAGATGATGTTTATCATGTTTAAGGAGCCCTACCGCTTCTGCATATCTTAACCATGTATCTACACTGGCAATAACAATACGCGCATCAATTGTTAGCAGTTCAATACCAACTAACGAAACACGCGCCCATATATCAATAACTACACCTTTATCCAATATCCTGTCGATTACCTCAGCTAAACTTGAAGAGTCCACACTTTTTTGAATAGCAGCCATTTTATCCCCTCCTTCCATCAGCAGTAACTAAGGAAATCCGTTTAGATTATTCTCCATTTTATCACCAGGTGATGAAACTCACCATTTCATAACTGCCAAATCTCTTCGTAAAAAACGAATTACAATAGTATATGATTCAACCATATTCTTGGAATGGACAAGTGTGTATTAGAATTTATTGTTCCCATCTATTCCAACAGTTTTTTATTTACGTTTCATAAAAAATAGCAGGAAATCACAGGCCACCTGCTATTTTTTAATCGTTTTAATGAATTAAAATCAAACTGTCCGCCTGTGGTGGACAAATTGAGCAAATGTCTTTTCATGGTGCCTGACACCATATACATATTTACTTTTTGTTCGGAAAAACTAGCAATATTATTGGGAGGAAAATTGGAGGAGTGATTGGAATGGACTACAGAATATTTAGAGCTATAAACCAATTTGCTGGTCGTTATCGACTTTTCGACACGATTATGATTATAATTTCTCAAAAAGTTCGTTATTTGTATGTGGTTTTATTAATCTTTATGTGGTTTCGAAACAACTTTTATAAAAAAGTCACGTTATTTGCAGGAATATCTGTTGTAGTAACTCTACTTCTCAATTGTTTTATTAAACTGTTTTATTTTAAACCACGTCCATTTTTGAAATTCTGGGTGCATTTATTACCCCCGTCCCCCTCAAAAAAGAATTCATCATTTCCAAGTAAACACACCACTCTAGCGTTTGCTGCAGCAACTTCTGTACTACTTTATAAGCGCGTAGTGGGTTCTATTATGTCCATTTTAGCTTTCTCGGCAGGATTCTCACGCATTTGGATGGGTCAACATTTTCCTTCTGATATTGTAGGCAGTGCCTTCCTAGGAAGTTTAACTTCAATAATTGTTTATATTTCCAGACAGGTTTGGAATCCATTCATTGATCGCGTTATCCATTCTTATAATCGTTTCTGTTCTTTAGTTAGATACCGCTAACACATTTGCTATCAGGGTAATTCCATTACGGTTGGAATTACCTCTTTATGTATTTTTAACCCCTAAAAACTGTTCTTCAGTTGCATTTCCTGTTCCTCAAGAGTAAAGGACAAGGCTATTTACAAAGAGCATTGATAAACTGGTTTATCAATTGATTTAATTCCTTCGCTGCTTTTGTCGGAAGTTGATGTTTTTCATTTGGAAGGAACTTTAATTCACTATATGGCAATTTTTTGTGTAATAAGTTTGCATAACCATGAAATGACTTATCTTCCGTACCATAAACCAGCAAAATCGGCAATTCAATCATGGTTAACAGATTAGTACAATTATAGTGTAAGCTATAATGATAATATTGCTCGATATTTCTTGCATCCCCTTTTAGCCCCTCTTTTAACAACTCCCTGAACGTCTCTTGTGTATCCGAATTTCCCCATGTAATGACAGACGCCAGAAAACGAACAGCTCCTGCTTTCAAAATACTCCTTGCTAAAAAAATCCTCCTTTTTAAATTCCAATTTCCGACTTCAGACATTCCACTAATGATAATGCCTCCTATGGAACGATTGGGGAATGTCAATAAAAATTCTAATCCAATAGACCCTCCGGTTGAATATCCGCATAGAAATGCTTTTGTGATTTTCAGATGATCCAATAAACGTTTGATATCTTCTACAATTAGCGGATACGTTATTGGTTGTACTGAGTACGAACTCCTTCCATGTCCCCTAATATCGAATGTAATAACTTTAAACTTTTCAGATAATTCATCTATTTGGTACTTGAAATTCGCGCTTGTGAGTAGTGGGGGATGAATAAAAACAATAGGAGTCCCTTCCCCCTTAACGTTATAATACAGGCTGATACCGTCCACATCCAACATTGTCATGGTGTTTGATCACCTCATAAATCTTAAATAATTCCAAAAAGTCATTAGAAAGAATGTTTTCCAGAATCTTTAATGGCATACACATTTGATACCAAGTTATAGCATCTTTAGTTAGTATTTATCTTAGTTTTTTTATAATACAATAAGTAGGTATAACTTTTGTGGAGGAATATTTATTTATTTTATCGCATAAAAATAGCAGGCCACCAAAAGATAATGATCGCCTGCTTTCATTTATATTAATCTCAAGTGATTTCAAAGAACGCTGTCCACCCGTGATGGATAAATTGAGTGAAGTGTCTTTTGATGGTGCCTGACACCATTAATTTTTTATCGAAGCATTACACCTGTTAAAAAGGTTAGAAATACGTGTGTGCCGAGTTTTACTGTTGGCTGTACATGTGTGTCTTTTAGTGGGTCAAGGCAGACGATGTCCATTGCTTTAACTTTTGGATGCTTGGCTGCCGCTAGTACCCCTTCCAGCAGTTCTGCTGTTGTCATGCCCCCCGGCGTTGAGGCCGGTACCCCTGGAGCATAGGCAATATCAAGAACATCCATATCGACTGTTAAATAAATGGTATCCACCTTTGAAGCGAGCGCTTCTAAACAGGCAACAACCGTTTCTTCAATCCCCTTTTTTCGAGATTCACGAAGCGTGAAATAGTTGATGCCTTTTTCATCAGCATAGTTCTTCAAATCTTTTGTATTAAAAAATCCATGCAGGCCGATATTGTACATATTACTACCCTCAACTACTCCGCTCTCAATTAAGTTCCGCATTGGAGTCCCATTGGACGGGCCATTATCGGTCATATCCCTTAAATCAAAATGGGTATCAAACTGCAGGATGCCAATTTTTTCATCAGGCCTCACTTGATGCAGACCTTTGACCATCATCGCTGTTATCGAATGATCACCGCCAATGGCACACACCTTTGAGGCATCAAAATGTTTATGAAGGGCAGCAGATGCTTCGATGATATTATCATGACACCGCTGGATATTCGTGACATGCATCGGCACATCACCAACATCCACAGCTGTCATTTCCGACAAATCGATATCCTCATCAAGGTTATAAGTAGTAAAACTCCGCCACGAGCGCCGGAATGCCTCAGGAAATTCCGAGGCACCAGAAGCACTAATTGATGAGCGAGACAGCGGAACACCGACGATAACAAAGTCGGCGTCCTTGCTTTTTTCAGGATCCGAGGCAGCTGTCAGAGGTTGGATCCACTCGTGAACCTTCGCAGCCTCTGCCCCTTCATCAGGTCTCACCCATGTGAAACTCGGTGGATTCAGTTTAGGATAGAGAAAGCTCTTCAACTAACTGACCTCCCCTGACAACCACCTGACCATTTTTCACAACGGTATCCGTATGATTCACTCCATAAGAGTATTGCAGTTTCATATAATTCCCTACGTTAAAAATCGTGACATCTGCTTTTTTTTCGACCTCTAAACTGCCAATTTCTTTGCCTCGATTAATGGCATGTGCAGCATTAATTGTCGTAGCAGTAATCACCTCTGCAGGTGTCATCCCCATTTTTAAACAGCCTAGATTCATAATGAATGGCAGTGAAACAGTTGGTGATGAGCCGGGATTACAATCTGTCGATAGTGCCACCGGTACACCCAAATCTACCATTTTACGGCCATTTGCAGACTCTGCCATTAAAAAGTAAGCTGTTCCTGGAAGCAACACGCCAACTACACCTTTTTCAGCCATTGCCTTCATACCTTTTTCCGAAGCCTTTAATAAGTGATCCGCCGAAATTGCGCCAACCTCTGCCGCTAATTCTGCCCCTTCATAAGGCTCAATTTCATCCGCATGGATCTTCGGAATCAAGCCATATCGCAGGCCTGCTTCAAGAATTTGCTTCGATTGCTCTGGAGTAAAAACACCATGTTCACAAAAAACATCATTAAATTCTGCAAGTCCGAGCTCTGCCACCTTTGGAATCATTTCGTCAATCAGCAAGCTTACAAACTTATCAGGATTTTGTTTGTACTCTTTCGGTACAGCGTGGGCTCCCATGAATGTTGATACAACATCAATCACATGCTTGTCATTAAGCTGTTGGGCCACTTCCAGCTGCTTTAGTTCCGTTTCCCATTCCATCCCGTAGCCACTTTTCGCTTCAACCGTTGTGACACCGTGGCGCAGGAATTGATTCAAGCGCTCATAGCTTTCTTGAAATAGCTCTTCATGTGTCGCAGACTGCGTCCGTCTAGTCGTCGCATAGATTCCACCGCCGCTGTTCATGATTTCCATATAAGTAGCCCCTTGTAAGCGCATATTGAACTCATTTTCTCTGCTGCCAGCAAACACAAGATGTGTGTGCGGGTCAACTAGCCCTGGAGTTACCAGCTTTCCAGTTGCATCCACTACCTCCGCTTCACCTAATCGCTCCGCGTATTTTTCTACCAGCTCTTCGTCCGTCCCGACAGCTTTGATCACTCCCTCTTCCATCCAAACACTGCCATTCTCAATAATTCCAAGCTCAGACATCGCGCCCTTTACAAGAGGAGCATCGGAACTCCCTTGTAAAGTCACAAGTTGAGAGGCATTTCTAATAAAAATTGGTGTACTCATTAATCTACCATCCTCTCAGTCTTAGTCTTGCTTAAGCATTGGCATTTTGATGCCCTTCTCTTTTGCTGTTTTAATCGCAATCTCATACCCTGCATCGGCATGACGCACAACGCCCATTCCAGGGTCAGTCGTTAATACACGTTCTAAGCGAATTTCCGCATCCTTTGTACCATCTGCAACAATTACCATACCGGAATGTTGAGAGTAACCCATGCCAACCCCGCCGCCATGGTGTAAGGAAACCCAGCTCGCACCGCCAACAGCATTAATCATCGCATTTAAAATTGGCCAGTCAGAAACGGCATCACTTCCGTCTCTCATGGCTTCAGTTTCACGGTTTGGTGAAGCAACAGAGCCTGCATCTAGATGATCACGACCAATAACGATTGGTGCTGAAACTTCTCCAGAAGCAACCATATCATTGATAATCTTTCCAAAACGAGCACGGTCACCGTATCCAAGCCAGCAAATCCGAGCTGGAAGGCCTTGGAAGCTGATTTTTTCTTGGGCCATCTTCACCCATTTACAAAGATGTTCGTCATCTTTATACTCACGTAGCAAAGCTTCATCAATTTTGCGAATATCTTCTGGATCACCCGAGAGTGCTGCCCAGCGGAATGGACCTTTTCCTTCGCAGAATAATGGACGGATATAGGCGGGAACGAAACCAGGGAAATCAAATGCATTTTCCACACCTTCATCCTTCGCAACTTGACGAATGTTGTTACCGTAGTCAAACGTTACCGCACCTTTTTGTTGCATAGTAAGCATTGACTTCACATGTACAGCCATGCTTTGTTTTGAAAGTTCTACATACTTAGTTGGATTTTCTTTTCGTAATGTTGCCGCTTCTTCTAATGTAAAACCAACTGGAACATATCCATTGAGCGGGTCGTGTGCAGATGTTTGATCCGTTAATACATCTGGATTAAAGCCTTTTTCAATCATGATTGGTAAAATTTCAGCTGCATTACCTAATAAACCAATCGATAATGCTTTACCTGCAACCTTTGCTTCTTGAGCCATTTTTAATGCTTCCTCAAGGTCATTTGTTTTAATATCAAGGTAAGCGGTTTCAATGCGGCGGTCGATTCTTGTCTCGTCCACATCGATTGCGATACATACCCCATCGTTCATTGTTACGGATAAAGGCTGTGCTCCACCCATGCCGCCTAGACCTGCTGTTAGAGTGATGGTGTGTTTCAATGTTCCTCCGAATTCCTGACGGGCAAGCTCGGCAAATGTTTCATACGTTCCCTGGACAATTCCTTGGCTGCCGATATAAATCCAGCTGCCAGCTGTCATTTGCCCATACATCATCAAGCCCTTTTTATCTAACTCGTGGAAATGCTCCCAATTCGCCCAAGCCGGAACCAAATTGGAGTTGGCGAGTAACACGCGCGGTGCATCCTTATGCGATTTCCAAACAGCCACTGGCTTACCAGATTGAATCATTAACGTTTCGTCATTCTCCAATTCTAGGAGCGTTTTCACGATGGCATCATAAGACTCCCAGTTCCGAGCGGCCTTACCAATTCCGCCATAAACGACTAAATCCTCCGGTCTTTCGGCAACCTCTTGATCGAGATTGTTCATCAGCATGCGCAGTGCCGCCTCCTGGATCCAGCCCTTTGCATGTAATTCGGTACCTTTATAATTTTTAATGATTCTTGATTTCGCAGTGTTTGTTTCCATTGTTTCCACTCCCTTTTTGTTTTAGGTATATTTTTATTATAAAAATAAAATCTTCTGAAAAATACGAATGGAACATTAGATAATAGCTAATATTTATCGTTTGAACCAGATTTTTTTTAGATAGTTCGTCCTTACAACTATAATATCTTTATAAATTAGATATTATCTTTAGGTTTTATTACATAAAAAATAACCCAATCACTTTCCGGATGGGTCCAATTCTGGCTTTATTTTAAGGAACACAAACAAAGTATTAATTTTTATTTTGGAGGGCGGTATGTGCCCTGTGTTCTTCATCTTTTTTTACAAAAATATCATATTGTGTTTGATCCTTAAACCCAGCGTCATTGTGAAAATTCACAGGAGTTTTGATTTTATATTTAACTCCTGCAGCATTTAACTTAGCAATAATCATAAAATATTGATCATGTCCAAACGCCGTGTAAACCAGCTGCCATTTTCTATTAATAAAAAGTTGAAGTAATGAAGAGAACAGGAAAAATAAAACCAAGATAATGATTACTGTCTTCATTTTTTCCCACATCTCCCCTCATAAATTAACAAAAATCAGTCTGTTTCCCTCTCGCTTTTAAACATATTCACTTTATTCATACGAAATTCTCTCGGTGAAGTACCTACTAATTCCTTAAACATCCTGCTAAAATAATTAGAATTTTGATAGCCTGCAAGGTTTGAAATTTCTTTAATTGATTTGTTCGTTTCAATCAGTAAGCGTTTTGCTTCCTTCATTCTTATTGCCGTCAATACATCTGTAAAGCTTGAACCGGTTTTAGTGTTCATCATATGGCTGAAATAGGAAGGATTTCGGTCAACATACAGCGCCACATCTTCGAGCCTGAGCGAACTATTGGAAAAATGCGTTTCCATAAATGATATGCCACGTTCAATCGGATCTTGATTATTTCTGGTGCTATTCTCTGCACCTATAAACAATTTTTGAATAAATAAGATGAGATTTTGAACAGTACGGTAAAGGACCTTATCGTACAAAATTGAATTGAAAATATAACGGTACTCCAGTTCATAGCTTTGGTTCTCGTCTAAGCTATTGGTCTTCATAAATCTTCTAACCTGGGCGAGGATACTCGTAAGCTGGATTCTAACCAATCCTGGATCAGGAAATGGTTCTTGTAATTGTAAAAATTCCTCGTACAGCCACTTCTTTATTTTTTCTAAATCGGTATTAGTCAGCATGTCGACCCATGCTCTCTGTTCAGGAGGGGCTAAAAAAGGGTCAATATGTACCCATTCTGGTGAGCTTTCAAATTCAGCTACTTGGCGATAGCCTTTATAATAGGTGAACTCCAGCATTTTTCGGGTTTGGAAGTATTGTTGATTCAAGCTCATTGCCGAAGAATTTCTTTTATGGACAACGATGGCAAGAGGGTCAGAAAATTCCTCCTCCCATTTTCGCATTGCTTTTTGACACTGCTCTGTTAACTGATGTCCCGTTTCCTTAAACAAAATCACAACCATATCGTCCATTGCGAATATACCTTGGACACCCTTGAAAGGAAATTCTCTTAAGAAAGAATGCAATGAACTTATCTTACCGATACCTTCTGTTTGAAAAGCCGCTAGATGAAATTTTTCTGATAAAGATGGTTGAGAAATAAATAAAGCTTCATATGATATTTCCATATATGTTTTGGGACTAAGGATTCCGTCTGCCTGATTTTTGGTTCCAAGTTTTCGTGAGGATTTATGGAAAGAAGATGTAACCTTGGTTGCCGACAAAGGTTTAATCATTAAATCTAACGCTTGCATGTCAATGGCAAGCCGAGCTTTTTCAAAGGTTCCTTCTGCGGAAGTTAACAGTAAGACCGGATCATAGATCTGCATCAGGTCACGGAAGGTTGTCCAATCCTCCTTGGAGATCATATCAAGTTCGATTAAGACAACGTCTGGCCTTTCTTGTTCAAACCTAACGACAAATTCCTGGTAATTAGAAGCCAATAATATGTTTGTGACAGGGATGGATGACGTTTTCAACAGCCATTTCAATCCCTCACGTTCATTCAAATCGCGATCGGCAATCAACCACTTTCCTTCCATCGTGATGTCCCTCTTTCTTTCGTATTAATTTTTAAAACGATAGGCTGTACTCATAATATTTAATTTCTTCGAAGCCAATACTACGCCTTATTTCCCCGATTGGAGAAAATATTACCGAAAACCAGGCTAATTAAAATAGCCATTAAAAAAATAGTTCCTGTTGATATCGACAGAAAATTGATGATCATTCCGTAGCTTTTACTAACTAGACTTAACATAATTCCCTTAAAAAATGGTGTGTAAATGATGAGATAAGGGACGAGCACTAAAGGAACTGCCAGCCAATAGTGACCTATTACATATTTGGTCAATAAAAAAGAAATGATTGCAAACAAAACAGCAAATCCGTAAACAAACCAATTGATGTATTGGAGAGCACGTTCTGGCTGGTCCAAAAAAGCTAATATATTGAGGCATACAACCCAAATGATTGCAAAAATAATTGAAAGAACCTGTGTTTTAAACAAAAATTTCATAAAAAAATCCATCCTCAAATCAAAATAAAATAGTTAACTCCACAATACCCCAAACCAAAAACCCTGTCCATTTAGATAGTCTAAACAAAGAAAAAAGGACAAAATGGTCAATCGACCTTTTTGTCCTTTGTTCTTTCAACTTCTTAACCTACATTTAAGCCGAAGTCTGTTGCGATGCGTGCTAGTCCACCTTGGTAGCCAGAACCTACGGCAGAAAATTTCCACTCACCATTGTGTCGGTATAATTCACCGACAATGATGGCGGTTTCAACGGAGAAATCCTCCCCTAAATCATAGCGAATGATTTCTTGGTTTGAATCTTCGTTTACGATTCGGCAGAATGCATTAGAAACCTGTCCAAAATTCTGACCGCGCGCTTCTGCATCATGAATAGTAATAACAAACGAGATTTTCTCCACTTGAGAAGGAACAGTGCTAAGGTTAACTTTTACTTGCTCATCATCCCCGTCACCTTCTCCCGTGCGGTTATCACCTGTATGTACCACGGAACCATTTCCGCCCTCTAACTGATTGTAAAACACAAAATCCTTTTCAGAAGTCACTTTTCCATTTGCTCCTAATAAGAATATACTTGCATCTAAATCGAAATCTTTCCCGCCGTCATAACGATTTGTATCCCAGCCAAGACCGACAACTACTTTCGTTAAACCAGGATTTGTTTTTGTTAAATCAACCTTTTGCCCTTTAGACAATGAAATAGCCATAAAAACACCCTTTCTAATCTTATTATTTTATATCACCTTCTATTATAAATAGAAAGTTCATAACAATCGAATCCTACCAAGAATTATTTACCTTACGAACATAATTAAATCAGTAAAATTACAACACTTTCCTTAAGTTTACAAAAATAAGGAATATTTTTCTACCCTTATTTACTCACTCCAATATAATCTAATAGTTTCTGCTCAACTGGTTTTGAGGAGTGAAAAATGGTTAAAATAAGAAAGTCAAATCTAATTAACAAAGTTTGTGCTATAATGAACTGTTAGCAAAACGGGGACACCGTTTATTTTAAGCAAGGAGCGATTTTCTTAATGATAAAAATTGAAATACCTAATCCTGATATAGTGATTACGAAAAAGAACCAAGTTGGAGAAAAAATTGAGGCGCCGCTAAGCAGCGTTTATGGATTTACTGATTACAATAAAATCCCTAGAGACAAAGGCGGGATTATTCTATTTTCAAACGCAAATGACGAATTACTATTTGTTGGAAAAGCAAGGAAGTTACGCCCTCGAGTAAAAAGACATTTTGAAGATACTGTTTCGCCGATCAAATTACATCGAGATGAAGTGTATAGAATTGCAGTATGTGTTGTGGAAGATCCGATGGAGAGAGAAATCTATGAAACCTTTATCATTAATACCTTACATGCAAAATACAATATCGATAAAGTTTTTTATAAATAAACTTTCCTAATAGAGAAAAGAGCGGGTAGATACAAAAAACCTGCTCTTTTCTTTTTTTGCTTATTTATTTAACTAATATCGCCATATTTCAGAATCATTTCCTTCTCAATATGACTTGCTCGAATTCCAAACCTTGGTTTGACTACTTCCACCTCTTCACCAAGTAAAATCTTGATGGCTTGATAAGGCAAGTTAATCCCTGACAAGCAACTAATGTGCATTCCCCCGCTCATTCGCGGATTAATCTCCAACAGTTTCGGCACACCATTGTTGTTATATTTTACTTGAATATTGAATACATAAGGCAATCTGAACTCGTGATGAAAATCATGTGCTAATTTAATGAGTTCCGATTGTTCCACAAGCTCCCTGACTCGTCCATCCCCCTTCATTCGAGGAATAGCAGCATACAACTTTTCATGGGACGATAAACAATCAATACTATATTCTCTTCCTTCTAGGAATTCCAACACCATTAAGTCAGGGAATGTATCTTGCTGGCTCAAAATTTCGCAGGCATGGGCATAGGGAATACGAAAACCAATTCCATGATTGAAAAACTGGTCAATGGACACAATTTGGTCTATTATGACCCGAAATCCGTTGGCACCTTCACCAATCACTGGTTTAAAACAAACCGTATAGCCTTTTTCCTTTAGTTTTTCATACGCCCTCTTAAAATCTTCAAGATTATTGACGACATAATAGTCCGGTATCAAAAATCCTGCTGCTCCTTTGGATAAAAGTTGATAGGTATCTGCTTTATTATCCATTGTCTCCATCAACTTTGCTTCAGGGCAAACTAGTACTTTAACACCCAAAGCCTCAAACTCACTAAGCCTTTTTGAGATGAGGACATTTTCTTTCCTTGGGACAAAAATATCGATCCCATGCTTCTGACAAAATTCAAGACAAAAACCAATATATTCTTCACCAGATATATCTGGCTCGACAAAGGCGTAATCACAATTTTGTAAATAAAGGGCATCTTTGTTCGGATGTGTCCCATAAATGATAAAATTCCGCTTATCTTCATTGAACCGGATCATATCAATATAATGGGAAACCGTTGTAAACCATCTGTTAAACCAAATCTTCATTTAAATCCTCTTCCTTGTTGTATTAAGACCTCTTTCATTATAGTCATTGTTTCTTGTTTTTATAAGCAAAATTTGACAAAAAATTCATATTCCAATGTGGGACATCGAATAAATTGTCTATAAGCCCTTAAAAAACAAAAAAAACGTTCTGCAAAAGCAGAAACGCTCTCATTCCATTTTCAAGTTAATAACCTGATACTAAACAAGACTTTTTATATTATTTAATTTGGACGCAAATTCCTTGATGGCCTCATAATCTAAATTGGATTGATCAATGGTTGCACCGCTCACTTTTTTTACAATTTGTTTTTCTAAAAAGTTCATTTCAGATATGAGAAATTCTCCGCCAAATAACCCCATTGCCGTGGAATTTTTGCGTAATTCTTGTGGAAGAAGGCTCTCCAATAGAGCCTTCTTCCTTTTTAGTGATTATGCTGTTTGGATGCACCTCTAACCAAATAGACACGTTCAGGACGGCCCACCGTTCCGTAAGCTAAATCTGCTGCAATTTTTTCCTCTGACATGAGATGTTCAAGATACCTTCTTGCTGTTGTCCTGCTTACGCCTATTTCTTTGGCGACAAATTCTGCTGTTAATCCGAAGTCGACTTTCGACAGGACATCCAAAACCTTTTCAAGTGTAAGCGGATCAATTCCCTTCGGCAAATAAGCTTTCTCGCTAAGGGATCGATCAATTTCTTTTCGCAGCAGCTTGTCCACCTGTTTTTGGGTGACATGGAGATTTTCATTCCTCAATTCAACTAGCTTGGTATGAAATTCCTGATACCTAAGCAATGATTGTTTGAATCTCTCGAAAATCACTGGTTTAATGATATAATCAAACACACCTATACTAATTGCCTCTTGAACCTTATGGATCTCTTTTGTGGCCGTAATCATGATTACATCCATTTGTTTATTTTGCTGCTTTGTTTCTTTAAGTAAATCAATTCCATTCATGTCTGGAAAATATACATCCAGCAAGAGAAGGTCTGGCTGTAGTAGATCAATATAGGTCTTTGCTTCTTGATAACTTGCCGCAATTCCTATCGTTTGAAAACCAGCAATCTGTTCAATAAATCGTTTTTGAATTTCTGCAATTCGTAAGTCATCCTCAACAATTAACACTTCTATATCCGGGTTCTGCTTCATTCAAACACCCCCTGCTTTTTGGTATCGCTACTGTGAAAATGGTCCCTGCTCCTTCATTCGAGGAAAAGGTGATATATCCCCCTAAGTCCTTTATGGCTTTCTTAACAAGACTTAACCCAATCCCCGCATTGCTTTGACGGTTTTTCGTTGAAAATCCATCTTGAAAAATTTGTTCACTAAGGATCGGGTCAATGCCTTTGCCGTTATCTTCTATTTCAATAATCAATTCTTTTCCCAGGTCAGTTAAAAACAAAGAAACTCTTTTTTCTTCCTTACCATTTTCTCTTACAGCATCGAAGGCATTATTGACAAGGTTACCTATAATTGTGACTAACGTATCCCTACTGATTTCCGCTGGAACATCCATAAAGCTGCTCTCTCGGTCTATTGTAAAATTGATTTTTAACTCGCTCGATAAACTGACCTTACCTAAAATAAAACCGGCAATGATCGGGTCAGGAATTTCCTTCATTAGGAAGCTTATGAAACCTTGCGCGACATCCACTTCCCTTGAAATGAAATCAATCGCTTCTTTATAAGAACCGAGCTGAATCAAGCCAAGAAGTGTGTAAAGACGATTGGAATATTCATGTGTCTGTGCCCTTAGTCCTTCAGCATATGCTTTTACATGGGACAATTCCTGAATCAGATTGGAAAGCTCTGACTTGTTTCTGAAGCTAGCAACTGCTCCAATTACTTCTCCCTTTTTATTAAAAATAGGAATACGATTAACCAAAAATACCTCTCCAAAAATGGCAAATTCCCGATCATACTCCGCAAGACCCGTTCGAACAACTTCATATAGATACGTATTTTCAAGTACATCTTCAATTCTTTTTCCACGAAGCAGGACCTCTTTCGGAACATTAAGAAATTTATGTGCGGTTTCATTGACTACAGTTATTCGCCCATTCGTATCGACAGCGATAATTCCTTCATGGATGGATTCTAATATGGCATGTTTCTCCTGGTACATCCAAGCTATTTCTTTTGGTTCTAGTCCGAAAATCGCTCGCTTAATATTTAAGGAGATTAATAATGCGGCTTGTAACCCTCCCAGTAATATAATCATTGTTACCATAAAGATTTTTCTTCTAATCTTTGAAACTTCTTTATCAATATCCGTTTGAAGATATCCTACTGAAACCACTCCAATAACTTCGCCATCATTAAATATGGGTGCTTTTCCTCTCAAGGAAGGCCCAAGGGTTCCAATCGATTCTGAGATAACCGATTCTCCTTTAAAGACTCGATCATTATCTCCGCCAACCATTTTTTGTCCTAATCGGTTCGGGTCTGGATGTGAATAGCGAATCTCCTTTCGATTCCCGATAACAATAAATTCCGCTCCAACCTGTTTTCTAATTTTTTCTGCGATTGGTTGTATACTAGCAGCAGGATCGGAACTAGAAAAGGCTTTTTGAATATCTGGCATATTTGAGATGGACTGTGCCACCGATAAGGCCTTCGTCCCTTTTTCGTGCTTAAGATTGGATTCCATAATATTTTTAAAAGTTATTTCAAAAATCCCGCCAATTAGGAGGATTAATATAAAAATACCTAACATTAATTTCGTATGTAATCGCATACAAACACCTCTACATTTATCATATAGAAAAAAACCCCTTAAAAAAAGGGGTTTTTTGCAATAATCAGAACTTTAAAAAGATTATCCTTCTTCGTTAATAACGACATTTTTTCCTCTCATCTTCATTATGACCGGAATAACCAACCAAAGAACGGTCATAATTAAGAAACTTAATGAGATAGGACGTGTGAAAAAGGGTCCAAAATCTCCATTTGAAATCGTTAAGGCTCTTCGCAGGTTATTCTCAATCATTGGACCTAGTACAAGTCCTAACACCAATGGTGCAATCGGGTAATCATGTTTATTAAGAAAGTAGCCAACTAAACCGCATCCTAATAGAAGCAACAGATCATTAATCGAAACTTGAACCGCATAAACTCCGAAAATAGAGATGGCAATAATGATTGGAATCAAATATTGCTTGGGTGTCTGAATGATTTTTGCAAATACCTTAACAAGCGGGAGGTTGAGTATTAACAGCATGATATTTCCAATAAACATACTCGCAATCAACCCCCATGCAACCTGGGGATGATCTTCGAATAATAACGGACCTGGCTGTACGTTATACATCATCAGTGCCCCCATCAGGATGGCAGTTGTGCCGGAGCCCGGAATTCCTAATGTTAACAATGGGATCATCGCTCCACCTGATGCGGCATTATTCGCAGATTCTGGTGCTGCCACACCAGCAATCGCTCCAGTTCCAAATTTTGAGGGGTCTTTGGAGATCTTCTTTTCTAAAATGTAAGAAAAAAAGGATGCTAGAGTAGCCCCTGCTCCGGGTAAAATCCCGATAAAAAAACCTAAGATGGATCCTCTGGCGATCGGTCCAGCCGATTCTTTCAACTCTTCTTTTGAAGGCAGTAAATTATTAATCTTTGCCATTTGTGTATCTTCTTCATCTTTTTCTAAGATTGTCTTAAACACCTCGCCAAGGGCAAACAAACCTACGGCAATGGTCAAAAATTCAATCCCTTGGTATAACCAAGGAATATCAAAGGTAAAACGGCCTATCCCAGAAACATTGTCAATTCCGATCGTAGCAAGGAGCAGCCCACTTACCGTCATAATTAAGGCTTTCGTAACGGACTTTCCTGCCAATCCGCTAACAGCGCCTAGTCCTAAGAGCATCAGAGAGAAATATTCAGCAGGACCAAATTTAAGTGCTAGATTTGACAATGGTTCCGCTAAGGCAATTAGTGCGACCAACGTGAAGATTCCAGCCACAAACGACCCAATTGCCGCAATCGATAACGCACTACCCGCTCGTCCTTTCTTTGCCATCTGATAACCATCTAATGTTGTCACTACTGACGATGACTCGCCAGGAGTATTTAATAGAATAGAAGTGGTTGATCCACCATACATGGCTCCGTAGTAGACACCAGCGAGTAGAATGATGGCACTAGTTGCGGCTTGTTCAGGAGGAAGTCCTCCCGTAATGGAAGCGGTAACAGGAATAAGCAAAGCAACGCCGCTCATCGGACCAATCCCCGGTAACACCCCAACGGCTGTCCCAATCAAAACTCCAACAAATGCAAAAAGTAAATTATACCAAATAAGTGCCGAACCGAATCCGTGCATCAAATAATCAAGAGTATTCATTACATATCCCCCTTTCCTTCCAAGAAACATGGTGCCTGACACCATAACTTAATTGACTAAAACCAAATTGGCCAGCCTGGAAGCGTTCCTTTTAATATTTCGACAAATATGAAATAGACAAGGCCCGAAAAACATCCAGCGATTATTAGTGAGGTCAGCCATTTAGCACGTTCCATTGTCTGAAAGCAGACAAAAAGAAATAAAAATGTTGAGATCACATAACCAACTGATTCCAGCGTCAAAATATAGATTAATGTGGCTGCCAATATGATTAAAAAAGGCTTATACTGCAATTTTTCTTTTTTCTTTTCCTGCGTTTTTCCATTAAAGGTTTCATAAAATAAGCGAATACTTAAGATCGTCAGCAAAACCCCCAGAAAAAATGGAAAAATATCTGGACCGACTACACTTCCATACGAAGAGCTTGCAATATTTCTGCTTCCGATAATAAATAGGACTCCTACAGCTAGAAACACTATAGCAGCGATGCGATCAAATTTAATGTCCATCCGCAATCCCCCCAATCCGTGCGTTTTTAAAATGAAAGGGAAGGAGAAAGTCGTTCCTTCCCTCTTGGATTACTTCTACTTTTACTTCTACTTCTACTTCTGCATTCCTAATGCTTCTAATAATTGTTGTACTTGTGATTCCTGATCTTCTAAAAACTTTTTAAAATCTGCCCCATTTTTATACTCTAATTCCCAGCCTTGTGTCTCGACTTCTTTTTTCCATTCAGATGATTGAACTAATTTATCAATGGTTTTTTCCCAATAACCTTTTGCTTCTTCGGACATTTTTTCTGGACCAAATACACCACGCCAAATCGTAAATTCTGCATCGACACCTTGTTCCTTCGCTGTTGGAACATCTTTAAAGTCACCTGATAAGCGTTCAGTGGATGTAATCGCCAGCACCCTTACTTTGCCAGCCTTAAGAAACTCTTTTACACTAGAGGCATCCGTCCCAATTACATCTGCGTTTCCTCCAAGTAATGCGGTAATCGCTTCGCCACCGCCATCATAGGAAACGTATTTAATTTTGGTTGGGTCAACCCCATATTTATAGGCTGGTAAAATGGAAACTAAATGATCCATCGAACCTGGTGCTGAGCCACCAGCAAAAGTCAACTTACTAGGATCCTTCTTTACTTCTTCCAAAACCGATTTTAAATCTTTAAATTTGGAATCGGCTTTAACAACTATTGCTCCATAGTCTTTCGTAAGTTGTGCTAATGGTGTGGTATTCTTATAACCGTACGGACTGTTTCCTTCTTTCTTTAAATTGTTGATAATAATCGGCGGTGAATTGACAAACAGCATGTCATTATTTTCCACTTGCTGGGTTGCATATTCGGCCATAAAAACAGCCCCTCCGCCCCCAGGCTTGTTCTCAACTGTTAGCGGCTGCTTAACTAGCTTTGTTTCACTTAACACTTTTGTAAACGAGCGGGCTGTTAAATCCCAGCCACCACCTGCTCCTGATGGTGCAATGACACTAATAGCCTTTGTTGGATAACCGGTTCCTTCCTCTTTTTTACTTGTACTCGCTGTTTCCTTACTGCTGCAAGCCCCCAAACTTAATGCCAATGCTCCTGCACACATTACTGCTGAAATTCTTTTGATAGAAAACATTTCATTTCCCCCTTTGTAAACGTTTTCTTAATTTTACAAAAATTTTGAGGTTTTCATAGATTATTCATTTAAACAGCATTAAAAACTTAACTACCATTTTGTTCATAAAGTTCATAGGTTGAATTATTGTTATCAACACGTGAAAGAACTCCTGATTCAGGATCTCAGGAGTTCTCAGATTTTCGTTTATAACTTGGACCCAATGTCTGGCCAAGGTATGCTTAAAAAAATTATTGGAAGGTTTTCTTTAGGTAATTCCCTATTTCACTTACAGCCTTTTTCGCTTCAGGTAAAGTATCACCACTAATTTGCCAGACATGCCACATCTTGTCCCATATTTTAAAAGTGACATCAACACCTGCATGACGTGCTTGTGTGGCGAGCAATTCTGCATCGCTTTGCAATATCTCATGATTCCCTGCTTGGATGAATAATGGCGGAAGCCCGGTCAAGTCTGCAAAGACAGGTGATACGAGCGGATGGTTGAGGGAATTCTCATTCCCCGCATACATTAGTGCTGCATCCCTTACACCTTGCACACTTAAATAGGGATCAACTTCCTTGTTTTTACGGTAACTTTCCCCGCTGCTGGTTAAATCGACCCAAGGAGAAAGACAAACAATGGCCCCCGGTAACGGTTCATTTTGATCCCTTAAGACCAAAGTGGCAGCAATGCTTAAGCCACCTCCTGCAGAATCTCCTGCCAAAATAATCTTGGAGGAATCATAACCTTGTCGCAATAGCCAGCGGTACACGGTAACAGCATCCTCGATTGCAGCTGGAAATGGATGTTCCGGTGCCAGACGATACTCCGGAAATAACACCTTTACACCCGCCGCTTTCCCAATTCGAGCCGCTAGTGGGCGGTGGGTATTGGCTGAGCAAAATGCATAACCACCACCGTGTAAATAAAGGATCACCCTATCTTCTAAGATGTCTTTGGAAGTAAGCCACTCAACGTACAAGCCTTCAATTTCAAGTTGCTCAACCTGGCAGTTTTTTGGGAGTTTTCCCAGTTTTCTTGCAGCCGTGTCGAGCATCTGCCGCTGTTCATCCTTCGCCAGGTCTGATATCCCCTTCTTTAATGCTCTTTTTACCGAAAGTTTAATCCCTTTTTCAAAAAAATAGCTTCGGATACTTGGCATCTACTTACCCCCATTAATCCAGAATTTGCTAATATCATTATACTAGAAAAACCTTCTATTAAATCAATGCTTTCAACAATATTGTAAATATTCTGTAACCATTCTTCCATTTCCTCCTACCTGTAGTACAATTGTAGTAAGAGGTAGATATTTTCGGGGGTTTTCCAATTTATGAAACGACTGACTGACCATTTAATTATCATTTCATTTGATTGCCTTTCAGCTTTAGATTTTCCTAAGTTAAAAGAACTACCACACTTTCAAACCCTATTAAAAAATGGGACCTATGTAGAAAAAGTCGAATCCATTTACCCTTCCGTCACTTATCCTTGTCATGCAACGATTGTCACTGGTAATTATCCGAACCGCCACGGTGTAATTAATAACACACTTCTACAGCCAGGCATGGTTTCTCCTGATTGGAACTGGTTCAGAAATTGTATTCGAGGAACAACCTTGTATGACGAAGTAAGAAAGGCAAATATGACTACAGCTGCTTTATTATGGCCAGTAACAGCCAAAGCAAAAATTGACTATAATATGCCCGAAATTTTTGCGAACCGCCCTTGGCATAATCAAATTCTTGTTTCACTGATGAGTGGAAGTCCCCGCTTTCAGTGGGATCTAAATAAACGTTACGGGCATATCCGAAAAGGCCTTAGTCAACCGGAATTGGATGACTTCGTCTTGGAGTCAACCGTCGATACCATTAAAACCAAGAAGCCGAATTTATTGATGGTCCACTTTACGGATTTAGATACCCAGCGGCATTACCATGGTTTTTCTTCGGAGGAAGCACTCGCGGCAATCGACCGCCACAATAGCCGACTTGGCAGAATTATCGAGGCCTTAAAGGAAAGCGGTATCTATGAGAATTCCACTGTAGTTGCACTAGGTGATCATAGTGCATTAGATGAAAATAAAGCCATCAACCTAAATGTCCTTTTCCGTAAGCAACATCTGATCACCACTAATGGAAAAGGAAAAATAATTAATTGGAAGGCATATTGTAAAAGTTGTGATGGCTCTGCATATATTTACATTAAAGACAAACAAGATTTCGCCACACAGGATACCGTAAGACGATTGCTAGATTCCTTACATGTTGATCCTGAAAACGGGATTGAAAACGTTCTTACAGGGGAACAAGCGGCTGAAAAAGGCGCAGATGGAACATGTTCCTTTATGGTTGAAGCCCAAAGAGGATATTTCTTTTTAGAAGACTTCGAAGAGGAGTTCATCAAAACGATCACGAAGGAGGACGTAAACGCGGATCATAAATACACCTTGGCCTGTCATGGCTATTCACCTGAGAAAGAAAATTATGGAACCATTTTTATGGCAGCTGGAAAAGGGATAAAATCAATCACCCTTCCTTCTATCCGTCTCATTGATGAAGGTCCAACATTTGCAAGGCTCCTAGGAGTGAATTTAGGCCAGACAGATGGAAGGACGATAGAAGAAATGTTGAAGAATGAAAAGGGGGAAAATCTATGAGTCGGATGTCAAAGCAAGAAAAGAGCTGGGCGTTATATGATTGGGCAAACTCTGCTTATTCGATCCTAATCACAACCGCAATCTTTCCGCTTTATTTTAAAGCAGCAGCTACCGAGGCGGGACTTGAAGCTTCCACTTCCACTGCCTATTGGGGCTATGCTAATTCGTTTGCCACCCTGCTTATATCGATTTGTGCACCTATTTTAGGAAGTATAGGGGATTTCAAGGGGTTTAAGAAACGATTTTTTACCTTTTTCTTTTCATTAGGAATTGTATTTACCTTGCTGCTTGCTGTCGTACCTAGTAATCAATGGCTATTTTTATTAATTTGTTACATGATTACCGTGATTGGTTTTGGCGGAACAAATATTTTCTATGATGCTTTTCTTGTCGATGTAACGACTGAGGAGAGGATGAACCAGATTTCATCAAAAGGCTATGCAATGGGGTATATCGGAAGTACAATCCCCTTTATTATCAGCATTGCTCTGATTATATTATCGCAGCAAAACATCCTCCCAATATCTGTTACGGTTGCAAGTAAAGCGGCTTTTGCGATTACCGCCTTATGGTGGGGCTTATTCACGATTCCGATGCTAAAAAATGTAAAACAGGTTTATTATAAAGAATCCGTTCCAAATCCCATTTCCAATGGCTTTAAACAGCTTGTTAAAACATTTAAGAAGATTAAATTGTACCGTCCATTATTTCTGTTTTTAATTGCCTATTTCTTTTATATTGACGGAGTGAATACGATTATTACCATGTCTACAGCATACGGATCTGACCTAGGAATAACTTCCACTAACCTACTCATTATCTTGTTTGCGACACAAGTAGTTGCTGCACCATTCGCGATTTTATTTGGAAAGCTTGCCGATAAATTTAAAGGCAAAACGATGCTGCTAGTTGGAATTTTTGTTTATATCATCATTTGTACGTATGCTTATTTCTTAAAAACTACGTTAGATTTTTGGATTTTGGCGATGCTCGTTGCCTCCTCCCAAGGTGGAATCCAGGCCCTAAGCCGCTCCTACTTTGCGAAACTAGTTCCAAAAGAAAACGCCAATGAGTTCTTTGGCTTCTATAGTATTTTTTATAAATTTGCAGCTATTTTAGGGCCATTCCTTGTTGGATTCACCGCACAGATAACCGGAAATACCAACAGCGGTGTGTTTAGCTTAATTGTTCTTTTCATCTTTGGAGGCATCCTCCTCCTTCGCGTACCGGAGTCAACCTCCATATCACAATCAAATTCTATTACTCAATAAAAATTTCAAGACCTCATCTTGAGGTCTATTTTTTTTACTAAAATGGTGCCTGACACCAATAATCTTTCAAAATTTCTATATAAAATTAAAACCGATTTTCTTGTAAATTCGTTTATTTATGTATAGGGATCAGGAAATGAACAGGAGGACTGCCTTTTTTATGCAAAAATTGAGTGATGCCGAGTTAATGCTTTTAATTAAAGTTAAGCATCGTCCGGCTTTAGAAGAATTATATGACCGCTATATTAAACTGGTATACTCCTTCGTTATCAAATCAACAAAGGATGCAGACAAAGCTAGAGTGATTGTACAAACTGTCTTTACACGAGTATGGACGACGGAGACCGGTTATAACCCGGAAAAGGGACATTTCGTCAATTGGCTTCTAACAATCACTCGTAATATCACGATTGATCATCACCGCAAGGAAAAAAAGGAACAAGCAATCGTCTCAATAGACCAAGAACAATTGGAGCAGATTCCCGGTCATCAATCCTCCAATCCCGCAGAGATTTTATCACGCAAGCTCGTCCGAGAACAAATACAGAAAGCCTATCAATATCTATCAAAAAATCAAATCGAACTAATCCAGTGGTTATATTGGGAAGGATACACGCTTAGTGAAATTGCAGAAATGAATAAGGAACCAATCGGCACAATAAAAAGCAGGCTGCATCAGACTCTGAAGGTTTTGCGGAAACACGTTGTCGTGGAAATGGGGGAATGAAAATATGAGTTTAAATAGCAACTGTTCATTTTCCAATGAATTAGTCTCTTACTTGATAAGTGAAACTACTAACGAAGAACGGATTAGGATGGAAAGGCACCTTTTGAATTGTTCGTCTTGTCAAAAAGACATGCAAGATCTGCAGGAGGCGTGGACTATGCTCCCTTATGAATTAGATGAAGTGGAGGTACCTGTTGATTTAAAGGATGAAGTGATGAACGCCATCTTCCCTCCTGAAAACACTTCCCAGACTGTGATTGTAAGGAATAATCAAAATGGATCAAAAAAGAAATTAGTCCGAATTCGCTCCTCTCTTTATGGATTGGCTGCCGCCGCTCTCCTCTTTTGCTTTGGAGGAGTCATTTGGAACAATATAAATCTCCGAGATCAGGTAACAGAATTAACGGAACAAACGGAAACTCCAGCCGAGGTTATCCAGGTATACGCGTTAAAAACAGCAAATCCTGCAGGAGATTCTGCTCAAGGGCAGGCATTAATTTACAAGCAAGGAGATAAAAAACAGCTTGTTTTTCAGGCCCAAGGACTGGCGAATACCAAGGGCTCTGAGGCTTATCAAGTGTGGCTCATTGATGATGGAAACAGAAAAAGTGCCGGGACCTTCCATGTGGATAAAGAGGGCAATGGCTACCTGATCTACCAATTGAACAAGGAAATATCTTTTGATGCGATAGGAATTTCACTCGAACCAGATGCAAATGGAACCCAACCACGTGGCAAAAAGGTTCTAGGAACATAAATGAAGAAAGCCCATGAATCTCAGACTGAGAATCATGGGCTTTTTATTTAAGTATAAGTTGCTTATTGCTTATTTATTAATACTTTCCGTTGGTGATGTAATAAACCAACCTACAGGTGCAGCTCCGACCGGATGAGTTAACGTTCTTCCATCGATCACAGATTGTGCATTGTTATTTGCAATCGTCCCATCACCTTTGAAATTGTAGTAAATACTTCCCTTGTTAATATCCTTATCTTTAAAGCTGAACGTGAGTTGTTTATTATTAAATCTATCTATTATCTGACCGGTCTCTAAATCTATGACTCTAAACGCGAAATTCATGATAACGGTTTCTCCAGAAGGAGCCACCTTTTGGAATTTACTATTATCCCCTTCAAGCACTTGAAACGTGACGTCGTGGGCAAAAGCTCCTTCGGGAATTTGAATTTTAATTCCGCTGTGACTTAGTTTTGCAGCTGCCCCTGCCTCAATCTTCCTTTCTGCGACCACTTTAGAAAATCCCAGTAGTGTAAAATCTGTTGCTGCGAATGCAACTGCACCAAACAAAAACATCGACATAATTGACATCCCAAGTAATACTTTTAAACGCTTTTTCATTTACATGCAACTCCTTCATTCTTATTGGTTCTTCGTTAAAGGTAACGAGGATAAATCCCAATCGGTTTGAAGGAAATTCAAATTTTATTATTTATTCTGCTTTTTTCGTAAATCATGTTGTTATCACTCAAGGGGAGCCTCATCAAAATGATATTTAGTATAAAATTACACCCCGATTTTGGGCATTTATGATTTATTTAACGACTTATCCCATTCATGGGCGAATTTTTGAGGTTTACGGGCGAATCTGAGGGCTTTATGAGCGAATTTTTGGGTTTTATGGGCGAATCTAGTGCTTCTATGGGCGAATTTAAGAATCTACAATCTTTTGGAAAGAGCGCGTTTATTTTTTACTTTTTATAAAGTGAACGATTGTCCCACCAATAATGGAACCAATCGCAACGGATCCAAACATCATAAAATAGATTCTCTCAGCTAAATCAGCCATTCCTTCACCTGGATAAAATACCGCCTTCGCACCCATTATGATTGCTGCTGCTAAAAAGAATACCGCAGGGATCCAGTTTACCAATCTAGAATCTATTTTCATTAATATGAATGGAATGACCATCCCAATAAGAACTAACCCACAGAAAAACATGTGCACCCACCCTTCCTTGTAAATATTATATTCACCTTTTGAATGGAACGTTCTTTAAAGATGGTGTATCCCAAATAAAAAAAGCCGGAAAGTATACTAATATTAGTACCTTTCCAGCAAGAGATTGCTTAGATTTACCTATTTCATATTAATGAAAGTTAGTACATTGACAATTCTCAAATTTTTACAATGTCCTAAAACTACTTAACTGTTACCGCCACATTTGTTAACTTTCCACCAGAAGTAGAGACCTAATTTCCTATAAAATAAAAAAGAATGTACCAGGGTACATTCTCCGTCGAAAAATATTATTTTTTGATTGTCCTTAGAACACCAATAGATTAGATTATTTTTTCATTAATTTTTGGATGGTGACGAGAACTTCATCCAAGACTTCAAAATCACCTTGTTGAATTCTTTCGACAACACAGCTTTTCATATGACCTTCAAGCAGGATTTTGGCGACACTGTTTAAGGCGGATTGTGTGGCTGATATCTGGTTAATGACATCATCACAATATGTATCTTTTTCAATTAAGCCTTTTATGCCGCGAATTTGCCCTTCAATCCGGTTTAGTCTCGTAACAAGATTATTTTTTACTTTATCCGGATGATGACTCTTCCGATCGCTGCCTTCATCTGAACAGCAGGTATTATCAAAAAGTTCATCTACCTTCCCTAATTCATTAGACATTGGTCCATCTCCTTTTTGGGAATATTATATCATACCTCAGGAAAGTGACGGGAACGGTTGCTACAAAAGATTTATGAAAGACATAAAAGCAAACTAACCACATGGGTTGGATTAATTGACAGCCCTTGCATGCCCATGCAATACTTGAACTACATTTCATGTTTTAAGGAAAATTCCCTCAATAAAGGAGCAATCGATGAAACCACGCTACTTGATAAATTTCATGACCATCATAATTGTTTATTCTGCCATAACATTTTATATCGGTTGGAACGGCTGGGTTTGGCTGCATTCAGTATTTGATTTGCAGGATAAATGGATATACGGTTTAGTCGTTAGTCTCATTTCCTATTCATACATCATCGGACATTTCACAAAAAAAGTGCCTCTATTTAAAATGATCGGCTCTTATTGGTTTGGATTATTCCAATATGCCATCCTTTTCCTGCCTCTTTCCAATCTTGTTGCCTTTGTTCTCATTTTTGCGGATTTTTCCACAACATCAGTCATCAATTGGGTAGGAGGAGCGGTGTTAATATCTTTTGTTATTCTATTTATCTTCGGAACGTTTAATGCATATAGCCCTGTCGTTCGGACTTTTTCACTTGTCATTCCAAAACAGGTGGGCAATCTAACTGAGCTTCGAATTGCCATGGCCTCTGATATGCATTTTGGCAGACTTTCAGGCATCCGACATGTTCGCCGGCTTGTCCGTAACGTAAATGCGCTAAAGCCGGATATCATTTTACTGCCAGGCGATATCATTGACGACGATCCCGAGCCATTTACTCAAAAGAAAATGGGTGATGTCATGAAGGAGTTATCGGCTCCCTTAGGTGTCTATGGAGTCCTAGGAAATCATGAATATTATGGTGGCGGAATTCCAAAGTTTTTGCAGGAAATGGAACGAATCGGGATAACTATCCTTTTGGATCAAGTATTCAAAATAGCCGACAGCTTTTATCTTGCAGGTCGAAAAGACAAATCTGATCGAAATCGGCTACCGATTGAAGCTTTTCTAACAGATATTGATCCATCCCTGCCAATTATTATGATGGATCATCAGCCAGCTGAAATAACTCAAGCGCAAGAAAATCGTGTCGACTTACTTTTATCAGGCCATACACACAGAGGGCAAATGGCACCGAATCATCTGATTACAAAAAGGATATTTGAAAATGATTGGGGCTATCTTCAGAAAAGTCAGCTTCATTCCATTGTTTCATCCGGTTATGGTTTTTGGGGTCCTCCACTTCGGATTGGCAGTCGTTCTGAAATCATACAAATACATCTTACCTTTTTAAAAAGGGAGTAGCGTAAAATACTCACCAATCATTTGCATCCCACATAAGAATAGAAGATAAATTATTTTTGCGTTCACAAAACGGAAAATATTTTTTAACTTTTCTGATTATTTATACTAGCTTAATTTCCTTTTCTTCATATATAATATTTTCATAACTATTTTGAAGGGTGTTGGTTAATTTGGCAAATCAATCTGAAGCGAAAAAAATCTCAGTTAATTCCACCATTTCTTTAAAAGGAATTGTAAAAGCCATTTTCAACGATACCGTTCATGTTCAAATTGGCGGGAAAATAATTACCCTCCCAGCATCTGAGCTCCTGCTTGAAAAGCCACTACAATAGTTTTGTTTTATAAAGTATATTATTATGGAACATTAGGAGTATATTTTTTTTCCAAAGACAGCCCTACACTTTAATGTGAAGGGCTGTCTCATTGGCATGACTATCATTGCCAATCATTAATAATCGTTTCTTGAATGCTGCGAATGACATCTCCCCTGCTGATTACACCAACCACATGATTAGACTCATCAACAACAGGTAGTTTTTTAAAATGATGCTTAGACAATAGTGAGACAACTTTTTTCATTTCATCTTCAGGATGGACTGTTAATATTCCGTGGGTTTTTGCAATCCTAATGACTTCCCTGTCAGCCAATTCACTCAGCCGATTCTCCATGTCTTCTTCTGCAACATATGTGATAAGAGAGAAATAATCATGAATCCGACGATCCAATGGACTGATTGCCCGTAAAATGTCACCATCTGTTACAAATCCACGTAGCACACCATTCTCATCGATAATTGGTAAACCGCCAATTTTTTTCCCAACAAACAATGTCATTACATCTTTAATGGAAGCACTTGGACTAGCTGATATAACATCTTTAACCATAAAATCCTTTACCTGAACATTTATCATATCGACACCGCTTCCATTAGTTAATAAAATGCTAAAGAATATCTGCTAGTTAAACTATTCCGCTAGAAATTTTACTTTTTAGGGCGGAGTGGTTCTAAAAATGGAATATGAATGTTTTCTTTTTGCATGTTTAATAACATGTGCTCTACTTCCTCTTCTTGATCAGCATGCTTTATCTCTATTATTTCTCTGTGAAGCCTTTCCATTTTTCGATCAAGACCTGCTGCCATTGTGGCAGCTTCTTTTAATTCATCAAGCATATGTCCGGGAATTTCCTTGTTATATTTATAATAGATTTTGTGTTCTAAGCTTGCCCAAAAATCCATCGCAATTGTCCGAATTTGTACCTCAACATTCGTTGTTTCCACTCGGTCAGACATGAAGATCGGAATTTCTAAAATTAAATGAAGGCTCTGGTAGCCATTGGGCTTAGGATTTTTTATATAATCCTTGTAATCAACCACTCGTATGTCTTTTTGATTAGCGAGCATCTTACTTAATTCATATATATCTGAAATAAAAGAACATGTAACCCTTATACCAGCAATATCTCTGATCTTTTCTTTAATGACTGGTAAAGAAAAGTCATAGCCTTTCCGATAGACTTTCTTGAATATACTTTCCGGTGACTTTAACCGTGACTTCACGTGTTCTATTGGATTATAGTCATGAATATAATTAAACTCTTCTTTAAGAATGTTAATTTTAGTGTTCATTTCGTCTAACGCAAACTTATAAGCCATCATAAACCTCGTCAGTTCAACCTTAAGGGCTTTAAGTTCTTTCATGTCAATACTATGTTCAAAGTTCACCAGTTACTTCCTCTCTAGCTGTTATTTCGATTATTCATTTCATCCGAATTTTGCAATTGCTGTAACACATCTGGTGGAAAAACCATCCGGCACATTACTTTCGAAATTTCTAGAAAATCCGCTCTTTTCCCAGTTTGTCCCTCTTTCCCATGACCATTTTCCACTAAGACTAAAATTGCCCACGCGACAGTTTCTAAATCGAGATCCTCCCAGGTTAATCCTTTTTCTTCCGCTTGTTTTAGCCCTAACAAAATTCTCGAATGAATTTTCCTTCGTGCGTCACCCAAAAATTCAGCAAGACCAGGATCTTTCATCACTAGCTCAGGCAACACACGCTGTATCCCTAACTCATTAAGGCGTTTATTATGGGCTTCTAAAAGTGATGCTAATAATGATACTGGATCATGGGAAATCCAACTAGGTTCAGGTGGGAGAAGCTTGTCTAATTTGTCTTCTAATAATGACATTAAAAGTTGGCGTTTATCTGAAAAATAACGATAAAAGGTACCGGTAGCAACACCTGCATGGGCAGCAATTTCCTTAGCAGTAGTTTGCTCGTACCCCTTAGAAATAAACAAAATTTGTCCACTTTCGAGCAGTGCATTTCTTTTTTGTTGCGCCCGTTCCTGTTTTGGGAGAAAAGGGAATTCGCCAATTAATAGGTCATCACTGTCTGGCATTTTATCACCTCAAATATATCATACCACGATTTTAAAATTTGAACCACAGTTCATGTTTTCGTTGACAGACAAATTCAAAAATGCGATACTTGACCTACGGTTCATGTTAAGTCGCTATTATTGTTTAAACACCCCTTTGCAATATAGATAGATCAAGACATGACCGATTTTTTTATAAAAATCCACTTGCCAAAGCAGGAGTTTCTAATATTTTTCCGAATAATTTAATGTATCTTTATTTTAATTTTTTGCTATAAGTTCCTATATTTCTACCAATTTTCGAAAGGCGTTGATATTGTGGCAAACCAAGCTGAATCCAAAAAAATCTCTGTCAATTCAACCATCTCCTTAAAGGGAATTGTGAAAGCCATTTTCAACGACACCATTCATGTCCAAATTGGCGGCAAGATCATTACATTGCCCACATCAGATTTCGCGCTTGATAAACCTGCACAGTAATAAGCAAGCCATTTTAATTGCCAATAAAGCCCATCACGGTTGTGATGGGCTTTATTTTTGTAAAATTAGGAGCATCCTTCTATTCATTTCATAATATACAAAAGAAATCCTTTAGCTGCACAGATTTCTATCCTTGTCATTATTGTTGTACATGAAGAGTTTAATTTGAGTAGGTTGTGAAATCGTTGAAAAGTAGTTGTGACTTAGAAAATGGCCTACAAACAGTTATATCTATCCAACGAACTATTGATATTATAACGGCATTTTTATTATTAACAGGTCAAGTGACAGTTGTTAGACTTGTTATAGAACCAGGAGGATTTGCCCTATCTGTTGGTGGGCCGCTAACTGGAAGAGACCGTTTAGAAGGTAAATCAGGTAATAAAACATTGAGTTTGTTATTGGACATTGGGGATATCCTATTAGCCATACTATTGATTAGCGATCAGACAAATGTGTCAGGTATCTTTTTAGGACCAGGCAGGTTTAGCATTAATATTACAGGACCTATTTTTGGAGTTCCTAAACACGAACCTACATTGCCTGATTTAGAAAAAGTCTTTACTCAATTTCGCTGGATTGTATCTGAACATTTTGAAATCGATCCTGAAATTCTAATCTAATTAAGAAGGAAGTGGCCATATTGTCTTTAACAGACCTCCCAACGTTCGAGCCCTCTAAAGCAGAGATATTTCTATTTTTACTGTCAATTGCCATCTTTATATTTTTCTTTACACAACCTAAGGAAAGCGATGTCTCTTCATTGAGATAATCGCTTTTTTCATTAGTTCATTATTTGATGTGCTTTTTGATAACATTCACAGGTCACGATATGGTCATTCACCATCCCTGTTGCTTGCATAAACGCATAACAGATGGTCGAGCCAACAAATTTGAAGCCGCGCTTCTTTAAATCCTTACTTAATTGATCACTAATATCCGTGATTGCAGGAACATCTTTCATTTCACGGAAGTGGTTTTGAATAGGCTTACCGCCAACAAAGGTCCATATGTACTTACTAAACGAGCCAAACTCCTCTACAACCTTCAAAAACGCATGTGCGTTTGTAATGACTGCATTGATTTTTAGCTTATTACGGACAATCCCTTCATTAAGGATCAATTCTTCGATTTTCTTTTCATCATAGCGAATAATTTTTTCCGCTTCAAAGTTATCAAAAGCTTTCCGGTAGTTCTCTCTCTTTTTTAAAATGGTGTACCAACTTAGTCCTGCCTGGGCCCCTTCGAGATTTAAGTACTCAAATAGCAGGCGATCATCATAGACCGGAACTCCCCATTCATAATCGTGATAATCAATATATAGTGGATCCTGATTTACCCAACTGCATCGATTCATCTTTTAAAAGCCTCCAGTACTTCATTTGAAAGCTTCTTCGGAGCTGTCTGTAAATAAGCTTCTTTGATATAGCCCTCAATTTCTTCCCAATTTAGATCTTGATTGGTAAATAATGAAGTCCAGCCGTGCTGCCCGATATAACGAGTTTTAAAAAACCTTTCTGGCTGTTCTAGTAGTAACTGTTGGGTCGTTTTTAGTGTTTTAATTGCTAAGGAAGCACCTTCTTCGTTTTCCCCCATCATAATAAATGGTTTATCCTTTACACGAAACGATGTATGCCCAAATTTATCAACCGCTTCTGTTACTTCTGGGAATTGAATCGCAATTTCTCTTACTTTTGAAAGAAGTTCATTTCCCTGTATTGAATTTATATTTTTATTGTGAATCATAGCAATACCCCTTATTTCATAACTTACGTTCACTTAAGTATTACACATTTTTTTTAAAATAAGAACCTCCCATCATAAAATTGAGAGGTCGATTCCCTATTATTCGATAACTTGATGGTTATATTCATATGGATTATTTTTTACCATTATAAGTAATTTTATTGTACAAAAATAGTACAACTACTATTATCTTTTTATTCGAAAAGCCCTCCATTCAGCATATTTTGAACATGGAACACAGACTTTCATGGTCTCGCCCTTATCATTAATATATTTTCGTATGGGCTTGATCTTTCTTTTGCAAATATCACATTTATTATTAAAAAAACTAAAAATAGACACTGCTTGTCACCTTCTATTATTTAATGGGATTTCTTAATATATTATTCGGCTCAAAACGAATTGGATTCAATTGTAGGACGTATTTTTACTAGATTTATAGTAAGATAGTTAGATGACATATGTTTAAAGGAGACTTCAAGAATGCCTTATAAAATGATTGTACTTGATTTAGACGATACACTATTGCAGGACGACCACACAATATCTGACCGCACAAAGCGTGCACTTATGGATGCACAAGAATTAGGAGTGAAAGTGGTGTTAGCTTCTGGCCGGCCTACGTCAGCCATGTATGCTATTGCTGAAGAACTGCGGTTGAATGATTTCGGCAGCTTTATTCTTTCTTTTAATGGCGCTAAAATTACTAACTGTCAAACTGGTGAAGAACTGTTTAGCAGCACTTTATCGCCTGATGTCGTTCACTATTTATATGAAGTAAGTCGTCGTGAAAATGTTTGGATTCATACGTATGTTGGGGATCATATTGTTACCGAGGCTGGAAACCAATTCACAAATATTGAAGGAGAAATTACTGGCCTAGAAATAATTGAAGTCGGCAGTTTCGTGGAGGCTGTATCGGAACCTGTTGTAAAAGTGCTGATGCTTGAAGATGAAACAAAACTTGCAGATGTAGAAGAAAAACTGCAGCAAGAGTTAGCTGGTCAGTTAAGTGTCATGCGTTCCAAACCATTCTTTCTAGAATTTACGGAGCATGGCGTCACGAAAGGTACAAGCCTTAGCCATTTGATTCAACAGCTGGGGATTAAGCGCGAAGAAGTCATCGCAATTGGAGACAGCTATAATGACCTTGCAATGATTGAGTTTGCAGGCTTAGGTGTTGCGATGGGGAATGCTCCAGACGATATTAAAGAAAAAGCTAACTTTGTCACTGACAGCAATATGAATGATGGTGTCGCAAAGGTCGTAGAAAAATTCGTATTGAAAACACCGGCTCTTGTTTGAAAATAAAATTTTATCGAAACAACGCATGGAATTTTCCAAGCGTTGTTTTTTTTTTGCACTCTTTCCTTTCCAACAGCCCAATCATGTCCCCTCTTTAGTTTTTCAAGCATAAAATATTGCAACCAAATACAAAAAAAGGCGGAGAGAGGTATGGGATTATTCATTAATAACAGTGACCATCCAGATGTTTATAAAAACAAACAAAATCCACAAGCATCGAATCAAGTCATATCAAGACAGGATTTCCTGTCTCAATTAATTTATGAACAGCAAAAAGCGAATACTGCGCTCAAAAAAACTTTATCTGAATTAGGTATGCAATCACAGCATCAAGAAGAAACACACCTCAATCAATGGAACCATGTAGGAAATCAACTAAATGATTTACAAAGTCGGTTGGAGCGTTATGAAGATGCTAATCATAACCTTGCCATTCAACTGAATAAACAACTGGAATTACAAAAAGAAATTTCGAAAAAAATGACTAAACAAGAGGAATTTCAAGGCGGAGTTTTACAGCGCTTGGACAATCAAGAAGCCCTAATGGACAAAATTTCCCGTCAAATCAATCATATCCGTTCCATTCTGTTTGAACGGACGAATTATTTGGCCACGAAGATAGATGACGGATATAAGATTACCTCTTCCTATGTGTATAAATTGATGACCGGTTCCGACCAGCCATTGACATTCTTCGTAATGAATAAAAAGCAAGAAGAGAATCAAATCAATTCTGACTAGGTTTCCTAATATACTATTTTTCAACTAATCAAAAGGAGATTGAAAAAACCGTCCATGAAATGTCTATGGACGGTCTTTCTTCTTATAACCCTTTAGTAAAAATATCAGTCAAGACAGGTACGATTTGCTTTTTGCGTGAAACGACACCTTTTAAGGTAGCAATGTTATTAGCAAGTGTAACATTATAAGCTTTTTCTACTGCAGCTGTTTTGCTTCCTAAAGCTAAACCAACTGAATCGTTTGTTAAGATATCAGTAACCACAAACAAGAATAAATCTAAGTTCTTTTCTTCGATAATCGTAGAGATTGCTGCTTCCAATTCTTCTTGGCGAGCAAGCACATCTGCCGTGTCAACCACATTGACTTGAGCAATTTCTACTTTACTTGAGCCCATTTCAAATCCTTTAGCATCTAGGCTTAGGAGTTCATTAATTGACTTATCACGAACATCTGCTCCAGCTTTCAGCATTTCAAGGCCATATGCATCTGCATCGACACCAGCAATTTCAGCTAACTCACGTGCCGCTGCCACATCTTCTGGTGTACAAGTTGGGGATTTAAATAATAATGAGTCAGAAATAATCGCAGAAAGCATAAGACCAGCAATTTCTTTGCTTATTTCTTTGTTGTTTTCTTTGTACATTTTATTTAAGATCGTTGCTGTACACCCAACAGGCTCGCAACGGTAATATAACGGATCGCTTGTTTCAAAGTTAGCAATCCGGTGGTGATCGATTACTTCTAATACACGAACATCAGCGATATCATTTGCACTTTGCTGGCGCTCATTGTGATCAACTAGGATGACCGCGTTCACTTCATTCGAAACTGCTTCAACAAGGCGTGGAGCCTCTGCATTAAACTGGTTCAGTGCATATTGTGTTTCACCATTTACTTGTCCTAAGCGCACTGGTTCAACATCCATCCCCAATTGTTTTTTTAAGTCTGCATAGGCAATTGCAGAACAAATCGTATCTGTGTCAGGATTTTTATGACCGAAAATAAGTACTTTTTCCATTTTATTTCTCCTAATCCGATGAATTTATGTAGGTCAAGCCCAATCTACATGAGAATGGCCCTAACGAAAATTATATAATATTATGAATTAGGATTCAAAAAAATTTTTTTAATTACATTTTTTTTATCATTTGGACTTGCTCCGTTTTTTTCTCAAAGCCTAAATCTAGTAAGAATGGGATAACAGGATTTGATAATATGGAATTAATTGTCATAAAGTTGACAGGCTTTTGATGTTCTCCAGATATAGAAGTGAAAATAGACTTTATCGTTTCCTTTTTAATGTCATTGAATAGTTCAAGCTGAAATAAGATTACTTTTTCCAGTTGCCCGTCCTGGTTCCACACTCTCTTATATAATGAATATCCTAACGGTTTTTCATTACCGTCGAAATAGATTTGTGCCTCACCCGACTTAGCACTCTGCCACTGACATTGCCATGGAACCTTATCATTATAAAAATGGAAAGTTGGCAGTTGCTCGGGCCGGATAGATATAAAGGGAATGGGAGTGTGATCAGCCTCTAGAGTCCCATTTAGATAAACAAGTGAATTAATTATTTCATAGCCATGTCTTTTATATAATCGAATGGCCCTTTCATTTTCCTTAATGGCTTCAAGTGTGGCAACCTCGACCTCTTCTTCGGAGTAAACTTTTATGGCTGCCTCCATTAAAAGATTTGAAACACCCATTCCACGATATTTGGAGTCGATTCCTGTCCCGCCATTCCATGCAGTTTTTTTTCCGTCGATCACACGAAATCCATTTAATACAATCGCTACAGGGTCTTCTCCATCATAAGCTACTAAAGAGTGCTTCAAAGATAATCCTTCATTAACCAATCGATTAAAAAACAATTCGGCAGTCATTTCCATTTGCACAAAATAACCTTCAAACCCCCGATTCCAAGCTGTTATCGTATCTTGGACGGTGCATTCTGTTAATCTTTTAAATGTAATTTTCATATTTTCAACCCTTTCTGGCGGATAACCTCCTTTTACTAGCGGATGGCCTCTTTTTACTGGCGACTAGGTTCTTTTACTGGCGGGTAACCTCCCTTTACTGGCGACTAGCTTCTTTTACTGGCGGATAACCTCCCTTTACTGGCGACTAGCTTCTTCCTTTGGAATGTATAACTAAATTCAGCAATTTATTAAACCCAGCCAGCTTGTCTTCGCGCTGGCTGGGTCACATTAAAAATCTATTTCACCGGCAAGGGAACAACCTTTTGCCCAATTGCCGCAATTAATTCTTTTGGCATTGGGAAGCTTAGTGCAGCTGGGTCCTTCATGACGGCTGTAATCGCCAACTGAAGTGCCTCTTCGCTAATGTTGAATTGCTTGAAATCAGCCGGTAATCCTACCTTATACTGAAGCAATTTAATTTTCCCAATCACTTTTGCTAACGCTGTTTGTGGGGTATCACCCTTTACATCCACGTTCAAAGCTTGTGCCAATTCAGCAGCCTTAGGCAGATATAAATCAGGAACCAATTCCATGACCACCGGTAAAAAGACAGCATTTGCTAAGCCATGTGGAATTCGGAACAAGGCCCCGTACGCGTGAGCCATATTGTGAACAGGAATCGCATTTAAGGCGAAACTGAAAGCGGTGATCCCCATTAAGCTTGCTTGCAATAAATCCATTCGGGCATCAAGGTTCGAACCATCAAAAACGGCAACTGGTAGATTTTTTTCAATAAGGCGAATTGCATGGAGGGCATAGGCATCGGTTAGACCTGTTGCGGTTGGTGATGCGAGCGCCTCGATGGCATGCGTTAAGGCATCAAATCCAGTAAATGCCGTAATGACTGGTGGTAGTCCGACGGTTAAATCTGGATCCAAGATCGCCATATCGGCATTAATAAACGGATTGATGATATTCGTCTTCATTTTAATTTCTTCATTAAAAATAACGGCAATCGGTGATACCTCTGAACCGGTTCCCGCGGTAGTCGGAATGGCAATATGGGGAATCGGCATGTGATTTGCTTTTGGGAATGACTCGTACAACAAACCTCCAGGGATCGCTTCTTTTATATCAGTCAATCCTTTGTGGAGCGCATACTTTACCCCTTTTACTGTATCCAGAACACTGCCCCCGCCAACGGCAAGTAAGGAATCTGCACCTATTTCTCTTGCATAGCGGACAGCTTCATTTATGCAGCTGCTTTCGGCATCCTGTTTGATATCAAGAAATTGACCGACAAGTTCTGGACCAGAGCCATGGCCTGTCAGCGAAAAAATATCGGCCACTTTTTCAACAATTCCTGCTGCTTCTAGTCCTCTATCACTTAAAAGGAGCACCCGTTTGGCACCCAGACCAGCAAAGAGACTTGGGACCATCGCCCTTGAGTTTGAACCGCTGTATATTCCCGTACGTAACATAAACTGTGATAAGGTTGTTTTCATTTTCATCCTCACCTTTTCATTAGTTTTGACCAAACAGAATTCCATACCAATTGCGTCGTTCTAGTTCAGGCGACATCGATGTGTGGACATGCTTTACCTGGGTATAGGAATCGAGTGATTGCTGTCCCATTTCTCTGCCAATTCCGCTTTGTTTGTACCCGCCAAACGGGGCATCACTTCTGAGCATATGCCAGTCATTAATCCAGACCACGCCCGCCTGCAGTTTTCTAGCCACCGCGTAGGCTTTATTGACATCACGTGTCCAAACTCCTGCAGCTAAGCCATAAATCGTATCATTCGCCATTCGAATCGCATCGTCCAGTTCTGAATAACGAATCACACAGAGGACTGGGCCGAAAATTTCTTCTTGGGCAATTTTCATATCATGGGTGACATTTGTAAAAATCGTTGGTTCGATGAAATGTCCTTCCTCACAGCCATCAACCTTAACTTCATTGCCACCACAGACAAGGGTAGCGCCTTCTTGTTTACCTGCTTTAATATAGGAAAGGATGGTTTCCTTTTGCTTTTTCGAGATTACTGGACCAACATCGGTGGTCGGATCAAGGGGATTCCCAAGCTTTAATTTATTTGTGTGAGCAACTAAACCTGCAATCACTTGGTCATACAGCTTATCCGGTACAAATAAACGTGTCCCAGATTCACAAAGCTGGCCAGAATGGAGAAATACTCCAAATAGACTTCCGGGCAGAGCAATACTAAGATCGGCATCCTCTAAAAGGATATTAGGTGATTTCCCACCTAGTTCTAGTGTGGTTTTCTTGATCGTCCCTGCAGCTAGTCCCATAATTCGTCTGCCAACCTCAGTCGAACCAGTGAATGCCACTTTATCGACCTTTGGGTGGTTAACTAAAGCTTCGCCCACTTCCGCACCAGGACCTGAGACAACGTTAATTACACCTGGAGGGACCACGGTTGAAATAATTTCTGCTAGCTTCAAAGTGGACAGAGGCGTGTAGCTGGCTGGCTTGATCACAATTGTATTCCCCATCGCTAATGCCGGTGCAATTTTCCAGGTAGCAATCACCATTGGCAAGTTCCAAGGAGTAATCGCTGCACATACACCGATTGGTTCACGCCAAATAAAATTATGTGCTGGTCCTGGGAATGGCGGGACTGGCAGTGTTTCCGAGAATGGATACTCAACTGTAAAATTGGCTAATGTTTGGAACAAGTCAATCATTTGCAAAATATCACTATTGCCAATTCGGCGTACTGTTCCACCTGAGCTAATCGCTTCTAAGTATGCTAGTTCCTCGGCATACTCGGCAATTTGATAGGAAATGGCATATAACACCTTGGCTCGGTCTTTTGGCTTCATGTCTTTCCAGTCACCTTGATCAAATGCCTCGCGGGCCGCATTTACAGCACGGTTAACATCTTCCGTAGTTCCTTTTGCTACTCTAGCTACAAGTTCACCATTTGCCGGGTTCAATACATCAAACGTTTCTTGACTGGAAGCAGGCTCCCACTTTCCGTTAATAAAATGGGGAAATGTTTGCACATCAACCTTTACTGTCATGATAATTCCTCCTTTTCTAAAATCATTTATAGCACTCCTAACTCACTATCTGTGTATCTATAAATCTCTTCGATTTTTTTGCCTTGTGCGCGCGCTAAGATTTCCATTCGGACTGCAAGTTGTTTTAAGGTAAAGTTCATGATATCTGCAGGATCCCCGCCGAATGCACTTACCTCCCTTCCCGCGATGCCTTCTTGATTTAGCCTAATTGCTAATGGGGTCAGCTCGCCCATCTTGGCTGCCACAAAATCAAAGAGATGTGGATGTTCACAAATTAACCGTTGCAAAAGGAATGTCCCATAGCCGATATGCCTGGACTCATCCTTTTTTAAATTGCCGACACCTTCAAGTAATCCTGGCATGATATTAGCGGTTTCTAATGTTTGATAGAAAGAATAATAACCGGTTTCTGCTAATACTCCTTCTACAAACATGTTGTACACTACGGATGCCTCGGCGATCGCTTCTGGGGATTGGTCGGAAATCAGCCGTTCCATTGTTGTTGGGAGAATCTCATAGAAAATCTTCTGATAGGTTTCGGTATGAAAGTGAGATAAGTCCCCTCGCTCCCCGATTGCATTCAAAACTAGACGGAAAAATTCTGTATGTTTCGCTTCCTCGTATAAAAAGGTCGTCAAAAACATTTCTTCCTCAAGACGACCTTCTTTCGCAATCGCCATGATCAGTGGAAGGAGATCTAACGTAACCGCTTCCTCACCCGCTTGAAATTGAGAAATAAGCCGCAAAATATCTGCTCGCTGCTCGGCATTCATCGTATGCCAATCCTTTTGGTCCTGACTGAAATCGATATCTGCGGGGTTCCAGGTTCCTAACCGTTTTGCTTTTTGGAATAAGCGGTACGGGAAAGAATCCTCAAGCAATCCTCGACTGCTAGTTGTTAATATGGTTCTTTTTTCCATATATGTTTTCCTCCTTTTTTCCTTTACGGTTTGATTACAATTTCTGATGCCTGCTTGCGGAGATGCGTCTTTAATATTTTCCCAACACCATTCCTTGGCAGTGCCTCTAGGAAAACGATTCTTCGCGGTGTTTTGTTTTTTGCTAAATGCTCCTGGCAATAGTGAATTAGCTCCTCAACAGTTACTTGTGCACCGGTTTTTTTCACGACACAGGCAACCATTTCTTCTCCCATTCGTTCATCAGGAACACCTACAACCGCTGCCTCAAAAACTTGTTCATGAGCATTTAATATTTCTTCGACATCACGAGGATACACATTAAATCCTCCTCGAATAATTAAATCCTTCTTTCGGTCAACAATATAGACATAGCCATCGTCATCGATCCGGGCCATATCGCCTGTAAATAACCACGAATCTTTTAAGACACGGCTGGTTTCTTCCGAATTTTGATAGTAGCCGGGCGTGACACTATCACCTCGGACGATTAACTCCCCTACTTCTCCAGCTTGAACTTCCTTGCCATTTTCATCGACGATTTTCAACTCTACCCCAGGAATCGGTATTCCAACAGAGCCTGGTTTTATTTCGATCCCTTTGCGATGAGCAGTAACAACCGGTGCAGCCTCTGATAACCCATAGCCCTCGTACACTTTTGCGCCAAATTTTTGTTCAAAAGCATGCAATAAGGCAACCGGCAGCGGTGCAGACCCGGTTCCAACTGATTCAAGACTGGAGGTGTTATATTGGTCGGCGTGTGGATACGATACTAAGGCATGAATCATCGCGGGAACAGCTGAGAACGTCTGTACCTTATATCTTTCAATCGCCTTAAATACCTCTTTTGTATCAAATTTTGAAAAAATAACAATAGAGCTGCCTGTTAAAAAGCAAATATTTGATATCGTCAGGCCATATACATGGGCAAGCGGCAGGACACCAAGTGTTGTTCCTCGCTGGGTTACATTATGTTTTGCCGAATTCTCGGCATTAGAATATAAGTTTTTATGGGTTAATAGCACTCCTTTTGGATTTCCAGTCGTACCTGAGGTATATAGAATGACTGCTTTATCATCTGAGTTCCCACCATCGTCTAGTTGATTTTCGGCGGGGACAAACAGTTCATAAAAGTTTTTCGCCCGCTCATCTGATGGCAGATCAACAACGATTAACTGTGGTTTAGCCGGTAATCCTTCTAATGAACATTCAACATTACTCCTTAATGCGGAGGAGGTAATTACTGCTTTTGCGCCAGAATTTCGTGCGATGTAGTGAAGTTCGTTTGGATGCAAAGTAAACATAACTGGGACAATCGTTGCTCCCGCTCTAGTAATCCCTTGATAGGCAAAGAGGACCTCAGGACAATTGGGCATACAAACAATTACTCTGTCGCCTTTAGCAATTCCAAGATTTCGCAAGCCACGAGCAAATTGGTCCGCGTATTGCTTCGTTTCAACATTTGTGTACGTCTTTTCTTTGTAAAATAAAAAAGGATACTCACCAAATTCGGCGATATTTGTTTCCAGCAGGTCTTTCAACTTCACACCATCCGCTCCCTTTTTAAAAATTTGGCTCTTTTAAACTTGGCTGTTGATCTCCGCTCCAGGCGCGTGCGATTCGCGGGCGGTCCGGGAAGCCTCCCGCAGGTTATTGAATAAGCTTCGTTGAATCAACACCCCACGAAGGAAATAGCATTTTCGAGGATCTCGCGCCTTCCGCTCCAATCAACGTAGGCTTTAAAATAAACAATGACCTTTAACACAGCCAAAATCTAAAAGAACACTAGAAAGCACAGGACTACCACTATTGCCAGGTCGAACGATAAATAACAACTGAATCTTTTTTTTCATAACTAACCTGCTGTCTTTCTTCAAGTAAATCCAAGTGACCTTGTATTTGTGATAATCCTAAGAACACTGTATTTCCGTGCAATCGCGGATACATTTGCTTGCAGATTTCATAGATGCATTTTCCTCCGGTTGCAAGTACCGCTAGAATTTGCTCACATCGTTTTTCTTGTTCTAGTAATCTTGTTTTGATCAAGGATAAATGATCGCTAAATGCCTCGCCGTGACCTGGGTAAATCATTTCTAACGGCAGTCGGCTTACTTTTTCAAGCGAATTTCGGTATTGCATTAACGGCCTCGGCCGATTGACCTCGCCCGGATTAGGTGGTTCGATAAAGGCATTCACCGAAAAAGACTTTAATAAATGGTCGCCGGCAAAGGTATCGCCTGTTTCTTGGTTCCATAGTAAAATATCAGATTGGCTGTGGCCGGGAACATGAACTACCTCAAACTCCTTTCCACCTAAAGGAATAACATCACCTTCATTTAGATAGGTAATATTCCGCCACTTTTCCTCTTTAAATGGCCGTTCGATGATGTGATTGAGTGGGTTGGCACCACAGTTCGTTAAAAACTGGTGAAAAAAAGCCTGCACTCGTTGATACTCGTCCACACCAACATTAATCGAACCTTTCGCCTGTTCATGCACATAGATTGGCACATCTATTTCTTCCAAAATGTAAGGAATTGCACCCGCATGGTCGATATGAATGTGGGTAAGGACAATCTGATCAATTTCCTTCAATTTAACTCCGTGCGTATGTAGTTTGCTTTTAAGTTGTTGAAATGACACTTTCCCAGGGTTACCTGTGTCGATTAACGTAACGGAATCTCCAATCGCCAAAAAGGCATTTACCGTCCCCTCAGCAAAATGGGTTTCTAATTCAAGCGGTACAATTCTAAACAATTTAATACCCCTCCCTTCTAAATCATTATTTAACTATCACTTTGACAGGAGGATAGACCTAAGCACTATCAAAACTATATTTCACTTTCACTAGAAATATGAATACGATTCATCCAAAAAATGAAAATTTTTATTTTTTTCAAAAAATGTTTTAATCACCTGAACCCCCTTGATAAATACGTANNTACGTATTTATCAAGGGGGTATTCATCATTAAGAGCTGTTATTTTTTCAACTTAATAGGGACAATTTTTCCATCCTCAATAGCGGCCACTTCAAATTCACCATCAAAACCGCCCCCGGCAAACTTTGTAAATTCATAACGCTGTCATTTCATGAAAACCCTTTTACT
Organism: Bacillus sp. AFS031507; assembly: GCF_002584635.1. NCBI lineage: Bacteria > Bacillati > Bacillota > Bacilli > Caryophanales > Bacillaceae > Bacillus > Bacillus sp. AFS031507. Next base: position 183,581 of record NZ_NUOW01000024.1, read on the forward strand.
TCTTTAACAAGGTAGGAGGCATGTCTGCCTCTACTACCCCTGAGAGGCCTAACAGCACGAATTATTCGCGTTCAATGATCGTTGCAATTCCTTGTCCGCCGCCGATACAGGCGGTGATCAGCGCATATTTTCCAGCTGATCGTTTTAATTCATAGACTGCTTTTGTAACCAGGATGGCACCTGTTGCGCCGAGTGGATGTCCATGGGCGATGGCACCACCGTTTATATTTACTTTTTCAAGGTCCATCTCGAGTTCGCGATTACATGCTAATACCTGTGCCGCAAACGCTTCATTTATTTCAATGACGTCGATATCATTTAACGAATATCCTGACTTTTGGAGCACTTTTTTTACAGCTGGAACAGGTCCAATTCCCATAATGTTCGGGTCTACACCCGTAACGGCATAGGCGCGAATTACTGCTAGAGGGGTTAGATTTAATTCCTCTGCCTTTTCTCTTGACATAATCACTAGTGCTGATGCCGCATCATTTAAGCCCGAGCTATTGCCCGCTGTAACTGTACCCCCTTTTAGAAAAGCTGGCTGCAGCTTCGCCAAAGTCTCATAGGTCGTTTGCGGACGCGGGTGCTCATCAATTTTAAAAATAAATGATTCGCCCTTTTTGACTGGAATCGTGATTGGGACAATTTGTTCATCAAAACGCCCCTCCTTCATCGCAATCGCCATCCGCTGTTGGCTTTGTAGGGCAAATTGATCCTGTTCTTCTCTTGTAATCTGATATTTTTCCACCAGGTTTTCAGCTGTTATACCCATTGGCGGATCACCAATTTCCTTTGGTGACAGCTGCGATTTTCTGAAACTTGGCGGTGCAGGGCTGAACGGTTTTTCTGGTCGATCCATCAAATACGGGGCCCGGCTCATGCTTTCCGTCCCGCCGGCAATATAGACATCGCCATCCCCGGCACGTATGGCTTGGGCAGCAAGATTGATGGCATTGAGTCCGGATCCACATTGGCGGTCAACAGTTAAACCAGGCAACTCCATTGCTAACCCTGTCTGTAAGGCTGTTAATCTAGCAATATTTCCACCGCCAGATAAGACATTTCCAAATATAACATCGTCTATGATTTCCGGTTTAATTTTAGCGCGTTTAACGGCTTCTTTAATGACCTCTGCTCCCAATACATGGGCAGGAACACCAGCAAGTGCACTACCTTGCCTACCTATCGCTGTTCTGACGGCTGAAACGATGACTGCATCTCTTTTCATTACGCTATTCACCCCTAGGATTTGAATATTATTATTTTTCAGGATAAGTTTTGATTTTTTCCGTAGGCAGAACTCATTTAAGAGCTATTTATTAAATAAAATAGGATTCTATCCGTAGATTATTGTATTCAATCAGCGATTTTCATACTTCTATCAGCGAATCTGCTAATTCAATCGTCGAAGCTCATTTTGGTGACAATATCTACATTGCATGGGCCCCGCCATCCACAACAACGATATCTCCCGTCACAAAGTCCGACGCTGGTGCAGCTAGGAATAAGGCAACTCCTTTAAGATCATTATCGGTACCAAATTTCCTTAATGGTGTCCCTTCAAGAATGGCTTCTCCCCCTTGGTCAAGCAGCCCTTTTGACATTTTCGTCGGGAAAAAACCTGGAGCAATTGCATTTACATATATGCCACTAGGTCCCCACTTAACAGCTAAATCTTTAGTAAAAGTAATCACAGCCCCTTTACTAGAGTTATAGCCAATTGCATTCATATACTTTGGATTACTGCCCTTTAAACCAGCCACCGATGCAATGTTAATTATTTTTCCAGATTGTTGTTCGAGCATCACTTTTCCAACTGCTTGTGACATTAAGAACGTACCAGTAACATTGACATCCATTACTTTCTTCCATGCTTCGAGCGGCATTTCCTCGACCGGTGCTCCCCATGAGGCGCCACTATTATTTACAAGAATGTCAATTCTCCCAAATCGTTCCATTGTCCGCTCAACGACATTCTTAATATCCTCCGGGTTGGTGACATCACATTTTAAGGCGAAGCTCTCCACACCCAGTCTGTTTAAACCTTTGCTTACTTCCTTACACGCTTCCAATTTTCTTGAACAAACAACAACATTTGCACCCGCTTCCGCAAAGCCTTCTGCAATCTGCTGGCCAAGTCCCCTGCCGCCACCTGTTACAATTGCTACTTTACCCGTTAAATCAAACAACTCTTTCACATTCATTGATCGTTCCCCCTATTAAAAAGCGTCATTATTCATTGAGCCCTTTGACAACCGAAACTGGTGAAAAGCTTCCAGCGTATCCCTCAAATTTACAGACAACAACTAAATACTAACCAGTTGGTATGTAGATACCCATAATGATATCAAAATTTTCATAATATTCAACATCTAATTATTCGTCAATTTTTTCATTAATATATTAAAAACATATTAATTAAATAATCCAAAGCGTCGCTAATCATTAATAACCTGTTCACCTTCACCAACAATGTGAAGAAGTTATTCTACCAATAAAGAATAAGCTGCCTGTTCCTTCAAAAAACAAGCAGCTATTGGATACTTTTTTTCAAAATCTGAATCTCGTTAAATATAATTTTACTCATTCCAACTTTCCTCCGGTTATATCCTCTAAATGAATATAAACGGGTTTTAATCCAGGGGACACAAAAAACCCGAATAAGGGACTTTTTTTAAGTGTCCATTATTCGGGTTATAGTTCAGCAACAAGAAGGGTTTTTTCTTCTTGGTGCCGGGTCTAAATTTACTTAATGCAATTAATATTGGCGGTACAATACCTCACCTTTTAATACTTCATTTCCTTGTTGATTGACTGCTTGGACAGTAAAGCGCAAATTTTGATCCAGCTTTTCCTTAAGCGTCGCTTTCAGCGTAATTACATCATTCAAAAATACCATTCCTTTAAAACGGATCGAGTAATCCTGTACAAAGCCTTCTTCATAATAAGAAGTAAAAAGCTTTGCAAGGTTCCCCATTGTCCACATTCCATGGGCAATTATTCCTGGTAATCCCGCTTTTTTCGCCTCATCATCAATCGTGTGTATTGGGTTAAAGTCTCCTGATGCACCTGCATACTTGATTAAGTCAAGCCGCGATACAGGCGCCAGTTGAATTTCTTTGACCGATTCTCCAACTTGTAATTCAGAAAGAATACTCATCGTGCCAACACCTTCCTCACAGCTTCAGAGATGACAATCGTTGAGGATGAGCTAAAAATTAAAGCGCCGGATAGATCCTCGCCGTAATTTTCCACAACCAGGAATCCCATCTCCCCAAAGTTCCCTTTTTTCTCAAAGTAGCTTTTTACTTTGGTATAACAGTAAATTGTTTCGCCAACCTTTAATGGCCGCTTGTAATGAAATGTTTGTTCTCCGTGGATTAAACCTTTATTGGGAAGATTTAATCCTTCGATGACACCATAATCAAAAGTTCTTGGAAAGGTAGGAGGTGCAATGTTGGCTTTGTTTCTTGAATTTCTTCCAGTTTCTTCATCAAAATAAATGGGATGAAGGTCACCAATCGCCTCCGCAAATTTTTTGACGGCTCCTCTTTCAACGTCATTTTTAACTTTGTTTGATTGTTTGCCTATCTGGTCTTTAAACAATTCATCTTCACCTCACCTAATTAACATTTTGGTCCGCCGGCAACATAGATAACTTGACCATTCACGAACGATGATTTTTCATCAGCAAAGAAGGCTACTGTATTGGCAATGTCTTCTGGCTTGCCACTTCTGCCGACTGGAATATGTGCCACACTCGCTTGAATTAATTGCTCAAATGGAATGCCGATTCTGGCAGCGGTTTCCTTCGTCATCTCTGTTTCAATAAATCCAGGCGCCACTGAGTTTACTGTAATCCCATATCTTCCCAACTCAATTGCGAGTGTTTTTGTAAAGCCCTGCAAGCCGGCCTTTGCCGCCGCATAATTAGCTTGACCGCGATTTCCAAGTGCTGATGTCGAAGAAATATTGATGATACGCCCATATTTATTTTCGACCATATATTTTTGAGCAGCACGGGCCGCATTGAATGATCCTTTTAAGTGCACATCCATAACGGTCTCCCAATCTGAATCAGTCATTTTAAAAAATAGATTATCGCGGATTACCCCGGCATTATTCACGAGGATATCTACGGAGCCAAATTCCTCATAAACCTCTTTCATGGCATCTTCAACCTGCTCGGCATCAACCACGTTTGCAACTTTTGAATAAACGTCATAACCTTTTTCTTTTAATTCACTGGTTGTTTCACTTAACGCTTCTTCGTTCAAATCTATTAAAGCTACCTTTGCTCCTTCTTGTGCAAAAAGCTCGACAATCCCTTTGCCGATTCCACGGCTTCCACCCGTAACAAAAGCAACTTTTCCCGTAAATCTGCCTGCCATTTCTATTCCTCCTGAGTTTAATAAATTTATAGATTGCGCTTACATTTATTTTCTTACACGTATTGGCCGATCTTCACATGACCTTTAATCAGGTTACGTGCGATAATCATTCGTTGGATTTCGTCTGTGCCGTCGTAAATTCTCCATAGTCTGGCTTCACGATACCAGCGCTCAATTGGTAATTCTCTTGTATACCCCATCCCGCCGTGAATTTGAAGGACACGGTCGACGACATTGTTGCCCATATTTGCACCATATAATTTTGCCATCGATGCTACGTGTCGATTATCTTCCCCATGATCTAGAGTAAAGGCAGCGTTCAAGACTAGCCATCTTGCCGCTTCAATTTCAACCGCAGAATCTGCGATTTGCCATTGGATTGCTTGTCTTTCGGCAATGGGTTTCCCAAATGTAACCCGTTCCTTGGCATAATCAATCGCCATTTGCAGCAAGCGTTCTGCGGCACCGACTGCTCTTGCCCCAACAACCCAGCGTGCAAACCCAATCCACTCGAGACCAAGATTATAGCCCTTGTGTAATTCACCAAGGATATTTTCCTCCGGAACACGGACATTATCAAAAACTAAGCCGGCTGGACCCCATTCTCCCATTGTATGTATATACTCTGATTTCCAGCCCATATCGCGATCGACAATAAAGCATGTAACCCCTTCGCGGCCTTGTGTTGATTGATGTCGTTCTTTATCCGTAATCGCTATCGCCATAACGAAGTCCGCTTCGTTTCCGCCGGTAATAAACGTTTTTTCACCATTTAGAACCCATTCACTGCCGTCTTTCACTGCTGTCATTTTGATATTTCTGGTATCGGAACCAGCTCCTGGCTCGGTCATTGCAAAACAAGACTTTTTCTCGCCATTAATCGTCGGAAGTAAGTATTTTTTCTTTTGTTCTTCATTACCATAGTAAAGAATATTATCTGCTCCACCGCCGAACTGGAATGGGACAAAGGTTTTTGAAACTTCCATTAACACAATTGCCATCATCATTTGACCAAGATCTGCACCACCATATTCCTCTGGAGTGTTAATTCCCCAAAAACCAGCTTCCTTTGCTTTAAGTTGCAGCTCTTTTAGTTTACTTGCAGGAAGACTCGGTTTACCTTCTCGTTCATTGCGGAGTACATCGTTTTCAAGGGGAATAAGTTCTTTTTCTACGAATCTTCTAATTGTTTTTTGTACCATTTTTTGTTCATCAGTCAATCGTAAATACATACCATTCACTCCATTCTTATTCTTAACATCAAATTTAATGCCGTTAAAATATAATATGCTGAACCGTTTGTAGGCATACCTACCGGTTGGTATGTTAACTTTATTTTATTCCGAACTTTCAGATAATACAAGTTAATATTTTCCTAATAAAAAAAATTCTCTAGCAATGGCGCCAAAGAATTTTTTGTTAACTATACATGACTAATTACTTTTCTTGCTGCCCGCTCTCTCAAGGTGGAAATGGTAAGTGAACTTCCAAGCCAAAATAGGAGACCTAGAATGATACTAAAAATCCAATTTTCACTGGTTTCCAATGTTATTAAAACTGTTATTACACAAATGATTCCACCAATCATTCCATATATGGAGCCTCTAGCAATATTTGTTGCTTTCATAGTCCCCGAGGCAATTCCCACCATAATAACGGCTGTCAGCATAACGGCTGGAAAAGCGGCAAAAATACCGGCAAGAATCTTCCATGGGGAAATAATAGTTATAAGATAACTTAGGGAGACTGCTGCCCCACCTAGTAAAAACCGAATAAATAAGTCTTTTTTATTCATGTTGTCCACCTTTTTCATTTAATGAGATGTAATGAATACAACAACAATTGATACAGTAAACCAACAAGCCATTGCATGGAGGATTCCTTTTTTCCAACCTATCTTAGGAAGCAGATAGCCTGCGAGGATGGCGACAAGAATATTGATTGCCATTCCAAAAATGGCTCCTTTAGATAACATGATCGAATGGGTAATAAGCTGACCGCCGTGAAAATCAAGACCAATGGTGAGTAATGCTGCCAGGTAATCAGCAGGAAATGCAGCAAATATTCCCCCAGCTTTCTCCCCTAACTTCTTTGCTACGACAGTACAGGCAACTACAGCAAGACCTCCCAATAGGAATCGAAGAAGCAGTCCGCCAAGTGATAAACTAACCATTTTAAATTCGCCTCTTTTATTGTTTTGACATGCAGTTAAAAAATTATTTGCTTTGTGAATTAAATCACAATCATTCGATGTATTCATTTTAACTCATTTCCATGACTATGCATGTGAACGTTTTATTAACGTTTTTGAAGAGATTTCTCATTAATTTCAAGTTTGATGACTATTTTCCTGTCATTTTACAAAAGATAATAGTGATATTCATTTGAATATCGTCGTTTCAAATCCTTTGATGAGGTGATTTTAGATGAGTTATAAAGACCATTTAGATCCGCACTCAGAGCTCTTTCACCAACATACGACGCGACCAAAACGTCAAAATTCACAAGTGAATGGGCAAACTCAAGTGACGCACAACACGATCATCTTAAGGAGCAATGCCAAGGCCCACCGTTGGGTTTAGGCAAAGAAACGAGTAATGGCAGCATAACAATTACTGTCATTAGAAATGACCTTTTCTCGAATAGCAATTTCGAGAAAAGGTTTTTCTTTTTCTAAGTAATTTGTTATTACAATATTGATAATGTTTGTTCCAAAAGATATCATAAAATCTATTAAGAAAAAAAACGGGAGTGGAACATGACATGTTTGATGACTTTACAATTAGAGATGCCGATATGTGTGATTTGCCTGTAATTGTTGATATATACAATACAACCATAGCAAGTAGGATGGTTACAGCCGATCTTGAACCAATATCAGTAGAAAACAGAGTTCAATGGTTTAACGAACATTCATCAACCTTTCGTCCATTATGGGTTGTAGAAAACCAAGGAGAAATCTGCGCATGGGTTAGTTTCCAATCTTTTTACGGCAGGCCTGCCTATAATGCGACTGCAGAAATTAGTATCTATATTCATCCCGACTTTCGAGGTCGGAAACTTGGTAAATATTTAATCCAAAAAGCAATCGATGCCTGTCCAAGTCTGCAAATCAAAACCTTACTTGGTTTTATTTTTGGTCATAATGAACCTAGCATTAAACTTTTCTCAAGTTTTGGATTTGAAAAATGGGCACAGCTTCCGAATGTGGCTGAGCTGGATGGCATTGAACGTGATCTAATTATCCTTGGAAAAAGACTCTTCTAAAAATCTTGAAATCGAAGAACAGATTGCTTATGGAATACACTCCATAAGCCTTTTCCATGTAGGCAATCAGATAATAATGTAGCAAAAGTTTTTATAGTTATTAATATTTCAAGCGTTGCATTATTCCAAAATAATGGATTATCTAGTACTATAGACTAAGGAGTAATAAATACTCACTACTCCTTGTTTTTAATAAACTTTATTCCTTGAATAGAACTGGAGATTTCCATGAATAAAATAAAGATCATCATCCTCTACTTTTTTACAAGTATTATTTGGATATATGGGTCCAATTATGTAATCGAACAATATGTGCCTTCTTCACTTATTGAGTTGGTGTTAAGGTCAAAAGAGATCTTTTATGTTGCCATGACTGGAGGGTTCATTTATTTCTTCATTAGTAAAAAAGAGGAGTTAGATGTTTCCCAGGAAGATCAGAAACGTCTATCTACTTTAATCAATTCAATGGTTGATTTTGTTAACTTTAAAGACGGTGAAGGCAGATGGATTGAAGCAAATGAATTTGGTTTACAATTGTTTCAGCTTGAGAATGTCGATTATCGGGGGAAAAAGGATTCGGAATTAGCCGAGTATACAGACTTTTACGGTGATGCTCTCAGATTTTGTGAAACTTCTGATGAAGAAGCTTGGATTAATCGAGAAATCACTCGAATAGAGGAAGTCCTTACTGTTCCAGATGGATCAGTAAAAATATTTGACACGATTAAAGTACCACTATTTCACGAAGATGGCAGTCGACAAGGTTTGGTCATCATTGGACGTGATATTACCGAAAAAAAGGAAATGGCCTTAAAATTAGCAGAGAGTCAGCAACAATATAAGTCATTATTTGAATACAGTCCAGATATTGTTTATATGATGGATTTAGGCGGAACTATTACCAATTTAAACCCACAGTATGATGTCATTACAGGCTTCAAACGGGAAGAAGCGATTGGGAAAAATGTAAAACAATTATTACCGAAAAGGTATAAACGATATCTTCCAAAGTTCATTTCCACTGTTGTGGAAGAAATAAAACCGGTCATGTATGAGCTGGATATACCACATGCAAACGGGAATCGGATTATCTTACAATGTACTTCCCTTCCGATCATTATTAATGGAAATATCGCTGGAATTATTGGCTATGGCAGTGATGTGACCACCTTAAGGGATGCAGAAGAACGTCTTCGCAGGACAGAAAAGCTATCAATCGTTGGTGAATTATCTGCCAGCGTTGCCCATGAAATTCGGAATCCGCTGACGTCATTAAAAGGATTTGTCCAACTTTTACAAATGGAAGATGAGAAGCATCAATTTTTTTATCAAATTATGCTCGACGAATTAAATCGTATCAATGACATTGTTGGTGAGCTTTTGTTATTGGCAAAACCTCAGCTATTAAAATATACCAAAGCAGATCTTCAGAAGCTTTTAATGGATGTCATTTCATTATTAAACACCGAAGCCAGTTTATATAATGTTCAAATTGATTCTCTTTTTCCAAAAAACGACATATGGATTGAATGCGAACCAAATCAACTCAAGCAATTGTTTATCAATGTGATTAAAAATTCGATTGAAGCAAGCCAAAATGGTGGAACAGTCTCTATTGTTCTAGAGCAATTAGAACAAAGTCATGTGTTAATTACCATTAAAGACACTGGCTGCGGTATTTCAAAAGAGAGATTAGAGAAAATTGGAGAACCCTTCTACTCTTCTAAAGAAAAAGGGACCGGGTTAGGTTTAACGGTTAGTTTCAAGATTGTTCAATCACATCAGGGAACCATCCGTTTTGAAAGCCAGAAAAAACAAGGGACATCTGTTCAAATTTCCTTACCGGTCAAGCAAAAGGACCTTAAGAAAATTAAGCACTCTATACCTGAAAAAGTGGAAAACAACTAGGATTAGCTCGTCTATTATGACGGGCTTTTCTTTTTCGTCCGATTTCGGAAAAAAGCAATAATTAATAACACGGAAGGAATGATGATTTGAAAAGGCCAATGTAAATAAGTGGGTACAATTACTAGCCCTTCCTTTATATGTTCCGCATAATTAGATGCAATGGTAATGGATGCAAATAAGACGATCATTCCAATTGGAAACCCAAGCTTACGTTGGTTTGAAATTTGAAAGATATCCGCAGCACCAGCAACTGCAGCATAATAGTAGATTGCAATCTTAAAAAAACCCCCAATAACTAGATAGAGCATAAATAATACATCGAGACGTTCGATAAAATCGGCAATTTGGATTCTCCCTATTGTGGTTAATAAGGGGAAATTGGATCGACGGAAGAGTTCCACACCCAAAACAGAAATATTTACTACAACTGTAATAGTAATATTTATTCCGCTTAATATCATTCCACTTAAACAGACTATTTTAGCCTTCTTTTTATCATTTATGAACGGGAGCAGCATCGTAAAGACGACCATTTCTCCAAAAGGAAAGTTGATGGTTTGACTTAAAAATGTTTTTATTACTGGTTTCAACCCATTCTCTAAGATTGGTTTTAGATTTCCCAAATGAATTAACCCAGAAAAGGTAATTAACATCATTCCTAATATCGCCGTCAGGTAGACAACCCCAAAGTAAATTTCGCCAACTCGGGCTAAGACTTCAAACCCTTTATGGATTGCATAGATAATGGTAATAATCATCAAGCTATTGATAACAAATAACGGAGTACTATTATAAATAGTCGTTGTTAATAACTCTCCAAAATCTCGCAATACCCTTGATGCACAATAAATAAAATAGACTATATATAATAATCCTATAAAACGTCCCAGCCACTTTCCAGTTATTTTTTGAACATAACTCGTTAAGGGCAGGTCAGGATAATATATATATAATTTGTAATAAATAAAAAAGATCATGATACCGCCAGTTAAACCGAGCAAAATGGCTATCCAAGCATCCTGTTTTGCATCTGATGCAATCCCCACAAGAATAGCACTTCCCATTTCAAACAATACGACCAGGACGAACAATTGGGTTGCACTTATTTTCGCCTTTTCCATCTACGATTGTCCCCCCTTAAACAGGGTTATTTATTTAAGCAGAGCTAGTTTGTTTCTTCCTATTAAGAAAAAAAGCAATGATTAGTAAGATAGAGGGGATGATGATTTGAAAAGGCCAAGACAAATAAATCGGCACAATAACGAGCCCCTCCTTGAGAAATTCTGCAATATTAGATGCAATCGTTATTGATGAAAATAAAACGATCATTCCAATTGGAAACCCCAGCTTACGTTGGTTTTTAAATTGAAAGATATCAGCAGCCCCGGCCACTGCAGCATAATAATAAATGGAAATTTTAAAGAAACCACCAATGATTAAATAGAGCATAAATAATACATCTAAACGTTCGATAAAATCCGCAATTTGGATTCTTCCTACTGTGGTTAATAAGGGGAAAGTGGACCGCTGAAAGAGACCTGCACCCAAAACAGAAATATTTATTACAGCAGTTATTGTAATATTTATACCCGCTAATATCATCCCACCCAAACAAACTATTTTGGCATTCTTTTTATCATTTAAAAATGGGAGCAGCATCGTAAAGACCACCATTTCCCCAAAGGGAAAGGTGAGGGTTGTGGTTAAAAATGTTTTAATAACAGGTTTCAATCCATGCTCTAAGATCGGGGTTAGATTACTCAAATGAATTAAACCCGAAAAGGTAATTAGCAGCATGCCTAAAATCGCCGTCAGGTAGACAACTCCAAAGTAAATTTCTCCAACTCGGGCTAAAACTTCAAACCCCTTATGGATCCCATAGATAATAACAAGGATCATTAAGGAATTGACAACAAATAGCGGAGTGCTATTATAAATCGTTGTGGTTAATAACTCTCCAAAATCTCGCAATACCCTTGACGCAATATAAATAAAATAGACAATATATAATAACCCAATAAACCTGCCAAACCATTTTCCTAAAATTTTTTGAAGATAACTAGTTAAGGGCAGATCAGGATAGTACATATATAAGCGGTAATAAATAAAAAAGACAATGATTCCCCCAGCTAAACCGAACAAAATAGCAATCCAGGCGTCCTGTTTCACTTCTGCTCCGAGACCAAGAAGAATCGCACTACCCATTTCAAACAAAACGATCAGAACGAACAATTGGGATCCACTTATTTTTGCCTTTTCCATGCACGATTGTCCCCCCTCCTTATACCGCATTATTTATTAATGTCTGACCAAAACGGATTTGTCCGAACCCCTTCGCGCCGCACATAGGAATCTACCTTAACATTCACTTCTAGGTCTGCAAAATAATCGTTCCAATCCCCTTTAAGCTTCTTCCATAGTTTAGGATTAGCTTTATGTACATTATCACCAAACCCGAAGATATCACACTTTAGTTTCTGGGCTTCCTTTACAGAAGACTGTATTTCCTTTTTAATTTCTTTTTCAGCTAACTTTTCAATTTTTCCAATCGTTTTTGGATCCATCAATTCTATTGCTGTATTCGCTTCACTAATCCAGCCTTCATTCTCAATTTTAATATTTATTACAGGTTTCCCATTTTTAAAGATGGTTGAAACTTTGGTTTTTGATCTAATTGGCACCATACTAATGGCGTTTTTCTTCCCCTTCCACTTAAGTGTGATATCGGTACTCTTCGCTTTATCTAAGACCCAGATCACTCCACGAGCCTTGTTACTCTCTATCCAACCGATCAATGCACCCTCTTTAATAACCGCTAAGCCATCAGCTGAGAGGAAAGCATGGGTTGTTGTTTTTTGCAAATTAGTTGCTTTATTGGCTTCTTCTTTTTGACCAATTAGTCGATAACCGTTTAGAATAGGCTCTTTCCCACTGTCGACAATTCCATCAATGATATCATCTATACTTACACTTATATTTTCCCCCTTCATAGCTTCAGTAGATTTGATTTCTTTTGTGACTTTGGTGACAGGCAGTTTATCGAGAATAGTCAGAGTAGTAACTATTTCCTCTGCTGTAGAATCTCTTGCAATAATTAACTCTGTAGTTGTTCTAAACTCTGGATCCCTAGCAAAGGCATCCAACAGATTAAGCATCAGTGTTCTATCACTCGCCACCTCTTCACTAACAACGACTAAATTAGTGTGTGCATAATATAAACGGCGCGAAACCTTTTTCGTTGCATTTCTTGACGCTTCAGTAATGGTTCTACCAGTGCTTTTATAAACGGCTATCGGCAGCCCCTGGCCTCCTCCTCCACCTTGCCCAGCTGAAACGTTGCCTGGATTAACAAGCTGAAACGAAAGATGGTACAGATCGTCCTCACCCCTATCAATACCAAGTGCCATTACAAAGGCCAAATCAGTAAGTTCTTTCTGGTTCCAGCAAGCGCTCAGGATCGGCAGAGACATGATTAATATCAAAATAATAATGAAATATTTTTTCATCATTCTTCACCATTTTTAGGTTGATTTTCCGTTGATTTGGGTGGCCCAGGTTTTTGATTATCTCCAGTTCTCCTCATATTGCCTTTACTAATAAACATGGGTCTATTTTTCATAGACCAGATAGGAAAGCGAACGAATGCGTCTTGTTGATTATGGATGTTGAATGGTGCGAGCGGCATCATGTATGGAATTCCAAACGAGCGAAGCGAACATAAATGAATGGACATGAACATAATCCCTAACATGATTCCATAAAATCCCAAAATCGCAGCTAATCCCATCAGGACAAAGCGAACTAATCTTGCTGCTATCGCCATCGCAAAAACCGGTGTGGAAAAATTTGCGATAGCGGTGATTGAAACGACAATAACCATTACAGGAGAGACAAACCCAGCCTGTACTGCTGCCTGGCCAATTACGAGAGCCCCTACAATCGATACGGCCTGACCAACAGCCCGTGGAAGCCTAAGACCCGCCTCCCTTAAAATTTCAAATGTTACCTCCATGATTAATGCCTCAACAAAGGCTGGAAAGGGAACATTTTCACGCTGTGCGGCAATCGCGATGGCCATCGTCGTCGGGATCATCTCTTGATGGAAAGTGGTCGCAGCAATATAAACAGAAGGTCCAATAACTGCGATAAGGAAGGATAAAATTCTTAACAAACGTATTCCTGTTGAAATGTCAAACCGTGAATAGTAATCATCCGGAGCCTGGAAAAATTGAATAAAAATAGCTGGAACTGTAACAACAAACGGAGTCCCATCAACTACTATCGCAATTCTGCCTTCCAGTAAATGTGATGTCACGACATCGGGCCTTTCTGAATGGTAGGTGGTTGGAAATGTTGTCCATGTTTGGTCTTCAATCAATTGCTCTATATATCCAGAACCAAGGACCGAATCGATATCGATTCGATTAAGCCTTTCTTTGACCTCGCAAACAATTTTTTCATTGGCAATGCCTTTAATATACATAATTGCGATATCTGATTGGGACACAGCTCCTATTTTCATGGAGTCCACTCTTAAATTTGGACTTTTAATCCGGCGGCGAATTAATGCTGTATTCGTGCGAAGGGTTTCTGTAAAAGAATCCTTTGGACCACGAATCGATAGTTGTGTGGTAGGTTCGGAAATCGCGCGCCTTTCCCATCCTTTGGTTTCGCCACTGATCGCTTTGTTGCATCCCTGTAAAAAGATGACTGTATCTCCTGAAAACAATGAATCATATACTTGGTTCCAATTCTCAATGGTCTGGACACTTCCTAGTGCCATTGTTTTATCGAGCATGAATTGAAATATATCGACTGGTTCATTGGGTACCATGATTTCCATTGCTGTTTCCAATATATAGTCTGCTATTGCTATTGAACTTGCTAATCCGTCAACATAAACAAGAGCACCTTTATATGCACCAATCTTAAACTCGCGAACGTTAATGTCGGTACTATTGCCAACTTCCTCTTTGATACGGGATATATTCTCTTGATAATCTCTTAAGATTGGCAAGTCCTCCGGTTTTTGCGGATCTTGTTTTTGCCTATAATTATCGTCCTGTCTCTTTTTTTGTTTATTTTTAAGCATTTTAGATAAAATCGACACAATATCCGCCTCCCTTAATATTTTTTGAACACTTTTCTCCCAATACTGGATATATTGCCCAAGGTATATCACTTTATCCTATTGAAATCGGTTTTTATACTAGCATTCTTAACATTTTCAGTTCCGAATAAGGAACTGCTTAGAAAAGAACAATAAAAACAATATGATTCCTAAAGGTGTGATGAGGTTGAAAATATTATTTGTAACAACCCTGCTGGCGGCTTTCAGTTTAATACTAATTATTTCATTGGATCTTTTGATGGGAATAAGTATTTCAGGGATTTTTTGGAAGGCATTAAATCCTTTTAGGGTTATGGAGACAGCTGAATATATTATTGTTTTATTATTTATATTGTTTTACGTCATTGATTCCATAGGTGCTTTTTTAAATAGGAAAAAGGGGAATTCTTCTAACTAGAATTTAAAATAAAAAAAAGATAAGTGCTTACCTTACAATGGCAAGCCCTTATCTGAATTAGAATTCGATATTTCTTTTTCTCTTTTATGGAACACTCGTTTAAAAATAACACCTGCAATAGACAGTTTACTCCACCATCTCCTCTTTCTTTCATAATTTGCACCATACACATAACGGTTCCAAAAATAGTAGATGAATTCCTCTACAATCAGCAATAGGACGAAACAAAGAGCAGAAATAGAAATCCAAAACCACATTTTAAGGACCCCTTTCCCAATGGATAATTAATTCTATTCCAAAAACAACAAAGAAGTACCACCAAGGTTCAAACCTAAATATCCTCTTACCATATCTCTTCTTCTTATTTTAACAAAAAATTGGTAAATTATAGACATTATGGTAATAAATGAATAATTTGGTTCAAGAGTCCTGGAATTAAAGATATGAAAAATGCCTCTGGTTTTCATCACCACAGGCATTTTTTTATCTTTTTAAGTCGTTTTTTCAATGCTAGCTTTAGTCTCAATGAAAACTTTGTTTCCAGCTGAAAAGAACACGATACTTCCTATTGTTGTTAGAGCAATAAGCCAAAACATAATTTGTCCTTGATACTGGCTAAGTAGGTAGCCGCCAATGATTGGCCCAAGAAAATTCCCAATTTTCCGGAATTGAGCTGCTCCGAAATAAGTGCCGCGCAAATGCTCAGGGGCCAATTGATCAATCATTATACTGTTGGAAGGAAAGATTAATATTTCACCCAGCGTTATTAACACGATAGCAAGAATAGCTGTTACCCAGCCACTTACAAAGCTAAATGCGATTAAACCTGCCGCCATAAAGACTGCACCGATTACCATTACCTGCATTAATCTAAACTTTTCAGCAACATAACTAATTGGCATCTGAAGGAAAACAACCATCAAGGCATTAATCGTTATGAGCGAGGAAAAAATCACAATGCCATTTTCCACACTACCTTCTAAAATCTGCGGTAAATTGGAATCTATTTGAACATAGCCAATGTTAACTAAAATAATCCCAATGATTAAATACCTTAAGGCCTTATCTGTTTTAATAATCCAAAAAGCATCCCCAAGGGATACCACCTTTTTACTAATCTTATCTGTTTGGATAACCAGCTTTTTCATAAAATAAACTAATACAATCGCATAGATAAGATAAGTTGTTCCCGTAATCGCAAAGGAAAGCTTAGCAGTCGTACTTGCCAAGTATGCACCAATAAGCGGACCTACGGATGCTCCGATATTCATCGCCGTGTAGCGCAAGGAGTAAACCTTCATCCGCTTTTCCTTGCTGGTTAAATCGGCCATCAAGGCTTGTGAGGTTGGTTCGAAGAATGAGGTACAAAGCCCGTTTAGTGCATTTAAGAGAATAAACCACCCCTGTCCTGATGCAAGGGTGAACCCATAATAAACAAATGCTAACGCAAACAAAGCAGTCAGCATAATAGGTTTACGTCCGAACTGGTCCGATAAATGGCCGCCAATAAAGCCGCCGGCGGTCGCCATTAATGGACTCATCCCTACGGTTAACCCAATAACGATTGGTGACAGATCCATATGTCTAGATAAGTAGATTGATAGAAAAGGTAGCGTCATAAAAGCCGAGCCTCTTGACAAAACTGTGCCTAATAACAAAACCCACACAATTGGATGGAATTGCCCAATATAGTTTTTTACTTTTGACATATATGTACTGCCTTTCACGAATATTTTAGTCAATATCTAGTAAAACAATTTGAGTGGATAATGTAAAGAATTTTCTCACTGTTCCATTATAACTAAGAACAAAAAAAGCCAGTTCCATTTTGGAACTGACATGGGTTAATTAATTTGGGTCCTTGTATTTTAACGCCCGTTCACTGTCCCCATAGCCCTTGGTAGTTGGATCCTGTACGATTCCTAACATAGACAGCAATACAAATACAGCATTTAAAAAGGTTAACACAGAATTTTGAATAGCATCCGTGAGTTGAAAATCAATGATCCCAAAGGAATTTAAACACGCAAACACCATTTGAGCAACAATCATAATTTGAGATACAAACGCGATAACCCAGTTCCGGTTTCTTAATCGGACCTTCCAGTTAATCATCTTCCCCAGCCCTTTCCTTTATGTTAAACATTCTTTCTATTAACATATGCTTGGACTAGGAATTGGTTGTCCGCGAATGGTACGGAATTTCAGTGGATAACCTCGTAACTAAACTTCTCTTCGCATTGCTTTTAATACATCAACTTTTGTTGCCCGCTGTGCTGGTCGAAATCCTGAGATAATCGTAACACCATAACAAATTACAATACAAATGATTGGTAAAATAAGTGGGATGTCACTAAATATTATGTCTAAGTCCGTTTCTTGACCAAATGCCTGTTTGATAATTAATGGAATCGCAAAATTCACCGTATAACTAATCCCATAGGAAACGACTGTACCAATGAGTGCACCGATTAATCCAATATAACTG
Source organism: Bacillus sp. AFS031507 (assembly GCF_002584635.1). Classification (NCBI taxonomy): domain Bacteria; kingdom Bacillati; phylum Bacillota; class Bacilli; order Caryophanales; family Bacillaceae; genus Bacillus; species Bacillus sp. AFS031507. The sequence goes on from NZ_NUOW01000024.1 coordinate 201,166, forward strand.
CTTTCAAGCAGAAAGATTTGCTTAATTGTTTTCGGATTCGCACCGATTGCTTTCATAATTCCAATGTCAGGCGCCCGCTCGGTCACCGCCATCGTCATCGTATTATAAATTCCGATAGAAGCGATTAAAATGGCGATCGTCCCAATAAATATGAGTCCTGCTTTTGCAATCATGAATACCATATTTACCTCTTTTAATTCATTTACCACTGAATACGAAGCATAATTCTTGTCTTTTAATTGATCAGAGATACTTTGGACGGCTTCCATGTTTTTAGCATAGATTTTAACTTCATCATACGAGTTTTTATTGACATTCAGGTCGACAGGTACTTCACCATTGGCATCGAGCTGGTACCCTTTTGGTGTTCCAGTGAACGTCTCAATTTCCGTTAGCATTTCATCCGAAATAAACACACTTCTATCTTCGGCCCATTCTTTCGTTGGCTTTTTAGAGATGCCAACAACCTTCAAAGGAATCGTTTTTACTACTTGTTTGCCCTCTTTAAACTGCCTGATCGTTAACGAAATTTCCTTGCCAAGTAATTCACCTTTATAGAGGTACTCCGCTTTAACCTGACCCTTCTCATCGTACAAATCATCGCCAGCCTCCTTTTCTGCGAGATTAGTTAGGAAATTATACCCTACGGCCACTTCATCTTTCCCCTTTGGCAGCCTGCCCTCAGATAATTCAAAACCGGATTTTATTTCTGCCGGAAAATTCGCCACAAAAGTTTGCGTTGCTTCTTGATAATTCCCAATCGTATAGGTGCTTTCCTGTTGCAACATTTTCCTTCTTGTGACAGCTTTTACATCTTTAACTTTTTCAAAAATTTGAATATCTTTATCATTTAAAGGACGAAAAACCCCTTGATCTTTTGTTTCTTTGCCATGGACATCAATTTGGGTAATGACCCTGCGTTCAGTAATTTCTTTTACCACTGATTTCTGTAAGCCAAACCCGACAGAGGCGAGAACAATTAGGAAGGCACATCCCATTGCTGTCGCAAGAATCGTCATAAATACTCTCGTTCTATTTTTCTTCATATTCTGGCTGACGAAGCGGAATTGATCTTTTAACTTCATAACAGCACCCCCTCGACAATACGGCCATCTTTTAACTCAATCTTTCGGTTACCGATATCGGCCACCTTGTCATCATGGGTAATTATCAAAAAGGTGATTCCTAAATCCGTATTTAATTCCTTAATGAATTTCAATAACTCTTCCTCTGTTTCACTATCAAGGCTGCCGGTCGGTTCATCGGCAAGAATTATCGGGGGATTAACAATTAACGCACGGGCGATACTTACCCGCTGCTGCTGCCCGCCTGATAATTCTCCTGGATAATGATCCTGGTAATCTAGCAGACCAACTTTTTTAAGCATTTCTTCCGTTTGGATTTTTCGTTCCTTTTCGTTAATACCTTTTAAAATAAGCGGCAGCTCCACGTTTTGAAAGGCAGTCATGCTCGGAATCAATTGAAAGCTTTGAAAAATAAATCCTAGATTATTAATCCGAAAATCTGCAAATTTCGTTTCGTTCAGATCTGTTACCTTTTCCCCGCTGATCCAAATTTCACCCTCTTTCGGATGAATAAAGCCACTCACTAAATTAAGAAGCGTTGATTTCCCCGATCCGCTTCTACCAACAATCGTAACAATTTCACCTTTTTCGACCGTCAAAGAAATATCTCTAAGTACCGGAATAATTGTTTGTCTTCCTTTTTTTCCAATCACAAAATCATGGCTTAAATTTTTTATCGTTATCATTATTTCCTCCTGTTTCCCATTCATTACACCTAATAGACGAAGTTTTTTTAATGAACCCTACACAAATTTAAAATATTTTTTTAATTACTTGTTAGACATACCTAAGTTTTATTTGTTCCTAGGGGGAATAATAATAGCCAAATGGCTTTTACTAGTCTTTTAATTCGATAAAATTTATAATAAAGGAATTAAAAATTACTCTTTTAAAGTAAGGAGATCACATGGAGAAATTGCATCCATTTTGGGAAAAAATCGTTCGTTTCTGGAAAAAGAAACACTTAACACAAATATTCTTATTAATTATTCTAGTGGTTGTTCTAGCGACCATCCTCTATTTCGGCTGGCTCGCGATGAGAGCAAATGTTCAATCATTAAAGCAGGGTCTCAGTCAGCCGACAGTTATTTATGATAAAAATGGAAAAGTGGCTAGTAATGTCGCTACCAATCGGACGAAAGGCGTAAAAATCGAGGACTTGCCAAAGTATGTCCCCAATGCGGTCGTTGCCATCGAGGACGAACGTTTCTATCAGCATGGCGGTTTTGATATCAAAGGAATTGCCCGTGCCTTTTTCAGTAATTTGTTTGCTGGAAGAATTACAGGCGGTGGCAGTACTTTAACGCAGCAGTTAACGAAGAATGCCCTTCTTTCACCAGAAAGGACCTATAAGCGAAAAGCAGAGGAATTATTTTTAGCGGTAAAAATTGAAAAGGTTTATACCAAAAACGAGATTCTGCAAATGTATATCAATCAGGTTTACTTCGGGAGCGGTGCCTGGGGAATCAGCAATGCGTCGAAAAAATATTTTAATAAAGATATTACTGATGTAACGGTGAGCGAGGCAGCAATGCTAGCCGGACTATTGCATTCACCGAATTATCTGGACCCTTATAATAACTATGATTTAGCGATGAAAAGACGAAATACGGTGTTAGCAAAAATGAAAGAACTAGGTATGATTAATAATTCACAGTATACCGAGGCTAAAAAAGAAAAGATTCGTCTTCACGATGGCGGCGGGAGCTTTGTTGAACGAAAATACCCTTATTATGTGGATGCTGTTTTAAATGAAGCTATCAATAAATACGGCATAACACAGGAGGAAATATTAACAAGAGGTTATCGAATATATACTGCTTTGGATCAAGATCTTCAGTCTGGACTTGAAAAAGTCTATAGTAAAAACTACTTGTTCCCAAGGAGTCAAGGGGGTAAATTAGTTCAAAGTGGTTCAGTCTTAATGGACCCTGCATCAGGGGGAGTACTAGCCCTTGTTGGAGGCCGCGGTGAGCATGTATTCAGAGGCTTTAACCGAGCAACACAATTACGTGCACAGCCTGGATCAACGATCAAACCATTGGCAGTATATACACCAGCCCTTGAAGAAGGATACAACTATTCATCCAAGCTTGTCGATGAACCAACCACCTTCGGAAATTACAAACCAGAAAATTTTTCAAAAACATATTCTGGAAAGGTTGAAATGTATAAGGCACTTGAGAAATCGCTGAATATCCCGGCAGTGTGGCTGTTAAATGAAATTGGCCTAAATAAAGGGATAGATTCATTAAAAAGGTTTGGCATCCCTGTTACAAAAGAAGATAAAAACCTAGCAATTGCACTAGGGGGAATGAGTAAAGGGGTTTCTCCCCTACAAATGGCTAACGCTTTTTCAGCTTTCCCAAATGGCGGAAAGCGTGAAGATAGCCACTTAATTACTAAAATAGTGGGACCTACTGGAAATGTTTTAGCAGAGCGGGAAGCGAAAACCACAAAAGTGACGTCAGGAGAGGTCACGGATGAAATGACATCGATGCTCTTAAATGTAGTAGAAACCGGGACGGGTAGACGCGCCCGTATTCCTGGAGTGCAACTCGCCGGAAAAACAGGATCGACCCAGTTACCATTTAAGGATGTCAGTGGAACAAAGGATCAATGGATGGTTGGATATACCCCAAATCTTGTCGGGGCAATCTGGTTAGGATTTGACCAAACCGACCGAGAGCATTACCTGCCAAGTGCGAGTTCAGCCAATGTGGTGCCAATTTTTAAAGAGATGATGAAGGAGTCTATTCAGCATCTTCCGAAAGAGCAATTCGAAGTTTCTTCAATTAATGCACAGCTCGCCGGAGAAGCTCCCCCAAATCTAAGAATCAATGAACAGGCGAAGAAGATAAGCAAAGAATTAAATGAAAATGCTCAAAAACTAGGTGAAACCATAAAAGAACAAGCCCCTGGATGGAAAAAGGGCTTGGATAGGGCTTTATATAAGCTCGGCGAGGCCGTAAATTCATTAGTTGAAAAAGTTAAAAATAGAGGTGAATAGCACGCAATCGATGCGTGCTATTTTTTTATTTCCAATAGGTTGAAAAATCTTCCTGCTGTTTTCATTACTGTTTCTTCCTGTCCTAGATCATACACAGCCAGAAAGCAGGTAGCTGGTCCAGCTGATTTTAAAATATCTACGTTTGAGATGATCATTTCCTGTGAAAATTCTAGATTAGGGAACATCTGATTGATCTCATATAAAATCCCTTTCGAACCAACCGGCCAAACCATTACATCATGAATCCTACTGATCTTCTGAAAAACGGACAGAGGGGCAACTTGATCATTTTGTTCGATCACTTCCTCCCCAACCAAAGGCATACCTACAACAGCAAACCTCAATTGGTTAGAGTAAGCCATTTCTAATGTTTGAGCAGTCAATTTTTTGCCGATAACAACTAAGCCAAGTGCAGATTGCATCAGTGAAAAATTACTTTCTGTACTACCCGTAATCAATACATCTGATAGATTTAGGTCGTGCAAACCTTTTTGAATGCCACTAACCAATTCATCCCAGGGTTCATTTCCACAGAAGTTGTGGAGCACCACTGAAATGGGCTCCGCGCCTGCTGAGATACATTCCATGACCGCAACTCTATACGAATAATAAGCCACCGTTTCGTATGGGACATAAACTAGATCTTTTTCCTTCATCCCGATAGCTCCACTATTATCACAAGCAATAATGAGGGAGTCCATACCATTTAAAGGAACGGTTATAATATCTCTCATAATTTTTCTTCCCGCTTTGCTAAACCAAAATTGACCAATGAAGAAAGGCGTGGAATTGCTGCCAGTGCAATTACAGTATTGATGACCGAACCGATTAGCAATGAAGGCACAATTCCTAAATAAAAACCGACATTCATTAAGAACATAAATGGTAAGGGAGCAACAAATGCATTCCCAATAATGAAGAGCGCACTTGCTAAAACCTTATTGTTTTTATAAAGACGTCCAAACATCCAAACGAGCATTGCCATTTCGACAGCAATTAATAAGTGCATTGGCCCCAATGGGAAACCACCTATTAGTGCAGATAGGAGATGACCAAATGCAGCCACAACCGCTCCAGCCCCCGCACCAAACAGGACTGCTGCCAATAGGGCTGGAAAAACATCCAATGCGACACTGCCGACAATGGCTGGAATTTTTATCATCGCTCCGACAACTGACAATGCCGTTAACATGGCCAGCCCGCTCACCACTTTTCCCTTCATACTACTTTTCCTCCTTACGCTTCCCATCCCTGAATACATTTGCACTGCGCACATACTCAACGTCGTTGACATTTAATCGGAAGTTTATAACTCTAGCCAATGCAAAGAAATAATCTGATAAGCGGTTTAAGTACATTAAGGCTAATTCAGGTGTTTTAGAGTCAGCCTTGACTAGCTTAACAACTAATCTTTCCGCTCTTCTTGTCACCGTTCTAGCAATATGAATCGATGCCGCGGGCTTGGTTCCTCCTGGTAAAATAAATCGCTCGAGTTCTGGTGCTTCTTTAATGTATTCATCTATTTTCTTTTCAAGGTAATCAATCGATTCTTGCTGCAGCTTTATCACTCGCTTCTCAGTCACATTAGCAAGGTCGCCGCCACAATCAAATAATTCATGTTGAATTTTCTCCAGATCATCAAGCACGTCCTTGAATAATTTGGGGTCAAGCTCTTGAATCGCCTGACCGACAAAGCAATTCACTTCATCTACCGTTCCATACGCTTCCACACGGGTATCATCCTTGTCTACCCTGCCACCTATTATGCTTGTTTTTCCTTTGTCACCTGTTCTTGTGTAAATTCTCATTGAAACTTCTCCCCTTTACTTAATAGTTTGCTTTAATCCATACCAAATGACGTCAACCTTTGCTGATTTTGCTGCGATATCTTGATAGGCCCATCCTGTTACATCCCGCCATAGTCTATTTTCTACTTCCAATGGCACAATTCCTTTTGTGATATCTGTTCCAATCACAACTAATTGGTGATGTTCGCTAATTCGTTCCCAAGTTAGCCAATTCTCTAAACAATCATTCCAGATCTTTCGACACTGGTCGGCATCATTTGTCGCCGTTAAATCTTTCAACCAAATTTCTACTCCCTCAAGGACCATCACATCCTTGCCAAAATCGATTAAATTTATCGGGAGAGAATGGTTATCATATGCTGAGACCCAATGTTTATTCTTGTATGCAGTGTAGGTATTCTTTACCCATGCCCTTTTGCCGTTAAAGGCACCTCCAATAATAAAGTGCACCGCGTCCCCCTCCTTAAAGAATCTTTTTCAAATATGAGTTCGAACCCCTGATCATGGTTAACCTGCCACTCCCAAAATTCTTTTTGGTGTGGGGCAAATTTTGATAAAAGATATCTGATGACTCCCCCATGTGTAATTACTGCTGCGTTCTGCAAACTTGAATCGAGAATCTCTCCAATCATCCTAGCCCAGCCAGCATCAACTCTTTTAGTGAACTCATCAAATGATTCTCCGTCAGGCGGACAATGCAAAACAGGATCTTCCAGCCATTGGCGGTAGAGACTATTTTCTTTCAAGTCTTCATACGTTTTCCCTTCCCATTTGCCGAAATTCATTTCTCGTAATTCTTTTAATAAATAGGGGCTAGAGTTTGGAAATAATATTTGCGCTGTATTAGTACATCTTTGCAAATCACTAGAAAAATAGTGCTGATAGCTTTTTGTTACGAATGTAGTTTTTGATTTCGGACATAAAGGCGAATCATTCCACCCTAGATAGGCTTTCCGTCTATTTTCTTCTGTTACACCATGACGAAATAATGCAATAACCACACGGTCATCCACAGAATTAACTCAGTCCCTTCAACAGCTGCACCTAAGACATCCCCCGTTATACCGCCGAACCATTGCACAGCTTTCCGACGAAAAAGGAATAAACAGCATGCTGCAGCCAAAATCAATAACCCTATTAAGAAGAATTTATTTATGAATAAATTAACAAGAACTAGTACACCAATTAAATAAACAGGATATAGCCATAATGCCTGCGGTTTCGCCGCATTCTGGAATAACGCGCCCAGCCCCTCATCCTTGGCTGACTTTACCGTTAACAACAGAACACCCATGACAGTTTTACTTAAAAAAGGAATGACTGCAATCATAATAAATAGTACGTTTTCGATCTTTGCTGTACTCTCATACATAAATAGAAACCGACAGCTTAATAAAACAAGAATGGAGAGGACACCAAAGGCGCCCGTTCTTGGATCCTTCATAATTTCCAGCCTTTTCCCTTGATCTTGATAGGAAAAATAAGCGTCACTTGCATCCATCCAGCCATCCAGATGAATTCCTCCGGTCAGAAAAATCGTTACCAGCCAAAGCAAGAATGCACAAGCAAGATGGGAAAACGGAGTAAATTCAAGACACAGATAAAATACCGCTGAATAAATGATCCCTTGTATTAATCCAACGAGTGGGAAGGCTTGGACTGCCTTTTTAAGATGGTCTTTATCCATAGGTAACTCGAGTGTTATAGGGATTGCTGTAAAGAATTGAATATTAATCAAGAAGCCTTTCAAAAACTTCATGTTTTTGAACCCCATTGATTGATAATCTTTTTAATCAGATCCCATTTTAGATGACTTTTCATTTCGGCAGCGATAGAATCAAATCGTTTGTCCTTATAGTCGCTAATTGAACGAATTGCTTCAGCAGGGAGTCCTTTCCTTGTCCGAATCATGTTTAACCAGTGATTTCTCCACTCATCATTATGAAATAAATGGTGAAGGTACGTTCCGATAATTTGACCGTCATTGGCGAAATAGCCTTCTTCTTCCCCGTTTGATAATGTTAAAAACGGACAGACTTCTTTAGAAAATATAGTCTTTCCTAAATGGATTTCATACCCTACGATCGGCTGGTGAATTGGTAATTCTATCTCCTTGTGATACAGTGCACTGACTCGATTTGTTTCCTTTTCTTTATAAAAAGTGGTAGCAGCAGGAATCACTCCTAACCCCTTCACCTTGTAGTTCGGTATCCCAGTGTCGGAACCAACTTCATCGATCAAATATCCGCCAAGGATTTGATACCCGCCGCAAATCCCAACAATATAACCGCCATTTGCTACGTAGGTTTGGACTAAGATATCTAACTGTTTATCTCTTAAATTTTTCAAGTCGCTTATCGTACTTTTCGTACCCGGAAGGATCACGGCATCTGGCTGTCCAAACTCACTCGCATGATTGACCAAACGGAGCGAAACATCTTTTTCAAATAAAAACGGTTCCAGATCACTGTAATTTGAAATAAACGGCAGGTTGATGACTGCAATATCAATTGTCCCTTGATTCTGATTAGAAAATTGGCTGCGAATCGATAAAGAATCCTCTCCATCGATCATATGATTCTCCACAAATGGCAATACACCCAATACAGGGATACCTGTTTTCTCCTCCAGCCACTGAACTCCATCTTCAAATAGGGTGATATCTCCGCGGAATTTATTGATAATTACACCAACAACTCGTTGCCTTTCGTAAGGCTCCAATAATTCAAGTGTGCCAACAATACTAGCAAATACCCCGCCGCGATCAATATCAGCAACCAGTATAACTGGTACATCGGCGAGTTCGGCTACCTTCATATTCACTAACTCGCGGTCCTTTAAATTGATTTCAACCGGGCTGCCTGCTCCCTCAATCACCACAACATCAAATTCATCGGCAAGCTGATGAATTGATTTCTTAATCACCTCTAACCCCTTCTCATAAAAATGATCCCGATACCCACGCCCCGAAAGGGTTTCGATCGCTTTTCCTAGATAAACAATTTCGGCATGCTGATCTGACCGTGGCTTTAATAGAATAGGATTCATCCAAATAGTTGGCTCCACTCTAGCAGCTTCCGCCTGAATCCCTTGTGCTCTGCCAATTTCTTTACCGTCTTGTGTCACGTACGAGTTATTGGACATGTTTTGCGATTTAAATGGGGCGACCTTTACTCCCTCATTTGCAAGTATTCGGCACATCGCCGTTACAATTAGACTTTTGCCCACATCTGAAGCCGTACCCTGAATCATGATTCCTTTCATTGCGATACTCCCTTCATTACGATAGGAATCCCTGCCTCCACTAAAAACACTAACTCCGCTTCCTTGACTAAATATTGATGGATTTGGCCCAGCAAGCGGCCATAGGTAAACACCAGATCATTTCCAAGTAACGGCTCGTTTAATACTTCATTACTGACGACAATTATTGTCCGAGCATGATTTTTTATCGAAGTAATCCCTGTAATCACATTTTCTTTAACCGTTTCTAAAAAACGTTCATCCCATGCTTGCGCAGAAGAAAACAATTCATTATTTAATAGAGTCGTGACACAATCCAACAAAATAACATCCTCGCCATGAAAGTCATCAGCTATATTCCCGATTTTAACTGACCGTTCATACGTTTTCCACCGGTAAGTTGCTGAATCTCGATCAAGTTGGTGCTTTTCAATTCGTTCCTTCATTTCTTGGTCAGAAGGAACACCGGTTGCCAGATAGGTAAGCTGGCAGCCTGTCTTACGAGCGATCTCTACTGCTTTCCTCTCAGCAAAGCTGCTCTTCCCACTTCTTACTCCGCCTGTTATGAAGATTAATGATGATGACGCCATTTCACCAACACTTCCATTAGTTGATTATTTTCTTGATTACTTTTTATGGCAAACCGAAGCCATCTTCCCTCTAAACCAGGAAAATTAAAGGTATGCCTTGGAATGATTCCTTGATGAAGAAGGAACTCAAACAACGCAAACTGATCTTTCAAATGCGGATCCTTCAATAAATAGAAATTCACGTTGGAAGACGAAACCACAAATTCTTCCTGTGTAAAAAATGCAAACAGCCTTTTCCGCTCATGACTAATATATGCCTGTGACTCTTTAATAAAAAATTCATTTTGCAGACAAAGTTCCCCTGCTAATAACGCAATGGTATTGGTACTCCAATGTGATTGTAACTGGCTAAGGCTTGAAACAATAGCTGGCTGAGCGATTAAATATCCCAAGCGTATACCTGGAATTGCAAACATCTTTGTCAGCGAGCGAATAATAATTAAATTTGAAAACTTGTTTATGTATGGAACAACTGATTCATATTCTATTAAAAAATCAAAAAATGCTTCATCCAAAACGACCAAGCAATCTCGCTTTTCACAATCCTCAATGATCGAAATAACCGTAGAGGCCGGATAGTAAATACCTGTTGGATTGTTTGGATTACACAAAAACACCGCATCTGCATCCATCAGACTCGAGTGAAAATCGACTGGATTTAATTCAAAGTTCGGCTCCACAAGTTGATGGTAGACAATTTCACATTTGTTTGCCCGACATGCTTGTTCATATTCCGAAAATGTGGGTTCCACAATAAGTACTTTTTTGCCGGCAAGCATACGGGCAAGCAGCGTAATAAGCTCTGCTCCTCCATTTCCAATCAGGATTGTATCGATCGGGGTCTGCTCCGATTTTGCAATCCTTTCCTTAAGCTGTGTTGCATAAGGATCTGGATAAACGTTAATTTCTTGAAAAAAACCCGGCCATTTTTCTTTCAAAGCAGATGGCGGGCCAATCGGGTTAATATTTGCGCTAAAATCTATAAACTGCAACGGGAGTGCAAGGCCCATTGCCTCATATAAATATTGAGGATTCGAGCCATGTGACGGCCAATTCAAGGAGCATTCCCCCTATCCATAAAAATAGTAAAAATAAAAAGACCGTTTTACTTAGAATGTGATTGGCTTTGATGATATGTTCCGCTTGGATCGTATGAATGGGATCACCCATTTTTGCCCGGTTCGATATCATGCCTTTATAATAATTGATTCCGCCAAGCTGTATCCCTAAAATAGCTGCAACTGCCGCTTCCCCCCAGCCGCTGTTTGGGCTCGGATGCTTTTTCGCATCACGGAATAAAATCGCCCAAGCTTTTCTATAAGGCATCCTTACGGGGCGTTTTCCTATCAGCATGATGATTCCTGTTAATCGACTTGGAACCCAATTCATCACATCATCCCATTTTGCAGACGCCCAGCCAAACTCTTTATATCTATCGTTCAAGTGGCCCACCATCGAATCACATGTATTGGCTGCGCGATAAACCATCGCCAGCGGGGCTCCGCCAATCAGTGCCCAAAACAAGGGGGCCGTCACCCCATCACTAGTATTTTCGGCCACAGTCTCAATCGTACCGCGAGCGATTTCACTCTCATCCAAGGAATCTGTATCACGGCCAACAATATAGGATAGTTTTTTCCTTGCTTCAGGAAGGTCCCCTTCTATTAATGGACGATAAACTTCTTGAGAAGCCACCTTCAAGCTTTTTTGAGCAATGGTTGTAGAAATAATCATACTTTCCACTAAAATTCCAACAAAAGGATCAATCCTATATCCAATTAAAACTAATAACAAAGCGATGAAAAAAACTAAGAGTAATATAAAAAGGAGCATGGCCACCCCTTTCCATCGCTTAGACTTGCCATTATTCCAACGTTTTTCAAGAAAAGTTATCATGGTTCCAATCCATCTTACAGGATGGGGCCAATCGGGTGGATCCCCAATAAACAGGTCAATTATATAGGCAACTGTGATTGAGATTAAATGATAGACGATCATTTGCGTTTCCTTTTGCTGGATTTTTGAATCGCTTCGATCGTGCACTGATAAACTGCCTTGCTAATAAGCTTGCCTAACGGGGTAATGGTTCCCGCAAATTCTAATACTTCACCCGTTTGAGTAGCAGCAATTAAGATACTATCTGTCGATGTACCAGTGGCGATCGTTCCGGTGACTTCATCGATTATCTTTAGATCATGCAATGCCTTGACCTTCGCTTCAGTTGCGGTCATGATACATTGAATAAAAGCTTCCTCTGTCAGCTCGCCGCTCACAAAAATCCAGGTATTGATTGTTCCAGGTGTCATTTCAAATGAATGCTGTTCACTTCTCGATGCATCAATCGCATTTCCTACTCCTGCTGTCACAACAGCAAATATCGAGAAGCTATTATGTTCAAATCGCTTGTAAACTACATCTTCGAGGACAACTGCGGTCATCATGCCAACAGTTTCCGACGGTTCAAACCCTTTTGATTTTAAAAATGAAGCCATTTCTGAGCGATGGTCACTACAGCTGTAACCCTTGTGAACATGGCGGTTCACAAATGTTTGGTGCCATCCCGTTCCTGAACCAATCACCCCAGATGACATCGTCCTTAATGGCATGGGGGATGTTAACTCGATTAATTCTTCTGAGATATGTAACATCGACTCATTTATATCAAATTCGACAACTTCGTTTTTCACTTTTGGCAGTAAAACCATTTGCGGTGCAGCGACTTTAGGATGAGGATGTTTTTGAATATCTGTATGATACACATCTCTTATTCGTTCTTCCCGAAGCACCTCATTAGGAATATGATCGATATTAATTCTTCCATTTTCGAGAAGGAGCAATCGATCACAATAAAGCCCTGCAAGGTTTAAATCGTGAAAAATGGAGATGACTGTTAATCCATTTTCTGACGTCCATTGTTTTAAGAAATCTAACAATTCCTTTTGATACGACAAATCCAAATGGTTCGTAGGTTCATCTAACAATAATATTTCAGGCTCTTGGGCTAATGATTGGGCGAGAAATACTCGTTGTTTTTCACCGCCTGATAACTCCTGAATATTTTTATTTTGGAATCTGGAAACACCAATTTGCTTCATTACTCGCTGGACAACCTCTTCATCGGCTTTACTCCAGGATTGAAATAACCCCTTTTGATGTGCATAACGGCCAAGCGAAACGGTTTCTTTTACGGTGTACGAGAAAGATTGTGATGAATGTTGTGAAAGAACGGCAATCATTTGGGCCAGCTGTTTTGGTCTGTATTCCTGCAGCCGTTTCCGATTGATAATAATCTCACCTTTTTGGATTGGTAAAATTCCACTAAGCATTTTTAAAAGGGTTGTCTTTCCACTTCCATTTGGCCCCAATATCCCAAATAATTCTCCCTTTTCCACATCAAAAGAAATGTCCTTCAGAACCGCTTCACTCGAGTATCCACCGGAAACCTGTTGAACACTAAGCATTCTCTAACCACTTCTTTCCATCCTTTTTCTTTGGAGCAGGATTATTGCAAATACCGGTGCACCAATTAAAGCAGTGATGACACCAATGGGTAATTCTATAGGAGATATGATTGTTCTTGAAATTAGGTCAGCTAAGATTAAAAAACCGCTTCCAGTTATGATCGATAAAGGAAGGAGATGCCGGTGATCGGGACCCCATAATAATCTTGATAAATGAGGAATCACTAACCCGACAAAACCAATGGTGCCTGACACCGCAACCGCCGCTCCTGTTAAAATAGAGCCAGCTGTTAATATAATTAGCTTTCTTTTTTGAACATTGACCCCTAAATGCTGTGCCCGCTCTTCCCCAAACGACATGGCGTTTAGTTCTTTTGCATTAAAAACCAGCAGGCTTGAGCCAATGATAAAAAATGGCAAAATGATCTTTATGTACTCCCATCCTCTCATCGATACGCTTCCTAATAGCCAGCCTATAATTTGCCGGAGCTCATCCCCGGTCAGCGCAATCATCAGCGAAATTATTGCCCCTAAGAACGAGCTAAAAATTATCCCTGTTAAAATAATCGTTTCTACTCTCATGGAGCGCTCTATTTTACTGGCGAAAGCAAGGACTAAAAAGATGGTTAAAAAGGAAAATAGAATACTTAGCAATGGTAATGTGAAGGATCCAATAAAAGGGATTGATAGATGAAAAAACAGTGTCAACACCGCTCCAACAGATGCCCCGGAGGATACACCAAGTGTATAAGGATCTGCCAACGGGTTTCTTAACAGTCCTTGAAAGGCTGCCCCTGCAATTGCAAGAGAAGCCCCGACAAGACCTGATAAAATCACTCTAGGTAAGCGAATATTTAGAACAATACTTGAAAACATGGGGTCAATTGTCTCCAATGAAATTACCCCAAAAACTTTCGCACTGATTATTTTAATAATCGTTAACATTGGAACCGAAACTGTTCCTATTGAAATACCTAATAAAATAGCTAGGAATAGGAAAATTCCAGCTATTATGTAGGCTGTATACTTGTTATTTAAAAATTTCAGGATAGACAGCCTTTGCAAGATCTTCTACTCCTTCAACGATCCTAGGGCCTGACCGAGTTACTCGATCAGAATCTACATCGACTACTTTCTTATTTTTTACAGCGTTGACTGTTTCCCAGCCCTTTCTGCTTAAAACTTGTTCTGCCGGATTTTTCACATAGTACCCGTATGTTGTGACGATAACATCAGGATTCCGTTTAATCATCGCCTCTTGATCAATTTTAATCCAGCCTTCTTGATCATTTGCAATGTTTTCAGCATTAATCGAACTTAGCATTTGATCCATAAAGGTATTCTTTCCAGGTGTATAAATTTCTGGAGCCGGTGAAACCTCAACTAATACCTTTTTCTTTTCTTTGATTTCCCCAGCCTTTGCTTTAATTTCGGCCAATTTATCCTTCATCCCTGTAATCATTTCATCGGCTTTCGCTGTTTCACCGGTAGCTTTCCCAATCATATCAATGGAATCATAAACTTGGTCAAAATTTTGCGCATCATTAACAACCAAAACGGTAATTCCGGCATCTTTAAGCTGCTGAAGCCCTGCTTCAGAATTATGAGCGGACGATGCATGTGCTAGCACTAAATCTGGTTTTAAGGAAATGATTTTTTCTAAGTTTATTTCCTGTCCGCCGATTTTTTCTTTTTTCGTCGCTGCTTCCGGATAATTATCGAAATCAGACACGCCCACCACTTCTTTGTCAAGTCCTAATGAAAATGCAATTTCTGTATTACTTGGAATTAGTGAAACGATCTTTTCAGGTTTCTTTTCGATAATAACTTTAGTTTTGGTAGCATCTGTAAGTGTAACAGGATATGTTATTTCCGCTGTTTTCTTCTCTACGCTAGATTTATTCTCTTCCTTCACTTGGTCTTTCTTTTCAGCACAACCTGCTAAAACTCCTACTGTTAATAATACTACTAACAGCAATGAATACAACTTCTTCATTTTTCTCCCTGCTTTCTATGTAATAAAAGTATGTGACAAAAAATAAATCCATTCTTGTGCCAAACAATATAGCTTGGATAACAACAAAAAACATCTCCACAATGTAAATGGAGATGTTGGTATGAGTAGATTCAGGTTACTAGCAACAAGTAAAAAGAGTCTAGACTTCAACACCGTCCTATCCTCGTAGGTCATTGGCGCACAAGAATTAGGCAGGTTTCCTGACTCATGATCGTCGCTTCCTATGCCTTCCCATCGTAGTCGACAGTGACACAATATAGGTTGCTCTCATTTACAGTGGCGGGACCGCGTTGGCTTATACCAAACTTCCCTTTTAAGCTGAAAATCTTTCGAAAAGATTTTAGCACCTAATTTTAAAAATATTTTTTGTTAAACTCATTATAGAAAAGTTGACATGAATTGTACATGTTTTTTTGCAATAATTCTATAATTCAATACTCCTGCATAAATTTGCCATTTCAATCGCAGCAGATGCTGCGTCCCAGCCTTTATTACCTGCTTTAGTTCCTGCACGCTCAATCGCTTGTTCAATGGAATCCGTGGTTAACACTCCAAAAATAACCGGAATACCACTACTTAAATTGATTGCAGAAACACCTTTTGCCACTTCATTACAAACAAAGTCAAAATGTGGAGTAGAGCCGCGAATGACTGTGCCAAGCGTGATAACTGCATCATATTTTTTACTATTAGCCATTTTTTGGGCGATTAATGAAATCTCAAATGCACCTGGTACCCAGGCAACATCCACGTCTGTTTCGCTGACGCCATGTCTTTTGAGAGCATCCTGTGCACCGCCTAATAATTTACTTGTAATGAATTCATTAAAACGTCCAACCACGATTCCAACTTTTAATCCTGAGCCAACTAAATTTCCTTCAAAAATATTACCCATGAGTATTCCTCCTAAATTTGATTTTAAACTTCCCGCTTAACTAAGTTTTCCTTGTTGTTTCGGTATTCTACTAAGTCTTTTATCGTAATCATTTTAACGTTTAGCTTATCAGCAATTTTGCGCAGTTGGGGGACACGGGCCATCGTTCCGTCGTCATTCATGATTTCACAAATGACACCAGCAGGTTTGGCACCGCATAAAATTGCAAGGTCTACAGCTGCTTCTGTATGCCCCGTTCTGCTCAAGACTCCGCCTTTTTTAGCAATTAGCGGAAACATATGCCCTGGTCTTAAAAAATCAGATGCTTTTGATTCCGGGTCGACCATACTCAACACCGTTGCTGAACGTTCAAATGCAGAAATGCCAGTGGTAGAAAATTTATGGTCAATACTTACGGTAAAAGCTGTTCGATTAGGATCCGTGTTCTTGGAAACCATTGGATGTAAGTCGAGCTTTTGAGCTAATGCCTCGTCAATGGGAACACAGATTAGACCTCTTCCGTGAGTGGCCATAAGATTTATAACCTCCGGCGTTGCTTTTTCAGCAAGAGAAATAAAGTCCCCTTCATTTTCCCTGTTCTCATCATCGCAGGCAATAACAACCTTTCCTACTTTTAAATCAGCAAGAGCTTCGTCAATCGTATTAAACACGCCACTTCTCTCCTTTCAAAATTACAAACCAATTAAAACTAGACTTTTCCAACCATCATTTAATTAAAGCCATTGTCAGCTAAAAATTGTGCAGTTATCCCTGTCTTACGTTTTTCCGCTGTATCACTTGAAAGGTTTTTGATAAAATGACCAACGTATTTACCAATCATATCGCATTCTAGATTAACGATATCCCCTGACCCTTTTAATCCCAAAATCGTTTCCGATAATGTGTGAGGGATGATCGATAATGTAAAACTATTTTCTGTTACTGCAAAAACAGTCAAACTTGTCCCATCTACCGTGATAGATCCTCTTAAGATGACATATTTTAATATGTTCTGCTCCGCTTCAATCTCATAGTAAACCGCATTTTCGAAAGACTGTTTACTTTTAATTATGCCAGTTCCATCGATATGTCCAGAGACGAAATGACCGCCAAACCTTCCACCTGCTGCCATCGCCCGCTCAAGATTTACTTTGGAACCCCGCTTAACCATATTTAAACTTGAAGCTTTGACCGTTTCGGGCATAACATCTACCGTGAATAGCTTTCCCGTAAAGGATGTCACCGTTAGACAAACCCCGTTGACCGCAATACTATCGCCAAGGTGAACATCATTTAGTATTTTCTTTGCTTCAATGGCTAACACAAACGACTCACCTGTCCGCTGGATGTTCGCGACTACTCCAATTTCTTCAATAATTCCAGTAAACATAATTTCCTTCTCCTTACTTTGGTTCCACTTAAATTCTTACGCTAAAATGAAAAAGACCCTGAAGACAATAAGTCCTCAGGGTCCTGTAAAAGACAATAGAAAATAAAGGGTTAAAAATAGGTACACTACACCCTACCCTTAAACCTGTCTTTTCCTTCTCCCATCCAGACTTTAACTGTCGGCTCTGGAGTTTCACCAGATCCACCGTTTAACAATAATATGTTAACCGGGTCACGGACTAAGAAGCAACGCTTCATCACCGCCGGTTAGGAATTTCACCTGACCCCGAAGGAAATATACAATTCTTAAATTAATGATAGTATACTTTATTGGAACAGTAAAGGAAAACGCACTAAAAAGTATTTTCATACTAAAATTATTTGATTATTATTTCACATAAAATCCATTAGCTAAGGTGATTGCTTCTTCCCTTAGCTTGCTTCCATTGAAAGAATTAGTTTACTCTTTATAAGTCTTTACTGGTAAATAAATATCAAAGTGAAGCTCCCCAGAAGCATACAGATGTTTATGCTCTTCTTTATATACTTCAATGCTTAATGCATTGTGATCCTGTTCATAGCCATATTCTTTCATCAAAGCATATATTTGTTGATATGTATTTTGGACTTCCTCTTGCGGTCCTTTATGAGTAGCAAAAACATAATTTTTACTTGGAATCGTAAATCCAACCATACCATCGGGAATTTCGTCAATTTTTTCTACGGGCGTTGTTACATAATAGGTGAACTCTGTTTCCCGGCTATGAAAAGGTGCAATCAAGACAGGTTCTTTCGTTTGATAGGATACTTCTTCTAGTCGATTAACCATTTCTTGAAAAAGACGTGGAAGTGTACTGATTTGTGAGTAAGTTCCATTCCATGAAATCCCAACAACTTTCATTTCTTCTTTTTCTATTACCTGGATACTCATGCTAATCCCCCTTTTGAATCATCATATTAATATAATTCTAATCTTAGTCCTCTAAATCCTGCATATATATTTCGACCAAATCAGTAAATTTATTTCAAAAAATGCAAAAAAGCACCCTAAAATAGGTTAGTGGAGGACGATTCATTTTAGAATACTTTGTGGTATCTTAAAAACATTCCACAGGAAAGTAGCAAAGATAGCAGAAAGAATCCAAGCTAAAAGCGGCTTTTTATAATGAACATCTAAAACAATAAACATGACGAAACTAAAAAAAGCTGACCAGCCTAAATTCCAGCCATTTTTATGCACTATTACACCTAATTTCAAATCAGTGAATTCATTAATCGTATAGAGAAGTGTCCAGAATAGGATAAACACTAGTTTCTTCCATGCTGCCTTGGGCATATTACCAAGGAACATGCTAATAGTTGCAGGATACTTAATTAACATAATCAAAAAAGCAATATGGGTGTGCTTTGCCCAGCTTTTATCACTTCCTACAGGTACATATTCCCACATACTATGCTTATAAAATAAAAATTGATAAACCAAATCACCTACCATTAAAAAGAGAAAGGTTGGATAATAAGATTTCCAATTTTTCCAATCGCCCCATTTTATTGCTGAAAAAATAAATATCGCACCATATATCACGTTAAGATTCACGAGCAGGCTCCTTATCACTTATTGTTATTATTTTTTCCAATTAATTGGAAATTAAAACACAATAAGTAATAACCTTAATCCTCTGAATTCACTATATGAAAAAAGACCGCTCAACTAAATGAACGGCCTTTACTAGTTTAATAGTTACTTTACCTCTTGAGGAATAGCTAGATTTAACCCTTTGGCTACTTTCTCACCATATTCTGGGTCTGCTTTGTAGAAATGTTGAATTTGACGAAGCTTTATGTCATCCCTCTCAACTGGCTTCATTGCGCCTACAACTGTTTCAATTAAGCGGGCCCGCTCCTCTGCAGACATTAAGCGATATAAATCACCGGCTTGTGTGTAGTGGTCATTTTGATCATAGGCCACTTGTTCAGCAAGTCCATTAACCTGGAAGGCAGTTTGTTTATGTTCAGGTTCTTCCTTTGGTCCTCCAAAACTGTTTGGCTCATAGTAAACCGAACCACCACCATTATTATCGGAACGCATCGCACCATCACGTTGATAGTTATTTACTTCTACCTTCGGACGGTTAATTGGGAGCAAATTATGATTCGGTCCTACACGGTACCGGTGGGCGTCCGAATAAGCAAATAGTCGGCCTTGAAGCATTTTATCTGGCGAAGCCTCAACACCAGGGACCATTGTTCCAGGAGAGAATGTGGCCTGCTCGACTTCTGCAAAATAGTTTTCAGGATTACGGTTGAGTACCATACGTCCAACCTCGATTAATGGGTAGTCCTTATGTGACCATACCTTTGTGACATCAAACGGATCGAAGCGATATGTTTCAGCATCTTCAAATGGCATGATTTGAACATGGAGCCTCCATGCTGGGAAGTCACCCTTGTCAATTGCATTAAATAAGTCTTCCGTATGGTAATCAGGATTATCACCAGCTAACTTACCAGCAAGCTCTGGTGCCATATTCTTAACACCTTGCTCGGATTTAAAGTGATATTTGACCCAAACTGCCGCTCCATCCGCATTTACCCATTTAAAGGTATGGCTGCCATAACCATTCATATGTCTTAGTGTTGCTGGAAGTCCTCGGTCACCCATTAAATAAGTAACTTGATGTAAGGATTCAGGTGACAGTGACCAGAAGTCCCAAACTGCGGTTGGATTTTTCAAATGGGTTTTAGGATCTCTTTTTTGAGTATGAATGAAATCAGGAAATTTAATCGCATCGCGAATGAAGAAGACTGGCGTATTGTTTCCTACTAAATCATAGTTTCCTTCTTCCGTATAAAACTTAACAGCAAACCCACGCGGATCACGAACTGTATCCGCTGAACCAAGTTCACCTGCTACAGTTGAGAAGCGAATAAACATAGGTGTACGTTTTCCAACGCTATTAAACAATTTTGCTTTTGTATATTTTGACATATCATTGGTCACTTCGAAATAGCCATGTGCTCCGGCACCTTTGGCGTGGACAACACGTTCAGGAACTCTCTCACGATTAAAGTGTGCCAATTTATCTAGTAAATGTACATCTTGAATCAATGTTGGTCCACGTGATCCAGCCGTCATAGAATTTTGATTATCACCGACTGGTGCTCCATTTCCTGTTGTTAAGTGTTTGTTACCATTACCCATTTGATCACCTCGTAAACTATTTTTTTTTAAAGCTTAAACAAATTATAATATAAATCTTATTAAAATCAATATTAAATTATAATTAATATAAATTAATATTGATTATCACTAAATTAACATGTACCCACTATTACATAGGTATTAAAAATAAAGGACGTTATTCCAAAAATGAGAAATAACGTCCAAAAAATTTTTACTTTTATGTTAGTAAGCCCTTAGTTGTGATTGAAATTGTCCGCGGACGTCACTCATGTTCATTCTACCATATTTTAGTATGATTGATTAAAAGAATATTTTAAAGAATATGAACATTTTAAGGCAAGTTAAAGAATTAATGGTTAAATTTTAATTTGGACGAAAATAGCTTATAATGTAGTTAACACTTTATTAGGAGGATTTTTTATGAGTGATTTAAACCAAACCAATCCACAGGAAGAACCGAAGAAGAAAATTAGTCTTCAAGAAGCGATGAAACAGCAGTTGGAAAATAAGAAAAACAAAGCGGCCGGAGGAAATTCAAGCTTAAATAGCTCACAGGCAACTAAAAAGCTACAAAGCCAGCAGACTAAAAAGGTAAGTAATTCACGGAGAAAAATGGGTGTCTAGTTGTCAAAATAGAGTAGACATTGTCCCAGGAACTTTAGTCAAAATAGTCCTAAAAGCAGATCAAAGAAGCGGGAAACTCACTGAGGGGACTGTTAAGGATATATTGACCAAGTCAAGTTTTCACCCTCATGGAATTAAAGTGCGGCTGACGGATGGACAAGTTGGCAGAGTCAAGGAAATAAATCGTTAAATTAACCCTCTACATTTAATTGTAGAGGGTCTTTTGAATATGGCGCAATTATTTTTCATTGACTGTGAGGATGCTTTTTTTTCACTTTAGGGTAAATTGAATAACCTTTCATTTACCGTCAGAACACATTTTCCCTTTTTACGGTCAATGGAATTCCCTTTCATTGACCACAAGACACTTTTTCGCATAAAAAAAACAGACCCATTGGCTGGGCCTGTTTTATCGGCGGGTCATTATGCTTTACGGACGTTTACTGCTTGTGGTCCACGCTGACCACTTTCAATTTCAAACGTAACCTCTTGACCTTCATCTAATGTTTTGTATCCTTCGCCTTGAATAGCTGAGAAGTGAACAAATACATCTTCTCCACCTTCACGCTCAATGAATCCAAAACCTTTTTCACCGTTAAACCATTTTACTTTACCATGTTCCATTTTTGTAGCCTCCTAGCATGTAACAATTACATGTAAATTGCAAATTGACTTGCCTAATTATTTTTACCCATTTATGGATTGCATATACCAAACTAATTCCTAAAAATTTTATCGTCCATATTTTATTTTGACAGCACCCATTTACGGATTGCCTGCGCTACACCATCTTCTTCATTGGTTGCTGTTACCCAGTCCGCAGACTCCTTTACCGTATCCTGAGCATTTCCCATCGCTACACCCAAACCAGCAGCTTTGATCATTGCTAAATCATTAAGGCTATCTCCTACGGCCATAACATTTTTCATTTCCAAACCCAATCGGCTGCAAACAATCCCAAGTCCCTTTGCTTTATTAATTCCAGCTGGATTTACTTCAATGTTTTTCAGGGTTGAATTGCTTAATTCAAATTCACCTTTAGCCTGTAATTCATTAAAGATTAGTGCTCTTGTTGCGTCATCATCGATATTAAAGCCAAATTTCATCCATTCCAGTGTATGTAGGTCAGCCGGCATTTCATTATGCCAATTACGCTCGGTACTTATCGCCCAAAATTTTGTGTTATGCTGTTGAGATAACCCCCACATCCACTCAACCAGCTCCGATTTAACCAAATTCCTTTCCACTAGTTCCCGTTTCTCATCCCAAATCTCACTTCCATTTACCGTTACCAAATATGAATTTAGCTCCAATGAATCAGCATGCTCTCGACTAGTAATCACAGAACGTCCAGTACTTAGTACGACAAAAACTCCTTTGTCCTTTGCTGCTTTAATTGCCTGGCGATTTGCTTCCGATATCTGGCCTTTATTATTTAATAGTGTGCCATCCATATCAAGTGCTACTAATTTGATTTCAACATCATTTTTAAAATTATCCATATGTATTAAAGTGCTCCCTTCTTACATTTCCATCTATAAGATTAACACCATTACTAAAAATTAATCAAATAATTAAGTTTACATAATATATTTACGGTAGACAAAGAAGAGTCAAGTGAAATCCAAAACATTTCTAATACAACAACCATTAAGTAACAAATAGGCACACCATCGCATATAGTACCCATAAGCCAAAGGATAGAAAGGTGTTTAAAGATGCCATCGGTTGTAATCAATTTATATTATTTAAAAATCAATAGTATTTCGGGTAATGGTTCCATAACTATAGGGGAAGCATCTCATAATAGTCCCACTTCCAATACTAAATCGCAAGGAATTAATGCTTCATATGGAGACACTTCACCGACTGAGGCAATGATGGAAAACCTATTAAATGATCCTGACGTCAATGATCAAACTTCAATTGGAACTACTGATGTTGCAAATGTAAATAAACCCATTCAACCTGTACTACCAATCTAACATTATAGGGGTTATATGATATGCCATTTCAAATAAATATTTTAAATTTTAAGATTAATGGAGCTACGCAAAACGGAAATGTTGATATAGGTCCCACTGTGCATAACAGCCATACTGCCAATAGTAAATTTGTCGGAGCAAATTTTTCTTTAGGTGATTTTTCACCTGCTTCTTCTCTTATGAACTCAGGCAATATAGATCCAGATATTAGTGATCAGGATCAAATAGCTAACCCTTCTATGCCTATCGCCAATCAAATTTAAAGGAGTAGTAAGATGGATATAGAAAAAATGAGAAAATGGCTAGAGATTACAAATGAATATAGAGAGAGCAATTTTTGGTCTAGTGTACTTAAGCAAAAACATCCTGATGAATTTTTTAGAGAAGCGGTATGTAATCCAAAATTTGATATATATCAAAATGAAAATTATTACTATATTATTTTTGAAATACCTGGAGTAAATCAAGAAGATCTTTCAATTAACTTAATCACAAATACACATTTAAAAATTAATGGCAGAATAAAGCCGGTTCTACCATTTGAAATGGAAATGAAAAGAGAGCGAATATATGGTGATTTTGAACGTGTAATTGAACTTCCAGAACCAACATATGTTCATTTAATGCAAACACAAATTTATAATGGACTACTTCATATATCATATCCTCGAAAAAGTGTGTTAAATAATTGTCAATAGAAAGAAAAGAAAATAGTCACCAAAAAAAAACGCAGTGAACTCACAAGCGTTTTTTCTTGTTTTATTAATGGTGATGATGAACGCCCATTGTTGGGTTGGTAATTAGCCATTCTTCTTTTGGTAATTGGAAATATTGAATCCAGATATTATTTAATGTCGGATCATTTTTATCAAGAATAAAGTCAATTTCTTTATCACTTGTAACCACTACATCGTTTTCTGTTGGTGTATCAAGCTTTAAATCATAATGGGCGTGGTCCCCGTGGATACTTGTCACATATACTCGAAACAATTTCCCTTGTGCCTCTTCTTGTTCCATCATTTTCTTCAATGCTTTTGCTGCATTCCGATTAACTTTTACCTTCATTTTTTGCTCTCCTCTATCTATGTATTCCTTTATATTATCCCACTTTAAATCCAAAATAGACAATGTTTAGCTTTGAAACAACAAAAGTCATAAATGCACTTTTTGTAAAATCAACTTACCTAATTTTTCCTAGTAAGGGATTTTAAAACCTTAACAAATTTGTCACAATTTAATCCAAAAACCTATATTAACATCACAGCAATGTTGATAATATAGATTTTAGGAAATACATACAGACTAATTAATATTAAATGATAATTAATTTAAATTCTTACATCTTTTACAATGAAGGAAGGAATTAGTCTTGTTTTGTTTGTGAATGAATTCACGATAATCATATCAAAAAATGAACATTCTAGAAGGGAGAAATATTCATGTTTAAAAAAAGCTACATCATTCCACTGTTAGCTTTAGTACCAACTTTACTTTTAAGCGGCTGTACGAATATGGTCGTCTTTGATCCAAAAGGCCCTGCCGCACGTGACATTCTAGAATTAATTAACTGGTCACTTATTTTTATGCTGTTGGTGGTTGTTGTTGTGTTCGGTTTATTTGGATATATCATTTGGAAATATCGTGCGAAACCTGAAAATGCAGATTACGAACCGCCTGAAGAACACGGAAGTACAAAATTAGAGATTATTTGGACTGTCATTCCTATTCTGATTGTCATTGCTTTAACGATTCCAACTGTTAAAACAATATATAAATTAGAGAAAGTACCTGCCGGGTATGAAAATAAAAAACCTATTACCATTAATGTAACATCAGCTGATTGGAAGTGGATTTTTAGCTATCCAGAACAAGGGATCGAGACAGTGAACTATGTGAATATTCCTGCTGGCACTCCGGTACAGTTTAAGTTAACCTCTGCTGGTACAATGCAATCCTTCTGGGTTCCTGCTTTAGGTGGTCAAAAGTATACCATGAACAAAATGGAGACAGAGTTGTATCTCACAGCAGACAAGCCTGGAGAATTTCTAGGTAGAAATACAAACTTTAACGGCAAGGGATATGCAGAAATGGAATTTACAGTTGAAGCGAAATCCCCGCAAGCCTTTGAAAAGTGGGTTAAGGATGTCAAAGATACTGCCCCTAAGTTAACAGAAAAGAAATACAATCAACTTCTAAAACCTACACACTTAGGTCGTGAAACATTCCTTGGAACTCATCTAGCCTGGGTAAATCATGCTGATATGAATTCTAAAACTTATACAAATCCTGAATTGTACGAAGTACATGGCGTCAAAGGAAAGATTTTTAAAGAGAAAGAAACAAATGGGCATTCTATGGACATGGGCGAAAAATCAGATGGAGGTGAGCACGATGGGCATTAATTGGCATGACTTTTTTATTGTCGGCAACCCATTAATACTAGGTTCTCAGATTGCTATTCTATTAACAATGATAGGAATTGTAGCAGGGGTTACCTATTTAAAGAAATGGAAATGGCTTTGGAGAGAATGGTTAACAACCGTTGATCATAAACGAATTGGGATTATGTACATCCTTTCTGGTGTGCTGATGTTTTTCCGGGGAGGCGTAGATGGTCTTTTAATGAAGGCTCAAACCTCTCGTCCAGAGATGAAATTTTTAGATGCGCAGCATTACAATGAAATTTTTACCACACACGGTGTGATCATGATTTTGTTTGCGGCAATGCCATTATTAATTGGTTTAATGAACGTGGTAATCCCGCTGCAAATTGGCGCGCGTGACGTGGCATTCCCTCAACTTAACGCTCTAAGCTTCTGGTTGTTCTTTAGTGGTGCTATGTTGTTTAATATTTCGTTTGTTATTGGAGGGTCCCCGGATGCCGGCTGGACAGCCTACTTCCCTCTTGCAGGTAAAGAATTTACTCCTGGGATCGGAAATAACTATTACGCTATTGCCCTGCAAATTGCCGGGATTGGTACGTTAATGACAGGAATTAATTTTATCGTAACTATCTTAAAAATGAGAACTAAAGGTATGACACTAATGAAAATGCCAATGTTTACTTGGACTTCATTCATTGCATCTGTCATTATTGTGGCTTCCTTTCCAATTTTCACTGTTGCACTTGCCTTGATGACCTTTGACCGGATCTTTGGAACGCACTTCTTCACCTTAAGCGGTGGCGGTATGGATATGATGTGGGCCAACTTATTCTGGTTATGGGGTCACCCTGAAGTATATATCGTTGTTCTTCCAGCATTCGGGATGTTCTCTGAGGTTATTTCAACCTTTTCTAGAAAAATGCTGTTCGGTTATAAATCAATGGTATTCTCCATTGTTGGAATTGCGTTATTAAGTATGCTTGTTTGGGTTCACCACTTCTTTACGATGGGAGCCGGACCAGGAGTCAACTCTGTTTTCTCCATTACGACGATGATGATTGCTATTCCAACGGGTGTCAAAATGTTTAACTGGTTATTCACGATGAGAAAAGGTCGAATCGAGTTTACAACAGCGATGCTGTGGGCGCTTGCATTCATTCCTTGCTTTATCATTGGTGGTGTAACTGGGGTAATGCTTGCCATGGGTGCTGCAGATTATCAATATCACAATACCCTATTCCTTGTCGCTCACTTCCACTATGTGTTAATTCCTGGTGTTGTGTTTGCGGTGTTTGCCGGGTTATATTACTGGTGGCCAAAAATGTTCGGACATATGCTAAATGAAAAAATCGGTAAAATTCATTTCTGGTTCTTTACGATTGGATTTAACTTAACGTTTATGCCGATGTTTTTCCTAGGTTTAAACGGTGCTGTCCGCCGTTCATACACGTATTCAGCTGAATCAGGCTATGCACCATTATTCATGTTATCTACCATTGGCGCAGTGATTTTAGCTATCGGATTTGGTGCTCTTTGCTATAACATTTATTGGAGTGCACGCTATGCGGACCGTAATATTTCAAACGACCCATGGGATGCAAGAACCTTAGAATGGGCTACTGCTTCACCCCCTCCATTCTATAACTTTGCGAAATTACCTGAAGTGAAATCTGTTGATGCCTTCTGGTATATGAAAAAGGATAACGTAGGATTGACCCTGAAAGACGACGAAATTAAAGAAATCCATATGCCAAGTAATTCCGGCTTACCAATCTATATGGGGGTTATCTTTGGCATCGCCGGGTTCTTCCTTGTCTTTGAATGGAAAATTGCGGCTCTTGTAGCCACTGTTGGAATAATTATTGGGTTAATCATTCGTTCGTTCGATTATAACGATGGCTTCCATGTTACAGTTGACGAAATAAAGGAAACGGAAAAAGCATGGCGTAACGTCGATAAAGGGGGGAACAGCCATGTCGGCTAATGTAAACACAGCCTTACCACTCGAATATCAAACTGAACAGAACCGGATGAATATTCTAGGATTCTGGATTTTCTTAGGAGCTGAGATTGTCCTCTTTGGAACTCTCTTTGCGGTCTTTTCTGTATTAAATGCAAGGTATGCTGGTGGTCCCACACCAAAGGACCTTTTTGAAATAAAAGATGTAATGATCGAAACCATCCTTTTATTAACAAGTAGTTTTACTTGCGGTCTTGCGATCTATGAGATGCGTCGCCATAATCGTAATGGTCTATTATTATGGTTTATTATTACCCTTCTACTTGGTGCTGGCTTCGTATTCATGGAGATAACGGAGTTCATCCATTATGTTCACGAAGGAGCAACAATGCAAACTAGTGCTTTTCTATCTAGCTTCTTTGTATTACTTGGTACACATGGACTGCACGTGAGCATGGGTATCGGCTGGGCAACAATGGTGATTATTCAAATATTAAAAAGAGGTTTAACACCTGTAACTGCCCGTAAAACATTTATTATCGGTCTATATTGGCACTTTTTAGATGTTGTATGGATTTTTATTTTCACATTTGTGTATTTAGCAAGGATGGTGTCATAATGGCTAAAAATACCAAAGGGTTTCCACTTACACACGTGTTAGGTTTCATCATGTCATTAGTACTAACCTTTGCTGCACTTGGTGTGGCACTAAAAACCTCTCTTCCTTTTACAACCATCGTCTGGATTATAGGCACTTTAGCTGTAATCCAAGCTGCCCTTCAATTATATATGTTCATGCATATGAACGAAGGGGAAGACGGAAAATCCCAGATCATCAACGTCATCTACGGCTTCTTCATTGCCTTCGTAACCGTTGCTGGATCCATTTGGGTCATGTCGTTTGGAATGTAAGTATGGAAATAGAAATAGAAATAGGGTGTCAGGCACCATGTGAAAATTTCACATGGTGCCTGACACCCTTCTTTATTTTGGACTATTTTTTCTTTTGTTCCGAACTAATTGGTAGCCAATAAAAGCTATATAAAGCGGTATTGCTACGTATATGAAGTATGGAAAGCGGTGCTGTTCTTTTTTAAAGACAAGGTATATGGCGTATCCCAAAAATAGTGTGACGATAATTCCGTATTTTGGCAGCGGGATATCCTTTAGGCTAGGAATTTTAATGGTACTGACCATCAAGTAGCACAGAATAAAAAAGGCAAATGGAAGGATAATCGCTGGCATTTTCCCGTGGAACAAGGTAAGAAGTGTTAACAATCCACCTGCAGCCGTTATTGGGACACCAGTAAAATACTTATTGGATGATTTAACCGCATTAATATTAAAACGAGCTAACCGATAGGCACCGAATAAAGGAAATAGACCAGAAATGGCCATGCCTGCTACCCCAAATTCAGAGAAGTAGGAATAATATGCCATCATGGCTGGTGCTACCCCGAAGGTAACCACATCCGCTAAAGAGTCTAATTCTTTCCCCAATTCACTATCCACCCGTAACATTCTTGCAATTCGGCCATCCATGCTATCGAGCATCATCCCTATCAAAATTAAAATGGCTGCGTTTTTGTAATCCCCTTGGGCAGAATACATAATTGATAAAAATCCAAAAAATAAATTAGAAATCGTAAATAAATTAGGAATACTGTTTCTGATGATATGTATCACTCCATACTAATTAAGATAATCATGCAATACCCTTTTCTCTTTGTTTCTTCTTATTATAACGTTTCTCTTGGTAATATTGAAAAAACAAAATCGCCGTTGTAATCCAGAACCCACTTGCAAAATAGCCGCCAATTATATCGCTTGGATAATGGACACCTAAATAAATTCGACTGATTCCAATTGCTAAAATCATTACCATGCTTACGGAAATTAACACACCTCTGCCAAACCTGCTTGGAATATGACGCCATAATAAAAACGAAAGAATCCCATAAACCGTAAAAGCATTCATCGCATGTCCACTTGGAAAACTATAGCCTTCAATATCAATTAAACGATGGAAATCAGGACGGACTCTTTGAAAAAACTGCTTTAAGATACCATTTAATATCGCAGATCCCGTGATTGCCGCAGCAAACAATATTAATTCAAAGCGATGATGAAGTACTTTATAGAGAAAAAATAACAGAAAAAGACTAAGAACAATGACAAAAGGGGCAGAACCAATAAACGTAAAAAATTTCATCACATTTGTAAGAACCAATGTTTCAGACCCTTGGACCATATCAATTACGGTACGGTCAAAATGGATGATTTTCTGATCACTTATTAATAAGGATATCAAACTAAAGCCAATTATGGAAACAACACTAATGCTAAAGGCAATAACAAGATACGTTTTTAAATTCATCAACTTAAACCTCTCAGGCAAATAGGATTTGTGATTGTACGATTAATAGGTGCTCTTAGTTTAAGCCTTAACTGTCTATACTATCACTGAGACTTTGAAAAGTATCTCAAAAATGTATATTCTTAGGTAGGAATAATAATATAAGGCAGACAATCATAGTCTGCCTTTTATAAGGCTTAAAAAGAAATAATAATTATAAAGTCTCTGGTTCTTTTCTCATTGGTTCTGTGCTGTTGTCTTTGGAGAAAAACCAACCTGCGGCAGCAATACCTACCAACACAACATAGAAGGTTACTTTCCATCCCATTGAATGCGCAAATTCCTCGCTTAAAATAGCCAATGCAGGATGTGATAAGGTGTAAACTGCTAGCTTCACACCAACCCAGCCAACAATCGTAAAAGCTGCAATTTCCAGACCTGGACGTTTTTCTAAAAGCTTTACAAACTGATTTGCTGCAAACCTCATAATAATTAGACCAATAATCCCGCCGGCGAAAATAACTAAGAATTTACCACCATCCAGACCACCGATATTTGGAAGTGGTGTGTCTGGTAAAGCAACTGCCATAGCGACCGCAGCAAGAATCGAATCAACCGCAAAAGCAATGTCAGCCACTTCGACTTTTAATACTGTCATCCAAAAGCTGCTTTTTTTTGATCCTTTCTTCTCCTCTTTATCCTCTGTTGCCTTCCCTTTGATTACCTTACGGAAAATATGATTTCCAGCCATAAACAGTAAATAAAGTGCCCCAATTGCTTGAACCTGCCATACATCAACCAGAAACGAAATCACAAACAAGGAAGCAAAGCGGAACACAAAGGCTCCTGCTAAACCATAAAATAATGCCTTCTTACGTTTTTCTTCGGGTAATTGTTTAACCATAATTGCAAGTACTAATGCGTTGTCGGCAGCTAACAGACCTTCTAATGCCACCAAGATAATTAACACCCAGCCGTATTCGAGTAACAGAGTTAAGTCCATGAATGTTTCCTCCTCAAAAGTTTGTTTTTTTTAAAATACTCCCTTACGCCATAAAAATAGGCCTTTACTGGTTACAGTAAAGGCCTAAAAAACCACAAAAAGACCTTTACAGTACAGTAAAGGTCTTGCTAACAACGTAAATGTTGCCAATAAAGCCGGAGAATTGAATTCTCGGAATGACGACTTTATTGTAGCAGCTACTCCCCTTTAAAAAGGAAATATTTAATTACTCATACTATAATATAATTCAAGTTTATTGTCAATGTGAGTTTGAATGTTTAATAAACTTAAATAGTTTACAATTCGTAAACCTCTGCATATTTTTTCTCAAGGTATTCGACCAGGTATTCGGCGTTTAATTCCTCACCCGTTACCTTTACAATCAATTCATTTGGGGTGTAAAGCTTCCCGTACTGATGAATATTTTCTTTTAACCAATCTTGAATCAGGTCAAATCTTCCGTTTTCGATATGATTGTAGAATTCTGGAAGCTCTCTTTGAATTGTCACGAGGATCTGCGCTGCATAGAGATTTCCTAATGAATAGGACGGAAAATAGCCAATACCGCCAAATGACCAATGAACATCTTGGAGTACGCCTTCTGAATCAGTACTTGGTGTTACACCAAGGTAATCCTGCATTTTCTGGTTCCAGACAGTCGGAAGGTCTTTCGCTTCGAACTCACCGCTTATTAATGCCTTTTCGATTTCATAACGAAGCATAATATGCAAATTATACGTTAACTCATCCGCTTCTACACGGATAAATGAGGGTTTCACACTATTAACCGCCCGATAAAATTCATCCACAGAAATAGTTTCGAGCTGTTTCGGAAAATACTCCTGCAGTTTAGGGTAAAAGTATATCCAGAAAGCCTTGCTGCGGCCGACCATATTTTCTAAAAACCTCGATTGCGATTCATGGATTCCGAAAGATGCCCCGCTTTGGAGAACGGATTCCTCATAATCAGGGTTGATATGCTGTTCATAGATTCCATGTCCCGCTTCATGAATTGTACCGAATAGTGCGGACCGGACGTTTCTTTCTAAATAACGAGTTGTTAACCGTACATCTCCAGTATTAACGGTTTGGGCAAACGGATGGACCGTTTCATCCAACCTGCCTGCCTCAAGGTCAAAACCAATGATAGGCAAGATAAAGCGATTAAATTCTTTTTGTCTTTCAATTGCAAACGATTGATCAAAAATTTCCGCCTGTGTCCGCTTTCCCTTTTGTTGAATACGTTCTAATAGTTTAACACTAGAATCTCTTAACTTGGCAAATAGCGGATCCAGTCTCTTTACCGTTAATCCAGGTTCAAATTCATCCAAGAGCGCATCGTATGGGTGGTCAACATATCCATATATTTCAGCAAATTTCCGTTTGTATTCAACGATTTTTTCTAAATAGGGCAGGAAGCTGGCAAAATCATTGTTTTCCCTAGCCTTTTCCCAGGCATCATTTGCCTGTGCTGTTAGAATGCTATATTCCTGAAAAAGGTCAGCAGGTATGCTCTTCGATTTTTGGTAGTACGCTCTATATTCTCTAACTTTTGCTTTTGTTACTTCGTCTAATAAATCAAAGTTGTCAGGAAGAGTTAGTTCAGCTAGCAAGTCGCCCATTTCCTGAGAGACAGAGAGTTTAAAAATTTCCGTCCTTAGTGTGCCAGTTGCCTTGGCAAAGATACTTCTACCTTTTTTCGGTGCCATGACCTTTTGATCCCAATCAGCCAAACCGATGATACTTGAAAAATGGGTGATTTTTTCATCCAAACTCTTAAATTGAGCTATTACCCTTTGTACAGCTGGATCAATCACTTTCTGTTCCATAATATACAGACCTCCTAATCAATCTCTTTTTCTGCTTCTAAAGATGTTCGTTCAAGAAAACAACCACATCCCAATTTATTATAAATTAAAATTTCAAATATGGGAAAAAATTAGAAATTTTTTTATAGACAAAAAATTCATAGAAACATAAATACTGTCGATAAATGATCCCATCAGTTAAAGAATTAGAACAATTTTCATACCATTATTTACAAATGGGTAGGATATATATGTAAACATTTTTGTTCTGTAAAAAGGATGTGCAGGCAATTTGGATAAACAGAAAAAGAAGAAGTCTCACTTCCCCTTTCGATTAAATATCATTTTTTTTAGTGTTTTTTTACTATTTTCTGTTTTAATCCTGCGGCTTGGCTTTGTGCAAATCGTGTATGGTGAAAATTTTAAAAGGGATTTAGAAAGAAAAGAAGATGTAACGGTCAGTAATCCTGTCCCAAGAGGAAAAATACTTGATCGGGATTACAGAATCATCGTTGATAATGTACCAAAGAATGCGATCAGTTACACGAACGAGGGATATAGCCAACAACAAATGCTTGAAACCGCTGAAAAATTAGCAAAACTAATCAATAAAAAAACAGATAAGGTCACCGAAAGGGATAAACTTGATTTCTGGATTATGAATAATCCTGAGCGTGCTAATGCCAAAATCAAAAAGAATGAAATGGAATTATATTATGCCAAAAAATTAACAGACTGGGATATTTATCAGTTAAAATTAGAGCGCATAACACCTGAAGAATTAAAGGAAATAGATAAAGATAGACTTGAGGTACTTGCACTTTATAAAGAGTTCAATAGCGGGTACAAATTTACAACACAAATTATTAAAAATGAAGGAGTTACCGCTAAAGAATTGGCCGTTGTGAACGAAAATCTGCAATCCCTTCCAGGGGTGGATACTACTACCGACTGGGAGAGGTGCTATGCTTTTGATCGAACCTTAAAGTCTGTGTTAGGAAAAGTCACCAAATCAGATGAAGGGCTGCCAGCTGAACAATTGGAATACTTCTTGGCTCGGGATTACAGCCGTAATGATCGTGTCGGCAAAAGCCAACTTGAATGGCAGTATGAAGATGTTCTTCACGGCTATAAATCAAAATTGAAAAATGTAACGGATAAAACAGGCAATATAATTGAAAATCATCCCGTATCAAAGGGAAAAAAGGGCAAAGACCTTGTCTTAAGCATTGATATGGATCTGCAAATGAAAGTTGATCGGATCATAGAGGAGGAGCTTTGGGCAGCTAAAAGATATCCTGGTACTTTTTTAACTGACCGTGCCTATGTTGTCTTAATGAACCCAAAAACAGGTGAAGTTTTAGCCATGTCAGGTAAAAAAATTGTCAGAAACAAACAAACTGGCAGAGTAGACATGGAAGATGATGCCCTCGGGACCTTTACCACCACTTATAACGTGGGTTCGACTGTCAAGGGTGCCACGATTTTGACTGGTTATAAAACAGGTGCGATTGGCCCCAGGACTGTTTTTAATGATAAAGGTTTAAAAATTCAAGCTACTCCTCTAAAAAAATCATATGCCTACTTAGGAAAATTAAACGAAATTAATGCCCTAAAATTATCTTCCAACGTTTATATGTTTCATACGGCAATTAGAATTGGAAAAGGTCATTATGAATATGATAAACCCTTAAATATTAGCGCGAAGGCTTTTGACACAATTAGAAACTCATTTGCTTCGTTTGGCCTTGGATCAAGAACTGGAATTGATTTACCAAATGAACAAACCGGATTTAAAGGTCAGAGCCACCTGCCTGGATATTTGCTTGACCTTGTGATTGGACAATATGATACCTATTCCGCCATGCAGTTGGTACAATATGTTTCAACAATTGCGAATGGTGGATATCGAATGCAGCCACATGTGGTCAAACAAATGCTCGAACCAAAGGAAGGGAAAGATGAACTAGGACCTGTTGTACAAGAAATCTCTCCAACCGTCCTTAACACGATTGATGTGAAACCAGATTGGATGTACCGTGTCCGATTAGGTTTTAAAAAAGTCATGCAAGAACGTGGTGGTACGGCCTATAAGTACTTCAGCACTGCGCCCTATTCACCTGCTGGTAAAACAGGGACAGCTGAAGCCTTTTATGACGGACCGGAGCGATATAGGTTTGGTAAAGAACCTCCTCCAGTAATGAACCTAAGCTTGGTTAGCTACGCCCCTAGTTCGAATCCAGAAATCGCCATGGCCGTTATTGTTCCATGGGCATATCAGGGAAAGAAAGACAACCGAGCAAACCTGAAAATTGGCCGCCGAGTATTGGACACCTACTTTGAGATGAAAAAAAAATAAATCATGGACGAGGGTGCCATAAAATGGCATCCTTTTTCGTTAGATCATTCCCCTTTTGTCATTTCTTCTTTAGCACGGATTTCAACGCACTTTCAATTTCTGCATAGCCGGTACATCGGCAGATATTCGACTCCAGCCATTCTTTAATTATTTGATCACCTGCTTCTGGATGCTTTCGTATTAACGAATGGCAATTCATAATAAAGCCGGGGGTGCAGTAGCCGCATTGAAAAGCAAAGTTTTCCACAAAAGCCTGCTGGATGGGGGTATTCTCCAACCCTTCAATAGTTATTACTTTCTTTCCAACCGCTTCAACGGCAAGCATTAAACATGATTTCATCGGCCACCCTTCTACATTAACTGTACATGCGCCGCAGTCTCCGTTTAAACAGCCCGGTTTTGCACCTGTCAACCCAAGTTTATTCCTGATCGCATATAAAAGTGTATCGGCAGACCGAACGGTTACACTTCGATTTTCTCCATTTATATTCATCGTAATTGTGTGAGATTTCAAGGTACTCTCCCCTCCTTTTTTTATTTTATCAATCTAACTTCATGTTCCATCCAACACTGCTAACACATCCATCAATAGATTCCGCAAAACAAATAGCCTATATTTTGCTGACCCTTCTACATCATCTAAAATAGGCTTTGGTAATTTGGAAACCCCCTCATCAATCCTTGAAACTACTGGCAGATCTCTTTTATTTAACGAAGCTTCCAGTTCTTTTGACCGAAATGGAAAAGGGCAAAAGCCACTGATTGCGACACGTACTTCCTGACCTATTTTTAATGCCGCTACGGTGATCAACGGATAGCCAGTATCCCACTGCTGACGACGCTTGAAACTAAAGAACGGTGCTTTGATAAACCGTGTTTCTGTTGCTAATTGAACGAGAAATTCCCCTTTTTTAAGTTGAAGCTTTTCTAAAAATATCTCATTGATTGGCACCATCTTTTTGCCTTCTGGACCGACTATTAAAACTTGGCTATCAGAAAGTAAAAATGGCAAAACAGCTTCCCGGTAAAAAATCCGAGCACAGATATTCCCTCCTAAAGAAATCTTCCCTCGAGCCGTATGATCAGCGACTTGACTGGTAGTTTTCGTTAATAATGGGAAAAGATTTGCTTCTTCTATTTTTGTAAGTGAGAGGGTACTGCCAAGCAGCAATTGTTCCCCACTAACCTGCATTACATTACATTCGGGGATATCCTTGATATCAATAACTGCTTCGGTATAGGCTAAATCTATTCTCCCAAGTGTAATTAATTCGGTTCCTCCCGAAAAGAACATCGGCTGCTTACCTTGCTGATCTAAATACTGATTTAAATCGACTGCTTCTTTCAATGAGGCCGGCTTATAATAATCAAAATCAATGGGAAGCATTATTTTTGCGCCTCCTTTGCTTTCCAAATCAACTTCTTTCCAGATACCTTATCAAGCGCCTCTTTGCGAATGACACTTTTCCCAATAATATGCAATTTCATCCCTCACCCATGATTAAGTGGATTTTATACTGAGTAAATCCAACTTATTATGGCTTATAACACTGTTATTACCTACTGAAGAACAATTCCACTTACTCGGGAATGGTCCATAGAAGTTGCACTCTTTCATGGACTGGCTTTCTCCACACCTCAATCAATTGAGCAACGATACTAACAGCGATTTCCTCAGGACCCTTTGCACCAATATTCTTACCCATAGGTGAATAAATCCAGGTTGGGACATTTTCATTTTTAAGCAGCCTTTTGGTTCTTTCCCGCGGCCCTAGTACGCCTAAGTACTTTATATGCTCATTGAGTACCTCCTTTAATATTTCTTGATCCCTCTCATAATGATGCGTCATGATGACCACATAATCATAGGGAGAAAAGGAAATTTGTTTCAAAAGCTTTTTAGGAAAGCCCAAATGGAGCTGCTCAGCTTTGGGAAAATATTTTTTTTGACAAATCTCTTCCCGCCAATCGCATACAGTAACTAAAAATCCTGTTTCCGCGGCAAGGTGAACAAGCGGTTTTGCGTCTGGTCCTGCCCCGAAGACTATGAGCCTTGGCCTTGGTTGATACGTATGTTGATAAAGGGAATCAGTTCCAGGTATGATTCCACTTTTAGATGTAAAGGCAATTTTAGGAATATCCCCTGACCAATTGCCAAACGGATCCCCTTCCTCCTCAATAAACAGATACTCCCCCAATTCATCGAGTTTTTTTAACATAATTACAGGTTTACATTTATCTAAGGATCTTTTTACAACAAAGAAATCCTCTGTTAATTTTTCAGAGACTGGCTCTAATAAAATATCAATTGTTCCATTGCAGCCATTCCCTTGACCCCAACTCATATCGTTTTCATCTGCCAAATTATAATGGAACATTTTTGCTTCTTGCTTGATGAAAACCTCTTGAGCTTTAATGGTCAAATCTGTTTCCAAACAACCTGCAGTTAACATGCCAAATTGCTTCCCATCTTCACAAAAAAGCATGGAAGAA
Source organism: Bacillus sp. AFS031507 (assembly GCF_002584635.1). Classification (NCBI taxonomy): domain Bacteria; kingdom Bacillati; phylum Bacillota; class Bacilli; order Caryophanales; family Bacillaceae; genus Bacillus; species Bacillus sp. AFS031507. The sequence continues at coordinate 238,799 of NZ_NUOW01000024.1, forward strand.
CCTTCTCTTTTATATGCTGATCCTTGAACACGAACAATGGTTGCTAATACCTTTTGGCCTGGTTGATCAATGACTTCTAAAATCGGATAAATATCATCCATAAGACTCCTCCACTTCATTCTCAAAAATTCCTATCTTATTTATATTAGTTTGGAGGCTATTCCTAGAATGATAAATTTTCAATGTGCCACTCATAGAAATAAATATATTGCAAAAAATAAACTGATTCTAAATCCAGCAAAGGATGAAGACATGAAAAAAAATCGTGCATTATTTTTAACAGCTGTCGCCTCTGGAACGATGTTAAATCCTCTTAATTCATCAATGATCGCCTTAGCATTACACAGTATACAGAAGGATTTTCAGCTTTCCTTTACAACCGTTTCGTGGTTGATATCCAGCTTTTATTTAGCAAGTGCAGTAGCACAGCCGGTTACAGGAAAAATTGGTGATATTTTTGGGCGAAAAAAAACCTTTTTAACGGGACTCATTTTAGTTGCCTTGTCAGCGTTTGGTGCACCTATGTCACATACCTTTCTCATGTTACTTGTCATGAGACTGTTTCAATCGATTGGGAGCAGTGCCATTTATCCAGCAGGGATGTCGTTAATTCGAGACCATATCAAAGAAAGACAGGCCTCAGCCCTTGCCGTATTATCAATTTTCGCTTCGGCAATGGTAGCACTAGGGCCTACCATTGGAGGTTTCTTAATTGTTTGGGGCAATTGGCCTGCCATCTTCTGGGTGAATTTCCCTTTTATTATCCTCAGTTTTCTGCTGGGGTGGTATATGTTTCCTAAGGACATCAAACAAGATAAGGCTCACATGAAAAAATTATTCTCCAACTTGGATTTTCTAGGAATCGGGTACTTCGCTGCAGGAATGGTATTCTTTTTATGGTTTTTGTTATCTTTTGAAGGAAAAATTCATTATCTGTCGGGAGTTGTTGGAATCATCTTTTTCGGTTTATTTGTTCTGAGGGAGTTAAGAGTCAAGGAGCCATTTATTGATATTCGTATTTTTAAAACACATCCAAAGCTTTCGATGGTGTACATCCAGTTCATCTTTTTGAATATCTTTTTTTATTGTTTATTTTTCGGGCTGCCCAGTTATTTTCAAGAAGGATTGGGTTTAAGCGTGGAAATGAGTGGCTTGTTAATGTTATTTATGTCTGGAATAAGCATTATTATTTCATCTGTAACGGGAAAATGGATCGACCGGGCCGGTGTAAACCTGCCGATTATGGTTGGCTCTTTTATATCGATTATTGGTGCACTAGCTTTTATTCTGTTTTTTGTAAATACTTCCTATTTGGGTATCGGGATTATTTTATCAATCATGGGGTTAAGCTATGGAATTGGAAATGTTGTTCTCCAAGTGGCCATGGTTAAGGAGAGTCCAAAAGAGATTATTGGGACAACATCCGGCTTATTTCAAACCTGCCGATATTTGGGCTCTATTTTATCCTCAATCATTTTAGGATTAATCTTTGGGAAAGAAGTCACTGCGGAAAATATGAAAATCATCGGGGAAGTTTTACTGTTCACGGGCATCATTAGCTTTTTAATGAGCCTATGGTTTTCTCGGGAGACATTTAACTATAGAAAAATGCGGCATGTTTAATCACACACTATTCGAATTTCTGTCCTCATGAACGCTCCATGAGGACAAATTTCGCTCTTTGATTCTGATTTCTGTCCTCATGAACAACTTAAGAATGAATCGGCAATACATAAAACAACACACAAAAAAAGTGAGCAACACTGGCTGCTAATACAAATAGGTGCCAGACTGCGTGGTGATATTTAAACCCACGCCAAACATAGAAAATGGCTCCGAGTGTATACAGTGCGCCCCCAATAGCTAAATAGGTCATCCCTTCCAGAGATAGATTATTCACTAATGGTTTCCATGCGAAGACAATTAACCAGCCCATGACCACATAAAGCGCCGTTGATGAAAAAAGGTACTTTTTCACAAAAAAGCATTTAAAGACGGTACCCGCAATCGCAAGTCCCCAAACGATTCCAAAAAGTGACCAACCTAGTGTTCCTTTGATTACGATTAATAAAAATGGTGTGTAGGTCCCGGCAATAAAAAAGTAAATAGACGAATGGTCAAAAATTTCAAAAATGTCCTTTGCCTTTCCTTCAGGAAAACTATGAAGCAAGGTAGATGACATATAAAGTATAAACATTGTTACTCCAAAAATCGTGAAGCTAACCACATGCCACACCGTTCCATATAGGGATGCATATACAATTAAAATAACTAAGGCAGAAATGCTTAATAGGGCCCCCACTCCGTGTGTGATGGAATTAGCTAGTTCCTCTTTTTTTGAAAAAGTATGTGTAGCTGCCAATAGAAAGTCCTCCTTTCAAGTAAAGCGCGATTCAATTAAATAGAAATGATATTCATGAAAATAACATGATTATCAAAGAAGGACAATGGACATTTGTCATCTACAAAAACTAAAAAAAGTGAAACTTATCGTTAAGTATCACTTCCCTTTCTAACCTTATTAACATTATCGATTATTTTCTTAATATTTTCTCTCGGACTCCAGCAATTAAATTGGTAGTTCGTTTTTGTCTCAAAGCCTAAACGACTACAAAAGTAGTGCATCCCCTCTGGCTTTTTTTCTACTTTAAAATGCCTGCATGTCGCACAACAATGAAAATCTTTCATTTATTCTCCTTATCTTTTCTTAAACTATTAATCTTTCGTTCATAATTTATTAATAATTATCGATTAAGATTTAAATAGGTTCACGGAAGAACCTTAAACCTCCGCCCCCTTAAAATATAGATTAGTTTGAATACCCGGCCCCATGGCCGGGTAATTTTTTTATAGAAATTTCCACACCTGGATAAGTATACTTCTCCTAAACCCTGTCAATAACAATACCAATCAAGGAAATAGAATGAGGTGTTGTTTATGAAGGGTATTTATTTTATCAATGATCGTATTTGTTTAAATGGTCTAACTAAGGAAGAAAGTATTTCAGTACAAGAACAATCTTTAAAAAAGATGATCCACGACCAAAAAATTCAAGTAGTAAAGTTCAACCCCTACCAGTTGAATGACTATTACACGATTCCACATGCACTTTTATACGATTTAAAAAAAGAAAAAGTTCCTATCGATTGTTTTTTGTATTACTCCTCTCAGGTGATCGAAGATTTTATTTACAGCTATCCAGCTAAATGGCTTATTTTAAAAAGCTTCTTTAAGGAACTAATCTCCGTTGAGGAACAAAATGATTTAAATATTCAAGAAGTTGTTTAATCAAGAGAATTCTTTGCCTGCTTTCGATAAACAATAACAAAGTTAATCAGGATAATGATGACCATATAGGCGCCGTAAAGTCCGAAAGAATAAAGCTTGTTGTTACTAAATGAAGCACCTGCATACGACAAAAGCAGAATGTTTGGAACTTTTCCGATTATGGATGCAGTAAAAAATGTTAGCCATCTCACATGACTTAACCCACAAATGATATTGACAACCGGTGCTGGAATGATAGGAATTAATCGACAGGTTAATATTGCTACAAAGGAATTTCTGTTTAAAAACTCATCGTATTCCTGAACTTTTGGATATATCATCAGTTTATCCTGGGCAAAATCGCGAAAACCATACCTGGATAAGAAGAAGAAAGCCATCGTCCCAGCCATGGCCCCTGTTAAGGATACAAGCATCCCTTGGGCCGTTCCAAATACGGCTCCGATCATTCCTGCTAAAACTGGAAACGGGATGACAGGAAAAAAGACACAAATCGACACTAATAACATACTAATAAAAATCGATAAGGCTCCGCCTTGTTTAACAAGATGCAGTAATTCATCTTTTTGAAAAAAACCAATCGCAATGATTACTAGCAATATCACTATACTAATAATTTTTTTTAACATCCGACAACTCCATTCACTTCAATTTTTTTGATTAGCCTTATCATACTATATTTTTAATTTTGAAAAAATAAAAAGAGTCTTTCAATGTTGAAAGACCTTTCTACTTTATCTATTAAAATGCAGTCCTTGCACCAAGGTACCTTGGTTTCCAGTAGGAATTGGTCATATCTGCAATCGATACACCTTTTGATCCCGCTTGAATGAATTGGTTATTTCCTAAATAAATCCCTACATGTGTAGGACCTGGAGCATATGTTTCAAAGAATACTAGATCACCGGGATTTGGGCTGCTGACAGCTTTCAGTCCAGACCATTGTGTTGCTGACGTTCGTGGAATGGTTACTCCAACTTTATTAAATACATAACTTGTCAAACCGCTGCAATCAAAACCTGACGGCGTATTGCCACCCCATAAATAAGATGTTCCAATGTATTTTTTGGCTTCATCTATCACCAGTTGCGCCTTTGATACAGTTGGTGCAGGTACTGGATTTGATGTACCACCCGCATTTATCTTTAAGACTTGTCCTACATAGATCGTATCTGATGTGAGGTGATTCAGTGATTTAAGCTGAGCAATGGAAAGTTTGAATCGTACTGAAATAAGGTAAAGTGTGTCCCCTTTTTGGACCGTATAGGTAGGTGCAACTAGTTCGTGGCTGTGTGGTGCTAATAATGATAGCTTCTGATTTACATAGAGATTATCACTTGTTAGGTGATTCCAAGTTTTCAAGTCAGAGACTGAGACTTTGTTTGCTTGTGAAATCTTCCAAAGTGTATCCCCCGATTGGACATTATAAATGTTTTCATGTGCACTAGCAGAACCAACAAATGTAGAAAACAGGATTCCCGCCGTTGCTGCGAATGATAATAGTTGTTTTTTCATCGTAGCATCCCTTCAATTCGTTTGTGTACCTAAATCATAAACGAACATTAAGGATGGAATAAACCCCAAGGATATGGCTTACAAGGTAAAAAAATCCAATTCTAGCAAAGAAAACCGTAAATATAACAAACACAACTATGTAACTATCCACTATATATCATGTTTATCATGGAATCTTACATTATTTATTAATGTTTTTGTAACATAAATGTAACACAAAAGAAGATTATGATTTTTATAGATATCACATAATTCTCACTAGGATGTAGAAATATTGTAACAATACTCCCATGCACTGTGGGTTGATAAACCTATAATAAACCTATAGTTTTATAAATATTAATGAATTTGGGTGATGATGATGCAAGGAATAGGAAAAGGACATCCACATGCTATGGGGCACCCTCATGGAATGAGAAATGTAATAGATTATGATAAAAATCCATTTATCGTCATTTGGGAAGTAACGAGAGCCTGTCAGCTTAAGTGCATTCACTGTCGTGCTGATGCGCAGCTTACTCCAGACCCACGGGAACTTTCACATAAAGAAGGAATCAATTTAATTGATCAAATTTATGAGATGGATAATCCAATGCTCGTTTTTACAGGCGGGGATTGTATGATGAGAGAAGATCTTTATGAACTTGCTGACTATGCAATTAAAAAAGGGATGCGCGTGTCGATGACACCTAGTGCCACAGCGAATGTAACAAAAGAAAAAATGAAACTGTTCAAAGATGTAGGACTCTCACGCTGGGGCTTTAGTTTAGACGGCCCAACACCCGAGATTCATGATCATTTCCGCGGGACCCCTGGATCATTTGATTTAACCGTTGAAAAAATTAAATACTTAAATGAATTAGACATGCCGCTCCAAATCAATACAGTAATCTCTCGTTATAATTATGACTCGCTTGAACAAATGGCAAAACTTGTTGGCGAGCTAGGCGCTGTTATGTGGTACATCTTCCTACTTGTCCCAACTGGCAGAGGTCAAATGGACGCATGTATTTCTCCTGCTGAGCATGAAAAGGTGTTTCGTTGGTTGTATGAATTAAGCAAAACTGCACCATATGATATTAAAACTACCGCAGCACAACATTACCGCAGGGTTGTTTTACAGCAAAAAACGCGCGACCAGTTAATTGAAAAAGGTGAAATTCATTACGAAGACTCGATTACAACTGATTTTGCTTCCATGCATGATGGCTTGAAGCGTGCGCCAAAAGGCGTAAATGATGGCAACGGCTTCGCCTTTGTCTCCCATATTGGAGATGTTATGCCAAGTGGATTACTTCCTATTGTCGGTGGTAACATCCGTGATACCCCGCTTGCAGAAATTTATCGTGAGTCAAAAGTATTTAAAGAACTACGTCAACCTGATAACTACAAAGGCAAATGCGGCATTTGTGAATACAACAAAATGTGCGGCGGTTCCCGCTCACGAACTTATGCCGTAACAGGCGATTATCTGGAAAGTGAACCGTTCTGTGTTTATATACCACAATCGATGCGGAATAAAGAAACTTCACCAATCGTATAACCATTATTAATTAGTAAAGAGGCATTCTGCTATTAGAATGCCTCTTTATAGTCCATTAAATCTCTCATTTTCGAAATGGACTATAAAGTCAGGGAAACTCCTTATATAATTTTGAAAATTGACCATTAAAAGTTATGATAAAGTTATACATAATAATCATTTTATGGAATGATAATTGAACGAACTAAGGAGTTAACATGATTAGAACAATTGCGATATCCCAAACTAACCAATTGAAACCAGACCTTTCAATTGAGGAACTGATAAGAGGAGATTTTCTATGGTACTGGATTGATTTTGGGCAGCCAACCACCGAAGAAATTGAATTCCTAAGGACCCCTCTCTCCTTTCATCCACTTGCTATTGAGGATTGTGTCCATACTTTACAGCGACCAAAGCTGGATTATTATGAAGACTACACTTTTTTGGTTACGCAAGCACTAAATCAACAGATGCTTACAAGGGAAGAAATTGATTTCTTTCTTAGCAAAGACTACATAATTACTTTTCATCATAACTTTTCACCTGAAATTGATGAGGTTTGGAAGCGAATTACTTTATCAACCAACGTTGAAGAGTGGGAGCCATCCCATATTTTGTACCTTGTTCTTGATAAAATGGTCGATAATTATTTCCCTCTTGTCTATCTAATTGAGGATCGGTTAAATGAAATTGATGAGAATTCAAAAGGAAGATCTATGGAGGCATTGCTCGAAGATTTATTTGATACAAGGCACCATCTTCTATCATTGAGGCATACTATTACACCGATGCGCGATCTTATATACAGGGTCTTAAATTCACAGCGAATGACTTCGATTCAGGGTAAAAGGGAATACTATTCTGATATTCATGACCATTTGCTTAAATTAACAGAGATGATTGAGGCAAACCGTGAACTTACCACGGACATCAGGGATAGTTATATTTCGATAAATTCACACCAAACAAATCATGTAATGAAGGTCCTTACCGTTATTACCACGATTTTCATGCCGCTCACCTTTATTGCAGGTCTATATGGGATGAACTTTCATTATATGCCTGAGTTGACATGGAAATATGGATATTTCGCAACTATTGGGCTGATGATTCTTGTAGCGATCGGCATGTCGCTCTGGTTTAAGAAAAAAGGTTGGTTTAAGTAAAAAGACTAGCTGCTGCTAGTCTTTCTTGACTTCTACTTTATTTCCACTCTTCAAAGTCAACAGTTCCCCCTGTTAAATCAATCGTGTTGCGCTCACCCTTATAATAGGTTTTCCCATCCTTTTCAAAAATTAGATTCTCATACGTATAGACCTTTTGTCCGTTTGGAAGATGAATAACCACCTTTGGTCCCGGATTTTCAATTGGTGCTTCAATTCGAATTGTGTTTTGATAGAAATAACGAAAAACAAAAAAACCGGCGGTTAATACAATACAAGCTAATATGAAAAAAAATAGACCCTTAAAGGATGATTGCTTAGGCTTGGAGTGGTATAATTCGGCTCTGGTCAACTTTTTCTCCTCCCATTGGTGTTTGTTCAATTAGTTTTTTAAATAGTTAGAATAGTTCCATTCATGCCCATACCGTTATTTTTTATTCCTATTAAAAAAATTTTAATACTTGTTAACCTATGCATTACCTAAGGAAAAGTTGATAATAATCGTATCTAGACACATCATTTTCGTAATTATGTATAATATTAGAGAAAGAAAACAGAAAGGGGTATTTGCTTTGCCTACTATAAATCCACAAGAAACGTTAAAATTAATCACTGACTTGGTATCCATTCCAAGCCCATCAGGAAACACAAATGAAGTGATTACCTTTGTTGAAAATTACCTTGCTGAGTTACAAATTAAAACCTATAGAAACCGTAAAGGCGGTTTAATAGCCACAATTGAGGGTAGTGATTCAAGTAAGCACCGCATGCTTACGGCACATGTGGATACTCTCGGTGCGATGGTAAAGGAAGTAAAGTCAAATGGTCGCTTGAAAATTGACTTAATTGGCGGATTTAAATATAACTCGATTGAAGGAGAATATTGCCAAATCGAAACCAGCAGCAGCAAAAAATATTCTGGAACCATTTTGATGCACCAAACCTCAGTCCATGTTTATAAAGATGCTGGCAAAGCTGAGCGAAATCAGGAAAATATCGAAATTAGAATTGATGAGAATGTACATACTGCGGAGGATGTTCGTGCATTGGGAATTGAGGTCGGTGATTTTGTTTCATTTGACCCACGTGTAGAAGTAACACCAAGCGGCTACATTAAATCCCGCCATTTGGACGATAAAGCAAGTGTGGCCATACTTCTGCAATTAATAAAGCAAATTAAAACAGACAATATTACCTTACCCTATACAACCCATTTCTTAATTTCTAATAATGAGGAAATCGGATACGGGGGAAATTCGAATATTACTCCAGAAACGGTTGAGTATTTAGCAGTTGATATGGGAGCAATCGGCGACGGACAATCGACAGATGAGTATACTGTTTCGATCTGTGTGAAGGATGCAAGTGGACCCTATCATTTTGAGTTGAGAAAAAACTTAGTTCGACTAGCAAAAGAGAACAATATCCTATACAAATTAGATATCTATCCTTTTTATGGCTCAGATGCGTCAGCAGCGATCCGCTCGGGTCATGATATTGTCCATGGTCTAATTGGACCTGGCATCGATTCATCACATGCATTCGAGCGGACACACGAATCATCCATTGATAACACGTCAAAGCTGCTATATCATTACGTTCAATCAGAATTAATTCAATAGGAATATTCAAACTGGTGCAGTGTTTCACCGTTTTTTTCTATTCCATTCGAATTTTGTACAATTAAAGATAAAAAAGGTATAATAGACACTAGTTATATAGCATTCATCACTAGGAGATGTAAATATGTTTTCTAATATTGGAGTACCAGGATTAATTTTGATTTTAATCGTAGCCTTGGTCGTCTTCGGTCCAAACAAACTTCCTGAAGTTGGCCGTGCTTTTGGCAGATCGATTCGCGAATTTAAAAGAGCGACTGACGGAATTGCTGACGATATAAAGGAAGAGATAAAAGAGGAAATCAAAGAGACTAAACAAGAAACAATTAGTTTAAAAAAATAAGTTTTATGAATTATTGTTGTCAATCATAGGTAATTTCTTTCATCATTATAAACATCCAAAAAACATCCCCATCAACGGATTGAGGGGATGTTTATTTTTTGGATTATTTTTTAGTAAATGCTTGAAATTGATTCATTAATTTTTGCCTGGATTTTGGATTACGAAGTAAATATGCAGCACCTAGTGCAACGGTGGTCATCATTAAATTTTTCCTTCTCATTTCAAACCTCCTCGGAATTAATCATTCTTAACTATTCCCTTTATTAAGTTATTTTAACAGCAGTAATTATTGACATCTTGTCATTATGAATAGGTTGAATAATTGAAGATTGAACTGTTTAAACAAAGAAAAAACTAATCCCTCTGAATTAGTTTTTCGATAGAAGCTCATTACTTTTTCAGTAATTCTTTGATTTTTTGATTATGCTGTTTTGTTTGATCTAACAGTTGATTTAGAAGTAACACGGCCTGTTTGTTGTCTTTCTTTTCAACGGCTTTCCTTAATTCATGGAATGTCCTCCAATGTGACATTTCTTTTCCGCCATGTGCCTGTTTTATAAATTCCTCTTTTGTTAACTTACCTGCATCAAATTGTTTTTTTAGTTCTTCTATTTTCGCCATTTTTTCTTTTTTCCATTTCTCACGTTTTTCAGCATTTTCAGGACTCATCCATTGGTTACTTAGTGTTTTCTTTTCCGCAAGGACTGTTGTCCACTCGCCTTTTTTATCTGGAGTATACTGGTCTACCCATGATAGAAGCATTTTCTCTCTTTCCGCCATCTTTGCTTGCCAATCTTTATGCATCATATGATGCTCTCTGCCCTCTTTACAATTACAAGGTGCTTTTTCCCTTTGCTCTCCATTATTGGTGTCAGGCACCGTCTGGTTTGCTGCAGCCACTCCCTGCACAGACAATATTAATCCTAATGATAAAAGTAACATTTTAAACTTCATAATTATCTCCTTCCTATTCTTTTAATTAGTAAAATAAACCTTTTTTAATGGTACGGAATTATCATTCCCAGTTCGTCAAAAAAAATTTACCATTTTGACAAATATTTAGTTATAAAACACTTGAGATTCTATTTGTATTATTGTATTCTAAAAACAGAGAATATATGTGAAATAATTCACAAGATAACAAGAGCATTCGCTCTATTTTTTTATAATCCTCATGTAAAATGTTCAAAAATGGGGGTTACCAATTGAAAAAGGCAAACTCGCTGTCGACTCTTATCTTCGCGTTAAGAACACGAAAAATGTTTTTAGTATCGGGGACTGCTCTTTATTCATGAAGGATGATAATTCTGCCCTGGCCCCGACTGCACAAGTAGGCTTGCAACAATCGCCTGTTTGTGCAAAAATATTGTTGTACACTTCGCGGTGAATCATTAACCACCTTTGAATATCACCACAAAGGCTCTGTTGCTTCGATTGGACTTTCTGCTGGCGTTGGCAAAGTGGGGCATGTTCGTTTTTCTGGCTTAATTGGGGCCTTTATGAAACTAGTCATTGAAGCCCGCTACCTGTTTAATCTTGGCGGTCCTTCATTAATACTCAAGCAACACTTTGGTGTAAGTAGAGAACCAGTGAAAGTTACTGTGAAACAGTAAAACCTAAAATTATTTATGCATATTTCCTTCCGGCTGGTGTCCCCTCTCCCTGCTGGAAATTGAATAGAATCATCCCTAAGAAATGTGCCTTCAATCCCCCAATTTAAGGCATTCAGCCCCATTCCAAATTTCTGGAGTGGAGCTGTTTTTATATCTCAAAGGAATTTCTAGAGCCATTCTAATAATTCAAGTCGATTGCCAAACGGATCATGTACATGAATTCTGCTCGCCCCTGGAAGTAGATCGTCCTCTGTATACAAAACTCCCTTTTCACGTAGATGACCTTTTAAAGCCTCGATATTTTCTACCACTAATGCAGGATGTGCTTTTTTAGCTGGTGAAAATGGTTCCTCTACCCCAATGTGAAGTTGAAAGGTCCCAAATTCAAACCAAACCCCGCCGCGTTTCTTTAATTCTGCTGGCTTTTCAACTTCAATTAATCCCAGAATTCCATTGAAAAATTCCCTCGCGGTTTCTTCACAGCCCTTTGGGCCAGCAAGTTGAATATGATCGATCTTTTTTATTGCAAATGACATAGACACTCCTCCATTTGTCAATTATCCTCTCTAATATTTTATTAATTTTATAATATTCTTTCAAGTTGGAACTTTTTTAATTTTAATCGGTTAAACTGGGCTGTTGATTTCCACTCCAGGCGCGTGCGGTTCGCGGGCTGTCCGTGGAGCCTCCGGGGTCTCCCCTGCCCCGTCCCCTCCCGCAGGAGTCTTCGCGCCTTACGCTCCAATCAACGTAGGCTTTAAAATCAACTATGACCTTTAACGCACCCAATAAAAAAGCTATTCCCGCAAACACGGAAATAGCTTTCTCTAATAGACATCTCTCCTAGTAAAGACAAAAAATGAAACGAATAAAGCAACTGCCCACCACACAAAGAGGATTTGGATGGAAAATGAAAGATCCATGCCTTCAATCGGAGGTGCTGTTCCTTTCATATAATCGGTTAACCGTAAATTAACCATAAAAAAGTACTTGGCAGATTCCCAGGAGGATACCATGTTCGTTAATATAGCTCCTGAGATTAAAGAGGCAAGCATGACTCCCATGCCGGCAGCCGTACTGCGAATCAAAACCGACAGCATAAAGGATAAGGTACCGACGACAATAGAGACAAACCAGACCAGTCCAAAGTCCATTAATAAAAATTTCCATTGCCCCATAAGTTTGACTTCTGAAGTATTTAAGCCTGTTTCGGTCACATTAAAGCCTGTTAAAATGGGTGCTCCCCAGCCTTTGTACCCAAACACCAAACCAGAAATCAAATAAGAAAGGATTCCTGCGATCGCAATAATTAATGAAATGGCTAAGCAAAGAGTCAAATATTTACTTAAGAGTACCTTCCATCGTTTGACCGGCCTCGTCAGTAGCAGTTTAATTGATCCTAAACTGTGCTCGGATGAAACCAAATCACTGGCAATGACCATGACCATTAATGGAATAAAGAGATCAATCGAGTTTTCTAAGAAAATCCTCATAAACGTTGGTGCACCAGGCTCAGAAGGATTAATATCATGATCCAGATAATATTGTTGCTGTTGCAGGGATATTTGCAGTTGTTTCTTCCATTCATCGGTTATCCGACTGCTGCTCAAACGATTGGTCGTGTCAACAATTTGCTGTTGTAAAATTGTTCGCCAATCACTAGTTCCCAATTTTTCTCGTTGTGTTTGAACTTGTTTATATTGTGCATATGTAAATAACATGACAAGAACGCCAATAATGATAGCAATAACAATAAGCCGCTTCTTGGCAATCAGTTTCATCATTTCATTTTGAATCAATTTATTCAATCGTATCACCCCCCGTAAGTTCGAGGAATAAATCTTCCAGGACTGGCATTTTTCGATTCATTTCAGTCACAGCAATTCCTGCTTCAACCAACTGCTTATTCCATAGAGGTATCTTTTGTTCATTAAATTCTGTCAGTATGGTACCATCTTCTGTTACATCAATTTTGGTTAACGAACTTAATACTTCCTTACCCTTCTCAAGCGGATGAACCTGCCAAACGACTCTTTCGCGATTTGCTAGCAGTTGATGGACAGTATCCGTTCGTATAATCGTCCCTTTTGAAATAATCGCGACACGGTCACACAAAAGTTGAATTTCGCTTAGCAAATGACTGGAAACTAAGACGCTTAAGCCTTCATCCTCTGCAAGAAACCTTATAAATTGTCTCATTTCACGGATTCCTGCCGGATCCAACCCATTAGTTGGCTCATCAAGAATCAGCACTTTTGGTCTCCCTAATAAGGCTTGAGCAATCCCAAGACGTTGTCTCATCCCTAAAGAATAGGTTTTTACCTTATCATGAATTCTTTCTGTTAAACCAACAAGTTTAGTAACCTCTTTAATTCGTTGTTCTCCGATTCCTTCGAGCATTCTGGCAAAATGAAGGAGGTTATTATACCCGGAAAGATAGGGATATAATTCTGGATTCTCGACAATACAACCAAGATTGGTCATTGCTTCTTGAAAATTCTCTTCTATATTCGCGCCACAAATGTGAATGCTGCCGGATGTGGGTTTGATTAATCCAACAAGCATGCGGATCGTCGTTGTTTTCCCTGCTCCATTTGGGCCTAAGAAGCCAAATACCTCTCCTTCCCGTAAATCGAAAGTCAATCCCTTGATAATTTCCTTTTTTCCAATTACTTTTTTAAGATTTTTTACAGATAGTGTAATTTTTTTCTCCATCGAATTCCTCTCCTTACCAGGTAAGCAATGAAGCTACCCGTTCGGCAATTAAACGATACCCTTTTGAATTTGGATGAAACTTGTCGGAATATAAGTAGTCATTCACTTTTAACTCAAACAAGTCGAAGGTTGGTACAAACACGATTTTTGGAAAAGAAGCACTGACTTCTGCACTATCGTAATTCCAGTGGCGGACCACTTTTGACATCACTTTTCCCTGCTCTAATTCAATAAATGGATTATACAAACCAATGAAAAACACATTGGCATTTGTATTGTTTTTACGTATTTGCTCAAAAACAAACTTCAAATTATCCAGGTATTTCTTCTCAATCGCAGCAATATCTTCAGCTTTAAAATCGCTTAAGCCTTGCCCCCCGCGGAACAAGTCGTTTCCGCCAATCGTCACTAGGACAATATCAGCTTTTTGAATTTGGCGCCCTACTTCTGTTTCCTGTACTTGCTTCCTTAGAGATCCAGATCTTTGACCATTGATACCAAGGTTGGTCAACTGTACCGGACGCTTTGTTTTTCCCTTGATTTCATCAATCAAGACACCCACATATCCTTTTCCGGTTTCATCGCCTGTTCCTCGAGTTAACGAATCACCTAACGCCACGATGGTTAACCCTTTTTTATTTTCCACCTTGGAAACGGTTTTTGCTTCTGGAACCTTTTCTGGTTTTCCAGCATAAAATTCCCCTACCGCCCAACCAAGCCCGATCAGCCAGAGGAGGCAAAATAATACAGCTATGCCCGTGATCGAACGTATGACATTTTTATTCATTAAATAACATCCTTTCTGGCCATTTCTTTATTTAATTTAATCATAGTTGAGATATGAATCAAACTTTCAAGGACCATATATATCGTATAAAATACATAAAGTTCGAAAATTGTTAACTTCTACAACTATTTACTCTAAATAAAAATCAAAGGAACCGTTGAGAGGACTCCTTTGATCTTAATTTGTTCTCCTATTTCGTTCCTGTTTCTATAACTACATTCCTTAATTTCCTAATCCCATAAATAATTACAATTAAAATGATAAGAACCACGCTGGTTAAAATTAAATATTTCCTTATGATTTCAAAAAAAACTTCCCATTGAGGACCAAGTATTTTTCCTAATGAGATAAAACTCGAAACCCAAATCGCTGACCCAAGCCCTGTATACAAGGTATAAATCCTAATTGGTAAACGAGTGACCCCAGAAAAATAACCGATAAAATGCCTAAATACTGGAATAAATAAGGCAATGATTAATAGTTTATTGCCATATTTTCTTAACCAGTTTGAAATTGAATTCAAACGATCTGGCTCTAAATGCAGCCGCTTCCCATGCTTTTCAAAAAATTGAATCCCAAGCTTATAGCCTACCCAATAGGAAAGCAACATTCCAAGCGTACAACCAGCTGCAGAAGCGAGTATACTTCCAAACCAATTAAGCTTTCCAAGAAAGGATAAAAACCCTGCATATGCCAACATTGCTTCCATAGGAATCGGAAGTGCAAATATACCAAGTGTAATGGAAAGAAAAAGAACAAGATACCCGTACTCGTTTATAATCGTCATTAAAAAATGCAATAATGTTTGCTCCTTTCCTAAAAGGGATATTTGGAATTGATATGGCATTAATTCTTATTGGTATTTTAACCAAACTTCTCTAATATAGTTATCGACTTATAGATTTCAAATTTATATTTTTGAAAGGCTGTTCGTAAGTTCACTACAAAAATAAAGCCGACTTCTATTAGAAATCGGCTTGTTTCTCTGTTATTCTTCTAAATTCCCCATAGGACCAAAAAATTCAAAGTGAATTCTTTCTTGATTTACTCCTAATTCTTTTAATGAACGATTAATAGCTTTCATAAATGGAACAGGTCCACAGAAATAAAAATCGGCGTCCTTGGTTGTGATATTTTCTTTCAGCCACTCACGGGTTACATAGCCTTCAACATCAAAGCGGTTATTCTTGCAATCCTCTTCTGTTGGTGAATCGTAAAAGAAATAGGAATGTACGTTTTCAAGCTTTGATATCTCTTCTACTTCGTCTCTTAGTGCATGTACATTCCCATTCGCAGCTGCATGGACAAATGTTACCTTACGTTCTGGCTGGACTTCAACGACTGTTTTTAACATACTCATCATTGGTGTTAAACCAATGCCCCCACTAAGTAACACAACAGGAGTATTCTTATTAGTATCAAGAACAAAATCCCCTGCAGGAGCACTTACTTTTAAAATATCTCCTTGGTTCACTCCGTCGTGTAAGTAATTGGACACCATTCCATCTGGATTTTCAGTCCCAGATTCGCGTTTAACACTGATTCGATAATAGTCCTTACCTGGAGCATCTGAAAGGCTGTATTGACGAATATGTGTGAACTTTTCACCTGCTATTTCTAGCTTGATACTAATATACTGACCAGGGGTAAAATTGGCAATTCCTTTATTGTCTTCTGGTTTTAAGTAAAACGAGGTGATCACTTCACTCTCAACTACTTTACGGTCGACTTTAAAGTTACGAAAGCCGTTCCAGCCACCCTGTTGATTTTCAGTTTCATCATATAATTCTGCTTCTACACTGATAAAAACATCTGCAATTACATTATATGCTTGAGCCCATGCGTCAATAATCTCGTCTGTTGCTGCATCACCTAATACATCCTTAATCGCTAGCAGTAGATGTTTTCCGACAATCGGGTAATGTTCAGGCAAGATGCCAAGGCTTCTATGTTTTTGTGCAATTTGCTTCACTACTGGAAGTATAGCTTCCAGATTATCGATATACATGGCAGCGGCATATACCGTTCCAGCCAATGCTTTTTGCTGTCTGCCTTGTTTTTGATTAGCATGATTAAATATATTTAGTAATTCAGGATGGTTGCCAAACATCAATTGGTAAAATCGAGTTGTAATTGTTTCCCCATGTTTTTCTAGAACAGGTACAGTTGATTTGATTATTTCTATTGTTTTTTGATCTAACATTTTTAACACTCCCTATATATTTCACTGTTTCCATAGTGATTATATGATATTTAACGCACAAAATAAGTGATTTAAATCACAGACTACTATTTTTGAACAATTCGAACTAGGTCCTTTTTGGGGTTTCTCTCCTAAAAACTTCACAAAGTTTTCATATTTTAACATGACAAATATAACTTGTTGGTTAATATTCCTTCTTGTAATGTTGAATCTAGTTATCAAAACAAAGGGAATAAAACTAACATGTGTAATGAGTAATATCGAGATTATATGATATAGAAATAAGAGATTTCGCTGGAGGAAGAGGATTAACATGAATACAGCAAAAATTGCATGGATTACTGACACAACGGCTTCGCTAAGCAAAGAGTTTATCGAGCAAAATAATATACATGTAGTTCCACTTAACATTGTAATTAACCAAGAATCCTACAAGGAAACAATAGATATTACACAAAAAGAGTTTTATGAGCGAATGAAACATGAGGATTCGAAATTTCAAACCTCCCAGCCTGCCCTGGGTGATTTTGTGGAACTTTATACAAGGTTAAAGGAAGACTATGACTACGGAATAGCTCTTCATGCTTCTAGTCTCTTATCAGGGACGTTTCAAACCTCTGTAATGGCAGCAGAAATGGCTGATTTTAAACTGTTTCCTATCGACTCCATGACAGGTTCCTACCCTCTTTCTTTTTTAATAAAAAAAGGGATCGAACTTGTAGGACAAGGACATGAGAGCGGTGAGGTTGTCGGAGAATTAAATGCACTACGCGACAATACACGCTTATATTTAGTCCCCTCAAATCTGGACCAACTCAAAAAAAGCGGCAGAGTATCCGGAGGCCAAGCAATACTAGCTTCATTATTTAATATAAAGCCGATTTTAGCGATTGAAGACGGTGGCGCTAAGATTAAAGATAAGGTTCGCACCGAAAAAAGAGCGATTTCCTGGTTGATAAATAATTTACAAACAGACTTGGAAACAACGAATGTTAGGAAAGTTGCTATCGTTCATGCTAATGATATCGAGAGAGCTGCCGTGCTTGAACAATTAGTCAACGAAACATTCCCTGATATCCAAACTGAATTAATGATGCTGATTACTGTGGCAGGCGTGCATACTGGGGTAGGAACGCTTGGACTGTCGTGGGTTTGTGAATAATGAAAAGGAAAGGACTGGGGGAGCGTCCTTTTTTAAATTCAACATATGTTAGTATTTCACACCTACTTAATCTATTATTTTGTATAATAGGTTTAATTAGTTGTGAAAAAAACTTGAAATGGATTTGAAATCATGAAAAATAAGAAAAGAGTGTTTTTGTTGTTGGGAGTTTTCGTGGCTTTAGGTTTAATTTACATTGGCAAATTACAAATTAAAATTAGTCAATATAGTAACATGGAGACACCTAAAAATGCAGACTATTTGATTGTCCTCGGGGCAAGGGTAAAAGGAACCGTCCCTTCCTTAGCGTTTGCGAGCAGAATAAATGCCGCTGCAGACTATTTAAAGAAAAACCAAGATACACTCGTCATTGCTTCTGGGGGGAAAGGATCTGGTGAAGAAATATCCGAGGCTGAATCCATCAAGAGGGAACTTAAGAAACAAGGAATTAGCGAGAATCGGATTATCTTAGAGGATCAATCAACTGATACATATGAAAATATTAATTTTTCGAAAAAGCTTATTCCCGATGGTGCCAAGCTTGGACTTGTGGTTACAAATAATTTTCATCTATATCGGGCAGTCTCAATTGCCCGTGATTATGGCCTACAGGTACAGGGACTCCCAGCAGAAACACCATGGATTGCTGTGGTAAAATCCTATTCCCGCGAATATTTGGCGATTACTAAATTCTATCTAAAAAGATATTTCCTTGATTAAATCCCTGCAGCTAGAGTTTTTCAATAAGTTCATGCAAAAGAGTACTGAAAAATCAGTACTCTTTTGCTGTATTAATTATTACTTATTATTGCATAAATACATGTATCACGTAGATCTTTTCTGTCCGCAGACATTTCATCATCTCTTAAAATGCCTTCTAAGGTAAACCCTAAGCGTTCAGGAATGGCCCGACTTTTGATATTTTTTGAGTCACAACGAATTTCAACCCGTTTTGCTTTGAGTTCAGTAAAGGCAAATTTCGTTATCGCCTCTGCAGCTTCCTTTATATACCCCTGCCCGCTATAGCGAGTATCGATCCAGTAACCTATTTCAACCTTCGGGATATTCCAATTGATCCTGTGCATTCCAGAAGAACCGATGAATTCTCCTGTTTCCCTATTAAAGATATGTAACCTCAAATCCTCGCGAGTTATAAACTTAGCATGTGCCTCACGCATGTTTACTTCTACATCTTCCTCGGTTTGCTCGCGGTGGGCCCAAGGCATCCATTCTTTTAGTTCATTTAACGAAGACTGCATTGCTTGGTACACCACTTTACCATCACCGGGAAGTGGCATGCGAATGAATAATCTTTCTGTGTAAAATTGATTTGGAAAGTCTAGTAGTATTGGTTTCATAATCTTTCCTCCTTCTGAATATAAACAATTCGCTACGATCATTGTTCATTCCTTTTTTCAGAAAAAAATATGGAGGAGCCGATTCGCTGATAGAAAGGGAATATTCGCTGATTGAAAAATCCGCTGATACGCCGAAAGTTTGATTCGCTCATTATACAGAGAAATTCGCCCATTCAACTAATAATTCGCTCATAAAACCAAGAAATCCGCCCATTCAATCGAAAAATTCGCTTATAAACTTAATTTCGTTCACTGTTGCAGCACAATTTGACTTCGCCCCATGGATAAATCCAGGGGATTCTTTTTTAAACCTTCATCAAAGCCGCCTTTAGGCCGGGGCTTCCAGGTCTTACTACTTCTCCAGTTCATTACGACATGTAGTAAAAACCACATACCGCAGCCCAATCATAGGCACT